>NZ_KV811305.1:109185-282922 GCF_001813025.1 Pseudomonas sp. HMSC066A08
GACCGGCGGCATCACCCAGGCGCCGGCCGGCTACAAGCCGGGCCAGCACCACCCGGACCCGTTCGCCGCGGACAAGCCGCTGTTCACCATCGACAAGGCCAACCTGGAGCAGTACAGGGAACACCTGACCCCGGGCCAGCTGGCGCTGTTCAAGACCTACCCGGACAGCTTCCGGATGCCGGTCTACCCCAGTCGCCGTTCCGGTTCGGCGCCGCAGTGGCTGTACGACAACACCTTCGCCAATGCCACCAGCGCCAGGCTGCTGGACGGCGGCAACGGGTTCGCCGACGCCTATGGCGGGGTGCCGTTCCCGATTCCGAAGAGCGGCGTGGAGGCGCTGTGGAACCACGTCGCCCGCTACCGCGGCACCTATGTCGTGCGCCGCGCTTCGGAAGTCGCGGTACAGCGCAACGGTAGCTACTCGCTGGTGACCTCGCAGCAGGAAGCGCTGTTCAAGTACTACCTCAAGGGCGGCAGCTTCGCCGACCTGAACAACCTGATGTTCTACTACCTGTCGTTCACCAAGAGCCCGGCGCGCCTGGCCGGCGGCGCGGTGCTGGTGCACGAGACCCTCGACCAGGTCAAGGAGCCGCGCCAGGCCTGGGGCTACAACGCCGGCCAGCGTCGTGTGCGGCGTGCGCCGAACCTTGCCTACGACACGCCGATCGCCGCCGCCGACGGCCTGCGCACCGCCGACGACACCGACATGTTCAACGGCGCGCCGGACCGCTATGACTGGAAGCTGCTGGGCAAGAAGGAAATCTACATCCCCTACAACAACTACAAGGTCAGCAGCCCCGAGGTGAAGTACGAGGAACTGCTCAAGCCGGGCCACCTCGATCCGCAATACACCCGCTACGAACTGCACCGCGTGTGGGTGGTGGAAGGCACCCTGAAGCCGGGCGCGCGGCATATCTACTCCAAGCGCACCCTGTACCTCGACGAGGACAGCTGGAGCGCGGCGGTGGTCGACCAGTACGACGGTCGCGGCGAACTGTGGCGGGTGTCCATGGCCTACCTGAAGAACTTCTACGACCTGCCGTACACCTGGAGCGCGCTGGATGTGTTCCACGACCTGCAGGCGCGTCGCTACCACGTGCAGAACCTGGACAACGAGGAGCCGGGCACCATCGACTTCACCCAGGCGGTACCGGACGACTCCTACTTCAAGCCCTCGGCCCTGCGCCGCCGCGGCACCCGCTGATCGTTCCGCTCGCCGGCGCCGACCGCTTCCCTCCGGGGAGGAGGGCGGCGCCGATCCCCCGTTACAGACGGCTTACACGCTTAACAAAAGATAACGTGGCTTCAATTGTCTCCGTCGCCAAACGCTGGCTATATAACGCTCACCACGAACCACTAATAACAACAACGGGGACGGTATCCATGCGTGAGCCCATGACGTGGCGCACTTCGCCCGGCCAATCCGCGGACGCTTCGCGGCATCCGGCCATTCCTTCCAGATCGCCCCTGGCCAGCAGGGCCCTGTCGTTTCTCGGGGCGCTTTCTCTTCTGACCCTCGCCGCCACCCCGGTCCTGGCCGAGTCGACGCCAACCGCCGCGCCGCCGCAATTCGCCGTGGAATCGCCGAAGGCCGCCAGCAGCCTGCTGCTCGGCGTCGCCCATGCCGGCAAGCGGCTGGTCGCGGTCGGCGACCGTGGGCATATCCTGCTCTCCGACGACGACGGCAAGACCTGGACCCAGGCCAAGGTGCCGACCCGCCAGTTGCTCACCTCGGTGTTCTTCGTCAACGAGCGCAAGGGCTGGGCGGTCGGGCACGATGCGCAGATCCTCGTCAGCGACGACGCCGGCAGCACCTGGACCAGGCAGTTCGAGGACCTCGGCCGCGAAGCGCCGTTGCTGGACATCTGGTTCGCCGACGAACAGCACGGCCTGGCCGTCGGTGCCTATGGCGCGCTGCTGGAGACCCGCGACGGCGGCCAGCACTGGGAAGACGTCAGCGAGCGCCTGGACAACGAGGACCAGTTCCACCTCAACGCCATCGCCGCGGTCAAGGACAACGGCCTGCTGGTGGTCGGCGAAGCCGGCAGCCTGTTCCGCTCGAAGGACTGGGGCGCCACCTGGGAAAAACTCGAAGGCCCCTACGAGGGCTCGCTGTTCGGCGCCATCGGTACCGCCGATGCGGGCGGCGTGCTGGTCTACGGCCTGCGCGGCCACCTGTTCCGCTCCGCCGATTTCGGCGACAGCTGGGAAGAGATACCGCTGAAGGCGGCGTCCGGCGACCTGGAATTCGGTCTCTCCGACGGCGCGCTGCTGGCGGACGGGCGTATCGTCGTGGTCGGCCACGGCGGCAGTGTCCTCGAAAGCACCGACGGCGGGCGCAGCTTCAGCGTGTTCAACCGTCCCGACCGGCTGTCCCTGGCCGGCGTCAGCGCCACCGGCGACGGCCACCTGATCCTGGTCGGCCAGGGCGGCGTGCACCTCGCTGCGGCGAACGGTGCCGCGCTCGAACAACAACAATAAGTCGGGGGTCGCATGAGTGCCATGAACCAGCATCAGCAAAACAAGGCGAGCCTGCTCGAACGCCTGATCTTCAACAACCGGCCGGTGGTGATCTTCCTCTGCCTGCTGGTCAGCGTCTTCCTGTTCTACCAGGCTACCCAGGTGCGGCCGTCCACCAGCTTCGAGAAAATGATCCCGCTGGAGCACCCGTTCATCCAGAAAATGCTCGAGCACCGCAACGACCTGGCCAACCTCGGCAACACCGTGCGCATCTCGGTGGAGGCGGTGAACGGCGACATCTTCACCAAGGAGTACATGGAGACGCTCCGGCAGATCCATGACGAGGTGTTCTACATCCCCGGCGTCGACCGTTCCGGCCTGAAGTCGTTGTGGAGCCCCAGTGTGCGCTGGACCGAAGTGACCGAGGAAGGCTTCGCCGGCGGCGAGGTGATACCGCAGACCTACGACGGTTCGCCGCGGGCGCTGGAGGAACTGCGCAACAACGTGCTCAAGTCCGGGCAGATCGGCCGCCTGGTGGCGAACAACTTCAAGTCGAGCATCGTCGACGTGCCGCTGCTGGAGATGTACCCGAATCCGAAGAACCAGAGCGAACTGATCAAGCTCGACTACCGCCAGTTCTCCCATGAGCTGGAAGAGAAGATCCGCGACAAGTACCAGTTGCAGAATCCCAACGTGAAGGTGCACATCGTCGGCTTCGCGAAGAAGGTCGGCGACCTGATCGACGGGCTGGTGATGGTGGTTGGCTTCTTCGGTATCTGCCTGCTGATCACCCTGGTCCTGCTGTACTGGTTCACCAAGTGCATCCGCAGCACCATCGCCGTGCTGATCACCACCCTGGTCGCGGTGCTCTGGCAGCTCGGCCTGCTCAACCTGGTCGGTTTCGGCCTCGATCCCTACTCGATGCTGGTGCCGTTCCTGATCTTCGCCATCGGCATCTCCCACGGCGTGCAGAAGATCAATGGTATCGCCTTGCAGTCCAGCGGCGCCGACAATGCGCTGATGGCGGCGCGGCTGACCTTCCGCCAACTGTTCCTGCCGGGGATGATCGCGATCCTCGCCGACGCCGTCGGCTTCATCACCCTGCTGGTGATCGACATCGGGGTGATCCGCGAGCTGGCCATCGGCGCCTCGATCGGCGTGGCGGTGATCGTCTTCACCAACCTGATCCTGCTGCCGGTGGCGATCTCCTACATCGGCATCAGCAAGAAGGCGGTGCAGCGCAGCAAGGACGACGCGGTGCGCGAGCACCCGTTCTGGCGCCTGCTGTCGAACTTCGCCAGCCCGAAGGTGGCCCCGGTGTCCATCGCCATCGCCGTGCTGATGCTCGGCGGCGGCCTCTGGTACGGCAAGCACCTGAAGATCGGCGACCTCGACCAGGGGGCGCCGGAACTGCGTCCCGACTCGCGCTACAACCTCGACAACGACTTCATCATCCGCAACTACTCGACCAGTTCGGACGTGCTGGTGGTGATGGTCAAGACCTCCCCGGAAGGCTGTTCCACCCACCAGGCCCTGGCAGCCATGGACGAGCTGGCCTGGAAGCTGGAGAACACCGAGGGCGTGCAGTCGGCGATCTCGATGGTCACCGTGTCCAAGCAGGTGATCAAGGGGATGAACGAAGGCAACCTGAAATGGGAGACCCTGTCGCGCAACCAGGACGTGCTGAACAACTCCATCGCCCGTGCCGACGGTCTCTACAACACCGACTGCTCGCTGGCGCCGCTGCTGGTCTTTCTCAACGACCACAAGGCCGAGACCCTCGACCGCGCGGTGGCGGCGGTGCAGGCCTTCGCCGCGGAGAACGACAAGGACGACCTGCAGTTCCAGCTGGCCGCCGGCAACGCCGGGATCGAGGCCGCCACCAACGAGGTGATCAAGCAGTCCGAACTGATCATCCTGGTGCTGGTGTACATCTGCGTGGCGGCCATGTGCATGATCACCTTCCGTTCCTTCGCCGCGACCCTCTGCATCGTCCTGCCGCTGATCCTCACCTCGGTTCTCGGCAACGCGCTGATGGCGGCGCTGGGCATCGGCGTGAAGGTCGCGACCCTGCCGGTGATCGCCCTCGGCGTCGGCATCGGGGTGGACTACGGGATCTACATCTACACCCGCCTGGAGTCTTTCCTGCGCATGGGCCTGCCGTTGCAGGAGGCCTACTACGAGACCCTCCGCTCCACCGGCAAGGCGGTGCTGTTCACCGGCCTGTGCCTGGCGATCGGCGTGGCCACCTGGATCTTCTCGGCGATCAAGTTCCAGGCCGACATGGGCCTGATGCTGACCTTCATGCTGCTCTGGAACATGTTCGGCGCCCTCTGGCTGCTGCCGGCCCTGGCGCGTTTCCTGATCAACCCGGCCAAGCTGCAGGCCAGGAAGGCCTCGGTGTTCGCTCACTGAGTCGCGCCGAGCCTCGCCAAGACCGCGGCCCAGGCCGCGGTTTTTTTCGCGCGGAGGAAGGCCGTCGCGCTTCAGTCCGGCGTGGCGGGGAACAGCAGCTCGCAGCGGAAGCGCTGCTCGTCGCTGCTGTAATGCAGGCGCCAGCCGCTCTTCTGGCACAGGCGCTGGACCAGGTCGAGGCCCAGGCCGTAGCCGAAGGCCATCGACTCGTCGGTGCCCTGGGCCGCGCCGATAGGGTTGCTGATCAGCAGGCTGCGGTCGCGCACGACGATCTCCACCACGCCTTCGTCGCTGTATTGCAGGGCGTTGCGCAGCAGGTTGCCGATGATGATCCGCGCGCGGGTCTGCGGCAGGCTGTGCGGCTCCACGTCGAGGTGGAAGCTCAGGCCGCGGCGCTGGCTCAGCGCCTGCTGTTCCTCGAGCAGCTCCTCCAGCAGGCGGCCGACCTCGATGTGGCCGTCGTCGCGTAGTTCGCCGCTCTCGCGGCTGAGCCAGAGCAGGGTTTCGGTCATCTGCTGCATGCCCAGCGCCGAGCGGCGGATGCGTTGCAGGGCATGCGGGGAGGGCGCGCGGCCGGGCTGATCGAGCAGTTCCAGGTTCATGCCGATCACCGCCAGCGGGGTGCGCAGCTCGTGGCTGGCGTAGCGCAGGAAGCGCTCCTCGCGTTGGCTGAAATCCTTGATCCGGGTCACGCTGTTCCACAGGGTTTCCGCCAGCACGTTGAGTTCGCGGTAGTGGAAGCGTGGCCGCTGGCTGTCCGGGGCGAGGTCGTCGAGGGTCATCGACCAGCGCGTCAGCTTGCGCAGCGGGGCGACGATGAACCAGACCAGCAGGCCGACGGCGACCAGCGAAGGCAGGGTGACCGACAGGGTGACGATCCAGGTCTGCCTGACGCGGGCGTCGATGATGGCGTCGGACAGCGGCGTGTCGATGCTGCCGGCGGCGTCGTTGTCGTAGAGGTAGAGCGTCTTGCCGTCGGCCAGTGGCTGGCGGACCACCACGTAGGCATCGTCGCTGGGCGCGTCGTCATCCTCGTCTTCGTCATCGTCGTCCCAGTTGCCGAGCAGTTGCATGGCGCCGATGCTCTTGTAGGGTGGGGTGTCGAGCATCTCCCTGAGTTTCGGCGGCAGCCCCGCGGTGCCGACGCTGCCCTTGAAGTAGTAGCTGTCCGGCGCCGGCGTGGCCGGGTCTTCCTGGTAGCGCTGGGCGAAGTACAGCCCTTCCTCTTCCATCATCATGCTGAGCAGGTAGAGGGCGCCGGTCTCGCCGTAGTCGCCGAGCATGCGCGTGTAGACCAGCAGCACCCCGGCGAGGATCAGGGTGACGCCGCCGCCGACGGTGGGGATCAGGCTCAGGCCGCGTTTCATTTGCGCTCCAGCTGGAAGCCGACGCTGTGCAGGGTATGGATCAGAGGGGTGGCGAAACCTTTGTCGACGGTGCTGCGCAGGTGGTGCATGTGCACGTTGAGGGTGTTGCTTTCCGGCGGATCGTCGCCCCAGACGCTGCGCCCCAGTTGTTCGCGGGTGACCAGCGCGGGGCTGGCGCGCATCAGGCACTCGAGGATCTTCCAGGCGGTGGGGGACAGCGCCAGGGGCGTGCCGCCGCGGCTGGCCTGGCGGCTGTCGAGGTCCATCACCAGGTCGTCGACTTGCAGGCGCTGGGCCTGGCCGCTGCGGCGCCGGCTGAGGGCCTGCAGGCGGACCAGCAGCTCCGGCAGTTCGAAGGGCTTGAGCAGGTAGTCGTCGGCGCCGGCGTCGAAGCCGTCGAGCTTGTCCTGCAGGGTATCCAGGGCGGTGAGCATCAGTACCGGGGTCTGCAGGCCGGCTTCGCGCAGCTGGCGACAGACCTGCCGGCCGTTGATGCGCGGCAGCATGATGTCCAGCAGGATCACGTCGTAGCGGTTGGCGCGCGCCAGGTTGAGGCCGGCCTGGCCGTCGCGGGCGTGATCGCAGACCACCCCGGCGGCCTCGAGGTAGTCGATGACGGTGCCGGCGAGATCGAAGTTGTCTTCGACGACGAGTACGTGGATATGCATGGCCTGGGTCGCGTGACGAATGGGCTGGTCGACTGGCGGTGGGTGGCCGTCGCGCCATGGGCGGTTCGGGAGAGGCGAGCGGGCGGCGGTTTTCGCGAGTCGGGCAGCGATGTTCGTCGATCGGGGCGCGGGCTGTCCAGTTGCCCACCCGGTTTGCGCCTGCGCTGTGACCCCGGTCGCTCCCGTCGGCGTGCCCGCGTTAAGCCTTTTTTAACCCCCCGGGAGCTAGCGTGCCCCTGCTCGGAACGCTAGCCGCCAGGTTATTGCCGGGTGCCATCCGCGAAGAGTGCGGGTGCCTTTCGTTTTTGGGGGATTTTTTGCCATGTCGCGGACGACACGTTGGAAAGATGTTCGAAAGTGCGGGATATGCACACTGGTGCCGTTGGGCGTTTCGCTATCGCTGTCGCCCTGTGCGTTGGCCGAAGCCCGGTCCAGCGGCTGGGAGCAGGATTTCATCGGCGTGCCGGTCGCGCGCACGTTGGGCCTGACCGGCAAAGGCGTGGATGTCGGGGTGATCGATGGCGGTTTCCTTCCGCAGCATCCGGCGTTCGCCGGCCAGGCGATCACTCCGCTGGCCAACCGAGTGGCCATCGACGGCGAGGAAGCGATCGCCGATCCCTCCCGGCCGCTCTTCGATCGCGATGAGCGAAGCGGAGAAGTCCAGGTCGCCAGCCATGGCGCGAATGTCAGCGGAATCATCGCGGCCAGGCCGGAGGTCATTGCCGATTTCACCTACCGTGGTGGCGTGGCGCCGAAGGTCGGGCTTTTCCAGACGCAAATCAGGCCCAGCGACGAAGCCGATGACGAGGATGCCGACATAGAGGAGGAACAAGACGAAGCGGCGGGCCAGGCCAGCCTGCTGCAGCCGGGCAGCGAGGAACTCGTCCATGGCGCCCTGAGCACCCTCTACCGGGGCGCGCCGACGGTGCGGATCATCAACAACAGCTACAACGACGATCCTGTCGGCAATGACGCCGCCGCGGTGGATGCCGCTTATGCGGCGATCGATCCCGCAGCGCCGCATCCCTACCTGAATGCCTTGGCCGACGGCGTGCGCGACGGGTGCCTGCTGGTATTCGCGGCCGGCAACGAAAGCAGCGCGCAGCCCGGCTTGCTCGCCACCTTGCCGCGCTTCATGCCTGGACTGGAAAGCGGTTTCCTCAGCGTGGTCGCGTTGGGTCCGGACCGCGACCTCACCGACTACTCCAACCAGTGCGGGGTGGCGAAAGACTGGTGCCTGGCGGCGCCCGGCGATATGTACGTGGCCGCGGCGAACGGCGCCTCGGCCGAACGCTTGACCTACACCTATGCCGACCAGAGCGGTACCTCCTACGCCACGCCGCTGGTCAGCGCCAGCGCGGCATTGCTGGCCGAGCGCTTTCCCTACATGGACATGGCGCAGGTGCGGATGACCATGTTGAGCACCGCCGTCGATCTTGGCGAGCCTGGGGTCGACGCGCGTTTCGGCTGGGGGTTGCTGGACCTGGCCCGGGCGGTAGGTGGACCGGGCCAGCTGTTCGGCGATCAGCGGGTGACGCTGGACGCGGCGCGCGGCGGCTGGAACGCCAGGGATGTCTGGAGCAACGACATCCGCGCCGGCGGCATGCTTGGCAAGGCCGGCAGCGGCGCGCTGCGGCTGTCGGGCGACAACCGTTTCGCCGGGGTCGCGGTCGAGGCCGGCGAATTGGCGCTCGCCGGGCGCAACCGGTTCTCTGCCAGCAGTGAGGTTCGTGGTGGACGCCTGGTGGTGGACGGCACGCTCGAAGGACCGGGGTTGAGGGTAGGCCGGGCCGGCGAGCTGGGCGGCGGCGGCACCATTGCCGCGCCGACCCGGATCGACGGCGTGCTCGCCGCCGACCGCCTCGCGGGCGCGCCGAGTTTCACCCGCTCGCTCGAACTGTCGCCGTCGAGCACGACCCGGGTGGCGCTGGGCGGGCAACCGCCGATCCGCCTCGACGGCGCGGCCGCTTTCGCCCGGCTGGGCGGGCGGCTGCAACTGACGGCGGCCGATGCGGCGGGGGCGGGGCAGAAGTTCCTGACGGTCGCGCGAGGTGCCACCTACCAGGGCGGTTTCGACGCCTTGCAACAGGCGCCGGGCCTGGCCGCGCGAGGCCTGCGCCACGACTTGCGCTTCGCTGCGGATGGCATCGCCCTGGCCCTGGCTCCGCTCGACCTGCCGGGGCAGGTCAACCTACAAGGCAATGCCGGGCGTTCCGCGGCGGCGTTGAACGCGCTCCGTGACCGGCCCATCGCCCTGCGCGCCGGCGCCTACAACGATTGGCTGCAGGCCAGCCTGGCGCGCGGCGATCTCGCTGGCCTGCCGCGCAGCGCCGGCGGCCAGGTGTACGCCGACAGCCTGGCCTACCTGAGTCGGCAGCCGTCGCAAGTGGATCGCGCGATGTTCGGCGAGCTTTCCTGGGCGCAGCCCGGGCAGGCGCCGCGGTTGTGGTTCCAGAGGCTCGCTTCCGGCTTGCGCAACGAGGGGCGCTCAGGCGTCAGCGGCAGTCGCGAGCGCAGCGACGGCATTGCCCTGGGCCTGGTCCAGGCGCTCGACGAACGAACCCGGGGCGGCGCGACGCTGGCGCAGACCAAGGGACGGGTCAACAGCGCCGGCGGCAAGGTCGAGCTGGACATCACCCAGCTCGCCGTGGGCTTGGTCCACGCCTTCGACAGCCTGGAACAGGGCGGTTACGTCAGTGCCATGCTCGGCGCCGGCTACCTCGACGCCGCCAGCAAGCGGCGCCTGCCGGGCTTTGCCACGGCCAAGGGCGACAGCGAGGGCTGGCTCTACCACGCCAGCGTCAAGAGCGGCTACCGCTGGCGCAAGGACGATTGGCGGGTCGAGCCGCGGGTCGGCCTGCTGGCGACCCGTACGGAATGGAAAGGTTTCCGCGAAAAGCACAGCGAGCTGGCGCTGGACGTCGACCGCGCGGCCAGGGATGCGACCTTCGCCACCCTGGAGCTGAGCGTCGCGCGCAGCCTGCGAGTGGCCGACTGGTCGCTGGAGCCGGAGCTGAACCTGGGCTACGAGCGTGCCCTGGGAGTGCCGGCGAGCCACACCGAGGCGAGCCTGCAGGGCGTCGACCTGAAGCAGGTTTCGGCCCATCGGGGGCGCGACCTGTTCAGCGCGGGGATGGCGCTGCACGCCCGCCGCGGTCCGTTGCAGGGCAGCCTGGAGCTGCAAGGGACGAAAGGCGAGCGGGTCGGCGGCAGCGCCGTCAACCTGCGCCTGAGCTACGACTTCTAGCGCTGGCTACTTGAGCACCTTGATCGGCTTCACCGGGGTGCCGTCGCTCCACTGGCCCATGCCGGTCTGCTCCGGCGTAGCGCCCAGGGCGTACTGGCGGTTGCGGTTGTAGAACGCCGCGTCGGTGAGGCCATCGAACAGCTTCCAGGTGCCGTACCAGTCGAGGGCGTCGATCACCAGCGGGTCGTGGCCGGTATAGCGGCCTTCGGCCTGCTGCACTTCGAGGCGCTTCTCGACGCGGTCGAGCAACCAGTCGCTGTCTTCTTCCTTCGGATACTGCGGGCCGAATACCGGCGCGGTGGGCGCCGCGTGGTTGGCCAGCAGCGGCGGAGCGCCGTGGCGATCGCTGCGCAGCAGCAGGAGGTTCTTGTCGCTGGGCGGAATGTGCCGGCTCTGGCGGTAGATGCGCTTGGCGTCGGTGCAGGCCACATGGCTGTCCTCGTCGCCGCAGACCGCCAGCAGCAGGGTACCCTTGGCCAGCCCCGACAGGCGTTCCTGGGCCACGCCGTCCCAGCGCTTGCCCTGGCTCTTGCCGGGCTCGACCACCATCAGCGCCTTCGCCGCCGGCAGCTTCAGGCGTTCGCTGGCGGCCGCCAGGTTGGCGGCGAGCAGTCCGCCGGCGGAGTGGCCGAGGTAGGCGACCTGGTTCAGCCGCGGGCGCACGCCCAGCTCGCCGGCCTGCAGGCGCCTGAGGGCGTCGCCGAGGGCGCCGGCGGCATTGTCGAGGAAGTCTGCGTTGGGCGTCTTCAGGTCCGGCTGGTAGCGCGGGTAGATCACCACCATGCCGCGGCGGACGATATGGTCGATCCAGGCGCGGTAGAGGTCCGGCTGCATCACGCTCCAGCCGTGCAGGAAGATCACCAGCGGAGCGTTGCCGGGGACCGGTTGCTCGGGGGTGAACACCCAGTATTCGCGAGCGCCTTCGCCGAAATGCCACTGATGCACGCTGGCATGGCGATAGGCCGCGCCGCCCGGCCCTTCGGCCGGCTGCGTCGGCGGCGTGGGCGCGGTCGGCGGTTCGGCGGCCGTCGCGGCGTGGCCCAGGAGCAGGCCGCACAGGACGAGGAACAGGGTACGGAAGCGCATGCGGGCCCTCTTGCGGAATCGGAATGTCGTGCCAGTCCTAACCATAGCGCCGTTCAGCGCGGATAGAGCGGTGGCAGGCCGCCATTGTCGACCGCTCCCGCCGGCGCTTGTTCCGTGGTGGGCAGGGCGCGGATCGCCCGCCACAGGTC
The DNA here is from genome assembly GCF_001813025.1 of Pseudomonas sp. HMSC066A08. Taxonomy (NCBI): domain Bacteria; kingdom Pseudomonadati; phylum Pseudomonadota; class Gammaproteobacteria; order Pseudomonadales; family Pseudomonadaceae; genus Pseudomonas; species Pseudomonas sp. HMSC066A08. The sequence continues at coordinate 120,578 of NZ_KV811305.1, forward strand.
CTCGCCCTGCCAGGAATGGCCGCTCTCGCTGTACAGCGCGCCGTTGAGGCCATCCAGGGCGTCGGACAGCGGTACGAAGCGGGCCGCCATGTCGGCCAGGGTATCGGGTTGCTGACGGGCCCAGGCGTCCAGGGCCTGGCGGGTCGCCTGGGGGTCGTTGGCCAGGCAGGCGCGGCGCAGCTCGTCGAGCAGGCTGCGGCTGCTCGGGCCGTTGGCCGCGGCGCGGATCACCGCCGGTAGCTGGCGGGCGCGCCACCAGAGGCCGAAGCCGAGCAGGGTGGTCAGGGCCAGCACGGCGGTAGCCAGTTGCCAGGGCCAGAGCGTCGGCTCCAGGCGTTCGCCGAGCGGCAGCGCCGCCGCCGGCGGCTCAGCCTCGGCCTGCGGCGCGGCGGCCACCTCCAGGGTGCGCGGTGGCAGGCTGGTGTGCTCCAGGCGGTCTTCGCGGGTGTTCCACCAGACCACTTCGAGCGCCGGCAACTCGATGCGCCCGGCTTGCTCGGGCACCAGCGCCTCGCGCTCCTCGCGACTGCCGATGAGGCCCTGGTCGGTGCTCTGGTCGGCCAGCTGCGGTTGGTCCGGGTAGCGCCGCAGGCCTTGTACGTCGGGCAGCGGCAACGGCGGAAGCTGGGTGCCGGAAAGCCCCTCGACCTTCAGCAGCACGTTGCGCGTCAGCGATTCGCCGACCTGTGCCTGCTCCGGCTGCGGGCTCCAGCTTTCGCTGATGCTCAGCGCGCGGGCCGGCATCCAGGGCGCGTCGGCCGGATAGTCGGCAGGCTTGGGCCGGACCTGCAGCGGGATGCTCGGCGAAGTCACCCGCATCTGCCGGCCGGGGCGCGGGCCGAAGGGGTTGTAGTCGTCGCTGCCACGGTCGACCAGGGTCGCACTGAAGGCTTGCGCAGGAATCTCCAGGGTGCCGCTCTTCTGCGGGAAGATCGCGTAGCGCACCTCGATCACGCCGTGGCGGATGCCGTTGATCTCCTTCTCGTAGGTGCGCGCCTCACCGAGCTGTTCGACCTTCGCGTCGTTCATCACCAGCGGGGTCAGGCTGCTGTCGTCGTATAGCGACACCGAGTGGTAGATGCGCAGGGTGAGGATCGCCTGGGCCTGCACGTAGACCTTCTCCTGGTCGACGCTGGCATCGATGAAGACCGGCGCCAGCTTGCTGCTCTTGGCGCGGTCGCGCGCCTCCAGTACGTGCAGCCTGATCGGCTGGGTGCTGCTGGCGCCCAGGCTGATCGGCGGGATCGCCACGTAGCCGCTCTGCTTCGGCAGGAGGGTGACGATCCAGCGGGTGGTGGCCTGGGCCCGGCCGTTCTGCGTGGCGAGACGGTTGACCTGGCGCGTGCCGAGGACCTCGAAGAGGGCGTCCAGCGGGCTCAGGTCGGGTTTGCCGAAGAGGGTCGGGTCGTCCGATTCCAGCGTCAGTTCGACGCTTTCCCCTTCGGTCAGGCGGGCGCGGTCGACGCTGGCGCTGAAGCTGGCGTGGGCGGAGACGCAGAGGAGCGCGAGAAGCAGGCTGCAGAACAGGCGGATCATGGCGTGGCTTCCTGGCGTTGCTGCTGTTGGTACCAGAACTTGCGCCGCAGCAACTCGGCGGGATCGTCGGGAATCTGTCGCAGCCATTGCTCGAGGGCCTGGCGACGTTCGTCATCGAGTCCGTCGCCGGCTTCCTCGTCGCCCGTCCGCTCGTCCTCGGCGTCGGGTTGCGGCTGCGCTTGGTCGGGTGCTCCGGCGGTCTTCTCACCTTCGTCTTCCGGCAGGCTGGTCGAGGGCGCCGCGGCCTGGGCCTTCTGCGCATCGACGGTCGCCGCGTCGCGCGGCGGCCGCTGGCTGCTTCCGGATGGCGGGCTCTGCTGGCTCGCTTCCTGGCGCTGCTCCTTGTTCTCGCCGGCCTGCTGCTGCGCCGCCTGTTCCTGGCGCTGGCGCAGCAGTTCCTCGACCAGGGCCTTGTTGCGTTGCGCGGCGACCAGTTGCGGCTGGCGCTCCAGGGCTTGTTCGTAGGCGTCGACGGCGGCTTCCAGTTCGCCCTGGCGGGCCAGGGCGTTGCCACGGTTGTAGTGATCGGCGGCCTGGTCGCCCTGGGCGAAGGCCTGGGCCGCGGCGGCGTAGTCGCGGGCCTGGTAGAGCGACAGGCCTTTCCAGCGGAAGTCCTCGAAGCGCTTCGCCGCCTCTTCCGCCTGGCCCCGTTGCAACAGGCGCTGGCCTTGCTGGTCCGGACGCAGCCAGAGGTCTTCGAATTGGAGGGCCATGGCCGGTTGCGGCAGGCTCAGCATCAACAGCGGCAGGCAGAACAGCCAGCCGCGCCGTCCGGCACAGGCGGCCAGCAGGAGCAGCGGCAGGAGCAGCCAGTAACCCTGGTCGGCCCAGCGCTGCAGGCGCAGCAGGGCGTTCTCGCGGTCTTCCTCCAGCGTGCCGCCGCGAGCCAGCAGGCCGAGGCTGTCGAGGTCGCGGTCGTTCGGCCGCAGGCGCTGGTAGCCGGCGCCGATCTCCGCGGCGAAGCGGCGCAGCCCGCTTTCGTCGAGCCTGGGCAGGAGGATGCCGCCCTGGTCGTCCTTGAGGAAGCTGCCATCCTCCTGCTGCACCGGAGCGCCTTTCGGCGTGCCGACGCCGAGCACGGCGAGGCGCGCCGCCCGGTGCTCGAGGGCGCTGCGGATGCCTTGGCGCTCGGGTTCGCTCAGCTCGCTGGTCAGCAGCAACAGGCGGCCGCGGCCCTGGGCGCCCTGTTCCAGTAGGTCGAGGGCCTGGCGCACGGCGAGGTCGGCGCGCTGGCCGGGCTCGGGCATGATCGAAGGTTTCAGGGCGTCGAGCAGGTTGCGCGCGGTGAGCTGGTCGTCCGACAGCGGCACCAGGGTATGCGCGCTGCCGGCGTAGACGACGATCGCGGTCTGCGCGTCGTTGCGCGTGCGAAGCAGGTCGAGCAGCTTGCGCCGGGCCTGCTCCAGGCGGGTCGGCGACAGGTCGCCGGCAAGCATCCCGGGAGTCAGTTGGAGGATCGCCACCAGCGGGTCGCTACGCTTCATCGAGGGCTGTTCCAGTTGCTGCCAACTGGGCCCGAGCAAGGCCAGCAGGGCCAGCAGCCAGGCGATGCCGAGGCAGATCCAGGGCATGCGGTTCTGCCGCCCGGCGCCGCCGACCAGCAGCCAGGGCTGGAAGGCCGTCGGCAGCAGCAATTGCCAGCGTCCGGCACGACGCTGGCGATGCAGCAGCTTCCACAGCAACCAGCCAAGCAGCGGCGCCAGCAGCAGCCAGTAGGGGCGCAGCCAGTGCGGCCAGGCGTCCAGCAACAGGTTCATGGTTGCCTCCCGGAGCGGCGGCGCGGCCAGGTCCGGTTTTCCCGTGGCCAGAGTTCCAGCGCCACCAGCAGCACGCTCAGGCCGAGGGCGGCGGCCAGCGGCCAACTGTACAGCGCCAGGGCCGGGCGCGCCCGGGTAGTCTGCTGGGCGACCGGTTCGAGGCGATCGAGGGTCGCGGAAATGCTTTCCAGCTCGGCGCTGGAGCGTGCGCGGAAGTATTCGCCGCCAGTGCTCTCGGCGATACCGCGCAGGGTCGGCTCGTCGAGATCGAGCCCCGGGTTGAAGCCGAACAGGCCAGGCACGCCGCCTTGCTGCGGATCGGCGCCGATGCCGATGGTGTAGATCTTCACCTGTTGCTCGGCGGCCAGTTGCGCGGCGATCCGCGGGGCTATCTGTCCACCGGTGTTGGCGCCGTCGGTGATCAGCACCAGCACCCGGCTTTCCGCAGGCCGCTGGCGCAGGCGCTTGACCGCCAGGCCGATGGCGTCGCCGATCGCGGTGTTCTTGCCGGCGATGCCGATCTGCGCCTCGTCCAGCCAGACCCGCACGGTGTGCCGGTCGAAGGTCAGCGGCGCCTGCAGGTAGGCCTGGCTGCCGAACAGGATCAGGCCGACGCGGTCGCCACGACGGTCTTCGACGAAGTCGCCGAAGAGTTTCTTGATCAGTTCCAGGCGGCTGATCTCGTCGTCCTGCCAGCGCATGTCGCGGTAGTCCATGGAGCCGGAGACATCCACCGCAAGCAGCAGGTCGCGGCCGCTGGCGGGTAGCGGCAGGGGGTCGCCGACCCATTGCGGGCGGGCCGCGGCGAGCAGCAGGAGGAACCAGAGCAGGGCGAAGCGCACCTGCTGCCGCCAGGCCGGCAGGCGTGCGCGGGCACGGCGTCCGGCGAGGCTTTCGAGTTCGTCGAGGAAGCTCACCTTGAGCGCCGCCTCGCCGCTGTCGGCGGCCGGCAACACCAGGCGCAGCAGCCAGGGCAACGGGGCGAGGGCGAAGACCCAGGGCCAGGCGAACTCAAACATGCTTGCGAATCCAGGTGGCGACGGCGGCGTCGAGGCCGTCCACGGCCTTGTCGTCGAGGGTGCAGTCGGCGCGGTAGCCGCCTTCCACCAGGATCATCCAGCGGGTCAGGCCGGCGGCCGGGCAACGGTTGTCGAGGAACGCCAGCCAGGCGCGGCCGCTGAGGGCGTGGCTGCCGCTATCTGGCCAGCGCGCCCTGCAGACCCGCTTGAGCAGGCCGTTGATGGCTTGCAGCCAGGGCCCTGCGGAAGCCCTGCCGTAGGGCTTGGCGAGCGCGGCCAGTTCGGCCAGGGCCGCTTCGCGCAGCGGATCCAGCGGCGCTTCGCCGCGGGTGGCGATGGTGCGCCGCGGCAGGTGCCGGCGTAGTCGCCAGAGCCCCCAGCCGAGCAGTGGCAGCAGGGCGGCCAGCAACCACCAGCCGGGCGCCGGCGGCCACCAGCCGACGGGCGGGGGGGCGATCAGCGGTTCCAGCCGGTCGAGCGGATTCATGCGCGATACCCCGGCTGGTGTTGTTCCAGCAGGTCCCGCAACTGCTCCACCAGGTCTTCCTGGGTGGACAGCGGCAGCAGCGGCACGCCCAGTCGCTGGGCCAGCCGCTGCCAGCGCGCGCGGCGCGCCTCGGCCAGCTCGCGATAGGCCTGGCGCAGCTCGTCGGCGTGGGTGTCCAGCTCGAGGTCGGCGGCGCCTTCGCGGAAGCGCAGCAGCCCGGCGGCGGGGAGGGCATGGTCGAGCGGGTCGGACAGCGGCAGCAGCACCAGGTCGGTATGGCGTGCGATCAGGCTGAGTTGCTGCTCGGCGACGTCATTGAGGGTGCGCTCGTCGCACAGCACCAGGATCAGGCTGCCCGGGCGCAGCACTTCGCGGGCGCGGCGCAGGGCCAGGCCGAACAGTTCGCCAGGCCGCTCGGCCGGCGTCTCGCGCAGTTCGCGATTGGCCCGCAACAGCTGGTTGAACAGTTGCAGCAGGCTGTGCTTGCTGCGTCGCGGCTTGATTTCGTGGCAGTCGCGGTCGCCGAATACCAGGCCGCCGATACGGTCGTTGTGGGCCAGCGCCGACCAGCCGATGAAAGCCGCCGCGCGTGCCGCCAGCACCGCCTTGAAGCACAGGCCGGAGCCGAAGAACAGGCGCTGGCTCTGTTCGACCAGGACGAATACCGGCCGCTCGCGTTCCTCGTGGAACAGCTTGGTGTGCGGCTCGCGAGTGCGCGCGGTGACGCGCCAGTCGATGGTCCGTACGTCGTCGCCGGGCTGGTAGATGCGCACCTGGTCGAAGTCCACGCCGCGTCCGCGCAGGCGCGAGTGATGCAGGCCGACCAGCGGGCTGCGGCGGTTCTGCGAGGAGAACAGGCGCGCTTCGTGGAGCCGGTGGCGCATTTCCAGAAGCTCGTCGAGGCCCAGTTCGACGCCAGGGGCGGCGCTCAGCATGGCGGCGGCCTCAGGCCACGGCGACCACGTCGAGGATGCGCTGCACGACCCGGTCCTGGTCGATGCCGGCGGCTTCCGCCTCGAAGGTCAGGATCAGGCGATGGCGCAGCACGTCGAACAGCACCGCCTGGATGTCCTCGGGGCTGACGAAGTCGCGTCCGGCCAGCCAGGCGTGGGCGCGCGCGCAGCGGTCGAGGGCGATGGAGCCGCGCGGGCTGGCGCCGTAGGAGATCCATTCGGCGAGTTCCGCGTCGTGCTTGGCCGGGGTGCGGGTGGCCATGATCAGTTGCACCAGGTATTCCTCCACCGCGTCGGCCATGTACAGGCCGAGGATTTCCTGGCGCGCGGCGAAGATGGTTTCCTGGGTCACCCGGCGCTCCGGCCGGGCCTCGCCGTTCAGTGCCTCGCCACGTGCCTGCTGGAGGATGCGGCGTTCCACCGAGGCCTCCGGGTAGCCGATCTTGACGTGCATGAGGAAGCGGTCGAGCTGGGCTTCCGGCAACGGGTAGGTGCCTTCCTGCTCGATCGGGTTCTGTGTCGCCATCACCAGGAACAGCTGTGGCAGGTCGTAGGTGCTGCGGCCGACCGAAACCTGGCGCTCGGCCATGGCTTCGAGCAGCGCCGATTGCACCTTGGCCGGGGCGCGGTTGATCTCGTCGGCCAGTACCAGGTGGTGGAAGATCGGGCCTTGCTGGAACACGAAGGTGCCGGTCTCCGGTCGATAGATCTCGGTGCCGGTGATGTCGGCGGGGAGCAGGTCGGGAGTGAACTGGATACGGTGGAACTCGGCTTCGAGGCCTTCGGCGAGGTCCTTGATGGCCTTGGTCTTGGCCAGTCCCGGCGCGCCTTCCACCAGCAGGTGGCCGTCGGCTAGCAGCGCGATCAGCAGGCGGTCGACGAGTTTTTCCTGGCCGAGGATCTGGCTCGACAGGTAGCCCTTCAGTCCCTGCAGGGCGCTCTTGTGCTGCGTGCTTTCTGGCTCGTTGCTCATTGTCTGGACTACCGGTTCCAAGGCCTGCTGGGGTGTCGCTCGGTGGCGCACGGCGAGGCCGGCGCGGGCGGGCGGGGAGAAGGCTCCGCTCTGCGGCGGATGACGCCCCCCGATCCCGCACATGTTAGCGCACGGCGACTGCCTAGCGTACTCTCCGACGCTCGTGCCGCGCCTATTCGTGAACCCGCGCGGGTATGCCGGTGAAAAGCCTCCGCCTCTCGCCGTGACCTGCCTCGCGAAGCGCGGCGGATCGACGCGCCCGGGGAACTTCGCCGGCTCAGGCGGGTCGGTTTCCGCGATGCGAACAGCGAATGGACAGAGCGTTTGTCAGGAGCGACATTGCCGGGGCTTGCCCGGCGCAAGGGGGAGGGCCGCGCCCGGCGTGGGTGGCGGCGCTGGGTCGGCGGGCTGCTGTTGCTGCTCGGCGCGCTCGCCAGCGGATGTTCGAACGCGCCGCGCAACGCCGCCGGCGAGGACACCAGCCAGGGCTCGATGCGCGCCGGCGAATTCCTCCAGACCGATGCCGATCGCATGGCTACCCTGGCCATGCGCGACAACCTGCAAAGCCTCTACCAGTTGCTCTGGAAGCTGTACAAGCGCAATCCCGCCGAATGGAAGAAGACCGGCCTGCCGAGCCAGGCCGACGCCGAGCTGGCGATCCGCCGGGCCATCGAGCAGAACCGCGAACTCAGCGACCTGGGCGGCCGCCGCGACATCGCCGCGCTGTCCTATTCCCTCGATCCGGCATTCAAGGGCGACCGCGTCGGCGCCTTCATCTATGCCCTGGCCAGCATGCTGATCACCGCCCATGGCGGGCGTACCGAGTTCTACGTCTACCAGGGGATCGACGCGCAGTATGTCTACAACGCCGCGCGCAACGTCGAGGTCGCCACCTGGATGCTGGCTACCCGCAAGGACGACAAGGGCGCCCCTTTGCTGCTTTCCAACGCCCTCACCGACGACGCCAGCAACCTCAGCTACGCCCGCGAGTTCGCCAAGATCGTCGCGCGCCTGGACCTGCTCGCCGAGGTGCTCGGCGAACGCTACCGGCGGATCAGCGTGAACTACGCCCAGGGACTGCTGTTCATGCATTTCCTGCCGGTGCAGTGAGCCGATGCTCCCGGGGTGAACGAATATGTCGCAGCACGGTAAGTGTTTTGCCTTGCCGGCTCGTTAAGCTCTGTCGGATATGACCGGCGGGTCGCTCGCCGAAAAGGGCGGTTCCCGGTCAGCCTTTGCTGTGCGCCTGCCTGCCTGGATTAATGCTCAGCTTCTGCTGAACTTCATGGACGCAGCGAGGGTCGGTCCGAAGGTGCGTTGCTCGCGACCTTTCCCGCGAACCGCTCGCCTCCATGAAATAACAAGCCAAGCGGAGTACAACCATGGCGTTCTTCACCGCGGCCAGCAAAGCCGATTTCCAGCATCAACTGCAGACGGCACTGGCGCAGCACCTCGGCGACAAGGCGTTACCACAAGTCACGCTGTTCGCCGAACAGTTCTTCAGCCTGATCTCCCTCGATGAACTGACCCAGCGTCGGCTTTCCGACCTGGTCGGTTGTACCCTTTCCGCCTGGCGCCTGCTGGAGCGCTTCGACCGCGACCAGCCCGAAGTCCGCGTATACAACCCCGACTACGAGAAGCACGGCTGGCAATCCACCCACACCGCGGTGGAAGTGCTGCACCCGGACCTGCCGTTCCTGGTCGACTCGGTGCGCATGGAACTGAACCGCCGCGGCTACAGCATCCATACCCTGCAGACCAACGTCCTCAGCGTGCGCCGCTCGGCCAAGGGCGAGCTGAAGGAAATCCTGCCCAAGGGTAGCCAGGGCAAGGACGTCAGCCAGGAATCGCTGATGTACCTGGAGATCGACCGTTGCGCCCACGCCGGCGAACTGCGCGCGCTGGAGAAGGCCATCCTGGAAGTGCTCGGCGAAGTACGCGTGACCGTCGCCGACTTCGAACCGATGAAGGCCAAGGCCCGCGAACTGCTGACCTGGCTCGGCAAGGCCAAGCTGAAGGTGCCGGCGGAGGAACTGAAGGAAGTGCGCAGCTATCTCGAATGGCTGCTGGACAACCACTTCACCTTCCTCGGCTACGAGGAATTCAGCGTCGCCGACGAGGCCGACGGCGGACGCATGGTCTACGACGAGAAATCCTTCCTCGGCCTGACCCGTCTGCTGCGCGCCGGCCTGAGCAAAGATGACCTGCACATCGAGGACTATGCCGTCGCCTACCTGCGCGAACCGGTCCTGCTGTCCTTCGCCAAGGCCGCCCATCCGAGCCGCGTGCACCGCCCGGCCTACCCGGACTACGTGTCGATCCGCGAGCTGGACGGCAAGGGCCGGGTGATCCGCGAGTGCCGCTTCATGGGCCTGTTCACCTCCTCGGTGTACAACGAGAGCGTCAACGACATCCCCTTCATACGCGGCAAGGTCGCCGAAGTGATGCGGCGCTCCGGTTTCGACACCAAGGCCCACCTCGGCAAGGAACTGGCCCAGGTGCTGGAAGTGCTGCCGCGCGACGACCTGTTCCAGACCCCGGTGGACGAGCTGTTCAGCACCGCCCTGGCGATCGTCCGCATCCAGGAGCGCAACAAGATCCGCGTGTTCCTGCGCAAGGACCCCTACGGCCGCTTCTGCTACTGCCTGGCCTATGTGCCGCGCGACGTGTATTCCACCGAGACGCGCCTGAAGATCCAGCAGGTCCTGATGGAGCGCCTGCAGGCCAGCGACTGCGAGTTCTGGACTTTCTTCTCCGAGTCGGTGCTGGCCCGCGTGCAGTTCATCCTCCGCGTCGACCCGAAGTCGCGCATCGACATCGACCCGGCGCGCCTGGAGGAAGAAGTGATCCAGGCCTGCCGTTCCTGGCAGGACGACTACAGCAGCCTGGTGGTGGAAAACCTCGGCGAGGCCAAGGGCACCAATGTCCTGGCCGACTTCCCGAAAGGCTTCCCGGCCGGCTACCGCGAGCGCTTCGCCCCGCACTTCGCGGTGGTCGACCTGCAGCACCTGCTCAGCCTGTCCGAGCAGCGCCCGCTGGTGATGAGCTTCTACCAGCCGCTGGCGCAGGGCGAGCAGCAACTGCACTGCAAGCTGTACCACGCCGATACCCCGCTGGCCCTGTCCGACGTCCTGCCGATCCTGGAGAACCTCGGCCTGCGCGTGCTCGGCGAATTCCCCTACCGCCTGCGCCACCAGAGCGGTCGCGAATACTGGATCCACGACTTCGCCTTCACCTACGCCGAAGGGCTGGACGTGGACATCCAGCAGCTCAACGAGATCCTCCAGGACGCCTTCGTCCACATCGTCAGCGGCGACGCCGAGAACGACGCCTTCAACCGCCTGGTGCTGACCGCCAACCTGCCGTGGCGCGACGTTGCCCTGCTGCGTGCCTACGCGCGCTACCTGAAGCAGATTCGCCTGGGCTTCGACCTCGGCTACATCGCCAGCGCGCTGAATGCCCACACCGACATCGCCCGCGAGCTGGTGCGGCTGTTCAAGACACGCTTCTACCTGGCGCGCAAACTCACAGCGGAAGACCTGGAAGACAAGCAACAGAAGCTGGAGCAGGCGATCCTCGGTGCCCTCGACGAAGTCCAGGTGCTCAACGAGGACCGCATCCTGCGGCGCTACCTCGACCTGATCAAGGCGACCCTGCGGACCAACTTCTACCAGCCCGACGGCAACGGCCAGAACAAGAGCTACTTCAGCTTCAAGTTCAACCCGAAGGCCATCCCGGAGCTGCCCAGGCCGGTGCCCAAGTACGAGATCTTCGTCTATTCGCCGCGCGTCGAGGGCGTGCACCTGCGCGGCGGCAAGGTGGCTCGCGGCGGCTTGCGCTGGTCGGACCGCGAGGAGGACTTCCGCACCGAGGTGCTCGGCCTGGTCAAGGCCCAGCAGGTGAAGAACGCGGTGATCGTGCCGGTCGGTGCCAAGGGCGGCTTCGTCCCGCGCCGCCTGCCGCTTGGCGGTAGCCGCGACGAGATCCAGGCCGAGGCGATCGCCTGCTACCGGATCTTCATTTCCGGCCTGCTCGATATCACCGACAACCTCAAGGAAGGCGAAGTGGTGCCGCCGGCCAACGTGGTCCGCCACGACGAGGACGATCCCTACCTGGTGGTCGCCGCGGACAAGGGCACGGCGACCTTCTCCGACATTGCCAACGGCATCGCCGCCGAGTACGGCTTCTGGCTCGGCGACGCCTTCGCCTCGGGCGGCTCCGCCGGCTACGACCACAAGGGCATGGGGATTACCGCCAAGGGCGCCTGGGTCAGCGTGCAGCGGCATTTCCGCGAGCGCGGCATCGACGTGCAGAAGGACAACATCAGCGTCATCGGCATCGGCGACATGGCCGGCGACGTGTTCGGCAACGGCCTGCTGATGTCGGACAAGCTGCAACTGGTGGCCGCCTTCAACCACATGCATATCTTCATCGACCCGAACCCTGACGCCGCCAGCAGCTTCGTCGAGCGCCAGCGCCTGTTCAACCTGCCACGTTCGAGCTGGGCCGACTACGACGCCAAGCTGATCTCCGCCGGCGGCGGGATCTTCCTGCGCAGCGCCAAGAGCATCGCCATCACCCCGGAAATGAAGGCGCGTTTCGACATCCACGCCGACAGGCTGGCGCCCACCGAGCTGATCCATGCGCTGCTCAAAGCGCCGGTCGACCTGCTCTGGAACGGCGGTATCGGCACCTACGTGAAGTCGAGCAAGGAAACCCACGCCGATGTCGGCGACAAGGCCAACGACGGTCTGCGCGTCGACGGCCGCGAGCTGCGCGCGAAGGTGGTGGGCGAGGGCGGCAACCTGGGCATGACCCAACTGGCGCGGGTCGAGTTCGGCCTGCACGGCGGTGCCAACAACACCGACTTCATCGACAACGCAGGCGGCGTGGACTGCTCCGACCATGAGGTCAACATCAAGATCCTGCTCAACGAAGTGGTGCAGGCCGGCGACATGACCGAGAAGCAGCGCAACGCGCTGCTGGTGAAGATGACCGACGCGGTCGGCGCCCTGGTGCTGGGCAACAACTACAAGCAGACCCAGGCGCTGTCCCTGGCGCAACGTCGCGCCCGCGAGCGGATCGCCGAGTACAAGCGGCTGATGGGCGACCTCGAGGCGCGTGGCAAGCTGGATCGCGCCCTGGAGTTCCTGCCTTCCGACGAGGAGCTGGCGGAACGCATCAGTGCCGGCCAGGGGCTGACCCGCGCCGAGCTGTCGGTGCTGATCTCCTACAGCAAGATCGATCTCAAGGAATCGCTGCTGAAATCGCTGGTGCCGGACGACGACTACCTGACCCGCGACATGGAGACCGCCTTCCCGGCATTGCTGGCGGAGAAGTTCGGCGACGCCATGCGCCGTCATCGCCTGAAGCGCGAGATCGTCAGCACGCAGATCGCCAACGACCTGGTCAACCACATGGGCATCACCTTCGTGCAGCGCCTGAAGGAGTCCACCGGCATGAGCGCGGCCAACGTCGCCGGGGCCTACGTGATCGTCCGCGACGTGTTCCACCTGCCGCACTGGTTCCGCCAGATCGAGAATCTCGACTACCAGGTGCCCGCAGACATCCAGCTGACCCTGATGGACGAACTGATGCGCCTCGGCCGCCGCGCCACCCGCTGGTTCCTCCGCAGCCGCCGCAACGAGCTGGACGCGGCGCGCGACGTGGCCCACTTCGGCCCGCGCATCGCCGCCCTCGGCCTGAAGCTCAACGAGCTGCTCGAAGGGCCGACCCGCGAGCTGTGGCAGGCGCGCTACCAGACCTACGTCGACGCCGGCGTGCCGGAACTGCTGGCACGCATGGTGGCCGGTACCAGCCACTTGTACACGCTGCTGCCGATCATCGAGGCGTCCGACGTGACCGGCCAGGACACCGCGGAAGTGGCCAAGGCCTATTTCGCCGTGGGCAGTGCGCTGGACCTGACCTGGTACCTGCAACAGATCACCAACCTGCCGGTGGAGAACAACTGGCAGGCGCTGGCCCGCGAGGCGTTCCGCGACGACCTCGACTGGCAGCAGCGGGCGATCACCGTCTCGGTGTTGCAGATGCAGGACGGACCGAAGGAGGTCGAGGCTCGCGTCGGCCTGTGGCTGGAACAGCACCTGCCGCTGGTCGAGCGCTGGCGGGCGATGCTGGTCGAACTGCGTGCCGCGTCGGGTACCGACTACGCCATGTACGCCGTGGCCAACCGCGAGCTGATGGACCTGGCGCAGAGCAGCCAGCACGGCGTCTGCATCCCCTGATGCGAGCGGACTGACGGCAAGCAAGAGCCCCGCCCGAGTGCGGGGCTCTTTCATTCTGGCGCGGCGAAAACCTGCGGCGTTTGAGGTGGCTGAGGCGCCGTGCGACGACAAATGTCCGGCGCCCGAAGTTGGCCTGGAAAGGACAACCTGGCTCACAGATTTAATAAATATTTAGTTATTAGAAATTCTATTCATAGGTCCATATGGATCTATGACTTCTCCGCTTCGTATGCCTTGGCCGGGATCCTGTCGATCGCATAAACCCCCGGCAGCCGTACTTCCTTCCCCGCCCGGAGAGTTTTCCGGTGACGTCGGGGCGGTCACGCGGCAGGCAAGAGCAGGCAAAAGGACACTAGGGTGTCAGTGATGTGCCTAAAAATTGACAGTTTCCGCTTAAAAATTTAGCAATTAGCATATTTAGTCATTAGATTGACGTTAATCGCCTGCGGCTGCTTTGGCCGTGCCCGCACTGCCAGGGATTCGACGTTGCCACCGGAAACCGCATCCATGCTTCCGACCTGCCGCCTCGGTCGGTATCGACCCTGCCGCGTAGGCTGGGCATGCGGTTCAGCAAGAAAGGAATCGCCGTGCTGCGTCTGCCGTTCTGCCGTAACACCCTTCGACCCATCGAGCGCCCGCTCGCCTGGCTTGCCGGCCTGGCGCTGGCGCTTTGTGCCGGCACTGCCGCAGGGGCTGCCGGCGGGCCGTCCAGCGTGGCGTTCTGGTACGCCGAGCGGCCGCCGCTGGCCGAGCTTTCCCAGTTCGACTGGGTGGTGCTCGAGGCGGCGCATCTCAAGCCAGCCGATGTCGGATATCTGAAGGAGCAGGGCAGCACGCCCTTCGCCTATCTGTCGGTCGGCGAGTTCGACGGCGACGCCGCCGCCATCGCCGACAGTGGCCTGGCCCGGGGCAAGAGCGCGGTCCGCAACGAAGCCTGGAATAGCCAGGTAATGGACCTCGCCGCGCCGAGCTGGCGGGCACACCTGCTCAAGCGCGCCGCGGAGCTGCGCAAGCAGGGCTACGCCGGCCTGTTCCTCGATACCCTGGATAGCTTCCAGCTACAGGCCGAGGAGCGCCGCGAGGGCCAGCGCCGGGCGCTGGCCAGTTTCCTCGCCCAGCTGCATCGCCAGGAGCCGGGCCTCAAGCTGTTTTTCAATCGCGGTTTCGAAGTGCTGCCGGAGTTGCCCGGCGTCGCGTCGGCGGTGGCCGTGGAGTCGATCCATGCCGGTTGGGACGCCGCTGCCGGGCAATACCGCGAGGTGCCCCAGGACGATCGCGATTGGCTGAAGGGCCACCTGGATGCCCTGCGCGCCCAGGGCATGCCCATCGTCGCCATCGACTACCTGCCTCCGGAGCGGCGCGACGAGGCGCGCAAGCTCGCTGTGCGCTTGCGTAGCGAAGGCTACGTGCCGTTCGTCAGCACCCCGGCGCTGGACTACCTGGGAGTGAGCGACGTCGAGGTGCAACCGCGGCGCATCGCGCTGCTCTACGATCCGCGCGAGGGCGACCTGACCCTGAGCCCCGGTCACGTCTACCTCGGTGGCCTGCTCGAATACCTCGGTTATCGGGTCGACTACCTGCCCACCGACCAGCCGCTGCCCGAACGTCCGCTGAGCGGTCTCTACGCCGGGGTGGTGACCTGGATGACCAGTGGACCGCCGCTGGCCAGCGACGCCTTCGACAACTGGATCGCTGCACGTCTCGACGAAAAGGTGCCGGTGGCGTTCCTCGCCGGCCTGCCCACCGAGAACGACGGCCTGTTGCAGCGCCTGGGTATTCGCCGGCTGTCGCAGAAACTCAAGGTAAAGCCGAGTACCGAGACCCACGACCAGGCGCTGCTTGGTTCCTTCGAGGCGCCGCTGGTGATCCGGATCCGTGACCTGCCGGCGCTCACCGTACTCGATCCGGCGCGGGTGATCCCGGCGCTCAAGCTCAAGGGCGACGGCAAGGCGTACGTGCCGGTGGCGACCGCCGACTGGGGTGGCTTCGCCCTGGCGCCCTATGTGCTGGAGGAGGGTAGCGAGCACCGGCGCTGGATCCTCGATCCGTTCGCCTTCCTGCGCAAGGCCTTGCGTCTTGCGCCGCTGCCGAGTCCCGACGCAACCACCGAGAATGGCCGGCGCATCGCCACCGTGCACATCGATGGCGATGGCTTCGTCTCCCGAGCCGAGGTGCCCGGCAGTCCCTATGCCGGCCAGCAGGTGCTGGAGGACTTCATCAAGCCCTATCCGTTCCTCACCTCGGTCTCGGTGATCGAAGGCGAGGTCGGACCGAAGGGCATGTATCCGCACCTGGCCAGGGAACTGGAGCCGATTGCCCGGCGCATCTTCGCCGACGACAAGGTGGAGGTCGCCAGCCATACCTTCAGCCATCCGTTCTTCTGGCAGCCGCAACTGGCCGAGCAGGGCGAGAACTTCGAGGCCCAGTATGGCTACAAGATGGCCATCCCGGGCTACGACAAGGTCGACTTCGTACGCGAGGTGATCGGCGCCCGCGACTACATCGAGCAGCGCCTGACCACCCCGCGGAAACCGGTCAAGATGATCTTCTGGTCCGGCGACGCGCTGCCCGACGCCGCCACCATCAAGCTCGCCTACGACGCCGGGCTGATGAACGTCAACGGCGGCAATACCGCGCTGACCCGGGCCTTTCCCTCGCTGACCGGACTCTACCCGCTGATCCGGCCCACCCGCGGCGGCGTGCAGTACTACGCACCGATCATCAACGAGAACGTCTACACCAATCTCTGGCAGGGGCCGTACTACGGCTTCCGCGGCGTCATCGATACCTTCGCCCTGACCGACAGCCCGCGCCGCCTGCGCGGCCTGCACCTGTACTACCACTTCTATTCGGGGACCAAGCAGGCCTCGATCCGCACCATGCACCAGATCTACGCGGCGATGCAGGCGGAGCAGCCGTTGTCGCTGTGGATGAGTGACTACATCCCGCGCCTGGAAGGCCTGCATCGCGCCAGCCTGGCCAAGCGTGCCGATGGCAGCTGGCAGTTGCGCGGCTTCGCCGCCTTGCGCACGGTGCGCCTGGACCCGGCGCTGGGTTGGCCGGACCTCGGTCGCTCCACGGGAGTCGCGGGCGTGCGCGACCTGCCCCAGGGGCGCTATGTACACCTGAGTGCGGCGAATGCGCGCCTGGTCCTGCGCGACAGCCGCGATCCGCGGCCGGCGCTGGAGGAGGCCAACCTGCCGCTGAAGCACTGGCGCTACCGCGACGATGGCCGCGTCGAGTTCGCCTTCGCCGGGCACCTGCCATTGCGCCTGGTGGTGCGCGCGGCGGGCGATTGCCGGCTGAGCGCGGCCGGCAAGGCCTTCCCGGGAAAGGCCGGCAACGGCCTGTGGACGTTCGAGTTGCCGATGGAGCAGGTGCGCGATGGCCAACTCGTCTGCCGCTGACAAGCATCCCAAGGCGCGCCTGCTGAATCCCTGGGCCCTGCTGCCGGTCGCTCTCGGGGTGGTACTGGTGCTGTGGCTGACCTTCAACAGCGAAGAGGTATTCATGCCCAGCGGCGATGGCGAGCCCGACGCGGTCTCGGTGAACTACGCCGAACTGCTGTTGCAGGCGCACCCGGAGAACGACGCGCTGCGCCTGACCCTGATCGATCTGCTGGTCAAGCTCGGCGACTTCGGGCAGGCGCGTCATCACCTGGCCCTTCTGCGCGGCAAGGACCGCCTGGCAACGCCGTTCTACGAGGTGGAGCTGGACATCCTTGGCGCCCTGGCCAGGCCCGAGGGCATGGATGAGGAGCAGACGCGCCGATTGCTGGAGCGCCTGCGCAAGATCGAGCACGTTTCGTTGAGCGACGCCATGCTCGAACGACTTGCCCGTCATGCCCTGGCCCTGGACGCGCCGGACCTGGCGGCGCGGACCTTTGCCGAGCTGGCCGGCCGCGACCCGCAGGGCCGGCAGCGCTGGCTGGACGAGGCGGCCCGCTGGTACCTGGCTTCCGGCGAGCCGCTGCCGGCGGCGGACATCCAGCGGCAACTGGCCGAAGCGCAAACCGAGCCGGCGAAGCGCCTGGCCTATCTGCGCCAGGCCTTCGCCAGCCTGCTCGCTGGCGAGCGCGGCGAACAGGCGGCGGTGTTGCTGGACCAGCGGCTGGACGCCTTGCCGGAGGATGAATCGACCCTGGCCTGGCTCGCCGAGGGCGTACGCGCCGCCGAAGGCAGCCAGCGCTACGACCTGGCCGAACGCTTCATCCGGCGCTGGCGCGAATTGCGCCCCGAAGACCATGAGGCGCTGGCCGCCGACCTGCGTCTGAACATGGCCGCCGGGCGGGTCGAGCGGGCCTGGGAGGTCGGCCAGGAGCTGCTGGCCCTGCGCCCGGAGGACAGGACGCTGCTGGCCGATCTCGCGCGCCTTGGCGAATGGACCGGCAACGGCCCGCGGGCGCTGGGCCTGTGGAAGCAACTGCTGGCCGGCGCCGATGACCCGGCCCTGCGCGAGCATGCCTGGCGCCTGTCGCTGCAGATGTTCGATTTCGACAGCGCCATCGAGCTGCTGGCGCCCATCGGTGCGCAGCGACAGATGACCGACGAGGAACTCGATGCGCTGGTCTACAGCCATGAAACCCGCGGCACGCCGGAAGAGGGCGAGGCATGGCTGCGCGGCTACGTGCAGCGTTATCCGAAACAGCGCCTGGCCTGGCAGCGCTTGCAACAGATCCTCGAACACACCCAGCAGTTGCAGGAAGAGACCGGGGTCTGGGCGCGGATGGCCCGGCATTTCCCGCTGAGTGTCAAGGAACGCATGCAGTGGGCGGAAACCCACTGGAACCTGTTCGATCCGCGCCAGGCCTGGAAGGTCCTCGCCGGCGTGGATACCCGCGCGATCCGCGAGCCGGAGTTCTGGCGCCTGCGCGCGGCACTGGCCTGGGCCCTGGAGCAGGACGACGATGCCCGCGCCGCCTACGAGCGCATGCTGGCCCTGGACATCCGCCTGAACAGCAGCGACGAGGACCAGTTGGTCGCCCTGTACCGGGACAGCAATCCGAAGCAGGCCTTGCAGGTGCTTATCGGCAGTTGGCAGCGCAGCCGCGATCCGCGGCGCCTGGCCAGCGCCCTGCAACTGGCGGAGAGCCTCCACGACTGGCCGGCCCTGAAGAGCCTGCTGGCCGAGGCCGAAGGCCTGCCGGAAGCGCAGGGCAGCCCCTATTACTGGGTGGCCAGGGCGCGGCTGGCGGAACAGGAAGGCCATGGCGACGTCGCCGAGCGCCTGTACCGGGAAGCCCTGGTGCGTTTTCCCGGCGAGAACCTGGTGCGCGAACGCCTGCTCTGGTTCTACATCGACCGTGGCCGTCGCGACAGCCTGGCACCCCTGTTGGCGCAATGGCATGGCCTGGCGCTACGGGACAGCACGCTGTGGCTGCCGTTCGCCAGCGCCAGCCTGCTGCTCGAGCGTAACGGCCAGGCGCTGGCCTGGTTCCGCCTGTACCTCAAGTCCAATCCCAACGACTGGCTGGTGCAGGCCGCCTATGCCGACGCACTGGATGCCAGCGGCTACCAGGACAAGGCCCTGCGCCTGCGCCGGCAACTGCTCCGGCGGCTCGAGCGCGAGGCGGTCAGGGCCACCCCGGACAGCTTCGCCGCCTACCTGCGCCTGCTCGCCGTGGTCCAGGGGCCGCTGCTCGCCCAGGGCGAGGCGCGGCGGGCCTGGAATGGCGAGCCGGCGATGCTGCAGCTGTGGTTCGAGCAGTTCCTCGACCAACTCGCCGCCACCAACCAGGAGCCGCTGAAGGATGACTGGCTGGCCTGGGCGCGCGGCCAGGGTCTGAAGATCGGGCGCAACGAAGAGATCCAGGCCGCCCTGCGCAGCCAGAATCGCGCCGCCCTGCAACGCCTGCTGGAGCGCGGCGAGCTGGACCCGGCGCAGCGGGTCGAGGCGCTGGTGCGTCTCGGCCATGGCGGCGAAGCGCTGGGCGAGGCCCTGGGCGCACTGGGTGACGGCCACTCGCGCGATAACCGCGAGCAACTGCGGCGGCAGGCGGCGGAAATCCTCGAACGCACGCCCCAGGGCCTGCAACTGGGTTGGAACAAGCGCGACTTCGGCGGTCTCGACTTCAAGGGACCGACGCTGCGCGCGGCACGCCATCTTGGCGACGACTGGTACGCCGACCTGGCACTGGGCAGCGGTCGCTATCGCGGCGACGCCCTGGATAGTTCGCTCCTCGGTAGCGAACGCAACGCCAGGCTGACGTTGCGGCGCGAACTGGCCGATGGCTTCGCCGCGGCGACGTTCGATGGCAGCTGGCGCGACGACGAGGACCGCCACGGCCTGGGGCTGCTGCGCAATTGGCGGCTGAGCTCGCGCGACGAACTGGAAGCGGGCCTCGACTGGCACCGCGAGACCGACGAGACCGGCCTGATGCGAGCCCTCGGCATGCGCGACAGCCTGCGGCTCGGCGGCCGCCACACCCTCAGCGGGCGCGACCAGCTGAGCTGGTCGCTGGCGCACAACCGCTTCTCCACCCGCCAGGGCGACGACCTCGGCAACGGCGAGGCGCTGTCCCTGGAGTGGGCCCACACACTGTTCTTCGACGGCCCGGCCTGGCAACTGCGCGGCGGCATCGACTACCAGCGCAATCGCCTGGAGAACCGCCTGCCGGACGACCTGCTGGCGGCCCATGGCGGTGCGCTGGCGCTCGATGGCGCGCGCAGCCAGGACCTGCTGCAGGACCGCTATGGCCAGGTCTACCTCGGCAGCACCTGGCGCCGTGGCTTCCCTGGCGCGCTGAACCGCAGCCGTCCGCAATACACCTGGATCGTCGACACCCTGGCCGGCTGGCAGTGGACAGAGAAGGAGTTCAACTACGGCATCGATCTCGGCATCGGCATGGAACTGCTGGGCGACGACGAACTGGCGTTCACCTTCGGCTACCAGTCGGCTCCCCAGGGCGGCGGCGGCGATGCCGGCGGCACGCTCGGGGTGACCTACAGCACGCGCTTCGGCCGCTGAACGCGGCCCGGATACGGAATTCAACAGGAGGAACACAACATGCAATCCATCCGCTGCCTGGCTCTCGCGGCCGTCGCCCTGTTCATGGCGGGCTGCTCCAGCTTCACCAGCGAAAGCGCTACACCGCTGGCGCGTGGCGCGCAGTGGGGCCTGGTGCCGCTGCTCAATTATTCCCAGGCGCCGCAGGCCGGCGAGCGTGCCGAGCAGATCCTGCTCAGCGTGCTGGCCGAGGAGGGCGTGCGGCCGCGCCTGTACCCGGCGCAGCCGCAAGGCGACCTGCAACTGGTCGACGACCGCGAGCGCCAGCAGCGCGCGCTGGACTGGGCACGCCAGCAGAAGCTGGCCTACGTGGTCACCGGCAGCGTCGAGGAGTGGCAGTACAAGAACGGCCTGGACGGCGAGCCGGCGGTGGGCGTCAGCCTGCAGGTGCTGGAGCCGGCCTCCGGGCGGGTGCTTTGGAGCACCAGTGGGGCGCGCGCCGGCTGGTCCCGGGAAAGCCTGGCGGGCGCCGCGCAGAAAGTCCTGCGCGAGCTGGTCGGCGACCTGCGGCTCGAGTGACGGCGATGTCCGCGCACAAGGATTTCGCCCTCGCACCGCGCGCCAGCGGCAGTGTCTCCTGGGTCGAGACGCTGGTCATCAGCGCGCTCGCGCTGGGCCTGGGCTGGTGGTTCAGCCCGGACGACCCGCTGCAGGTCAACGCCACCTTTCCCTGGGTGATCCTCGCGCCCCTGTTGCTGGGCATGCGCTACGGCTTCGTCCGCGGGTTGGCCAGCGCGGCGTTGCTGGTGGCCGCGCTGTTCGCGTTCCGCGTCCAGGGCGTCGAGGCCTATGCCCAGGTACCGGCGGCCTTCATCGTCGGCGTGCTGCTCTGCGCCATGTTGGTGGGCGAGTTCCGCGACATCTGGGAACGCCGCCTGGAGCGCCTGGAGCTGGCGAACGAGTACCGCCAGTTGCGCCTCGACGAATTCACCCGCGTCCATCACATCCTGCGCATCTCCCACGATCGCCTGGAACAGCGGGTCGCCGGCAACGACCAGAGCCTGCGCAGTTCGCTGCTCGGTCTGCGACAACTGCTGCGCGAGCTGCCGGGCGAGGAGGCACCGCTCGATGCTCTGGCGGAAACCGTGCTGGCGCTGCTGGCCCAGTACGGTTCGCTGCGCATCGCCGGACTCTACCGGGTGCGCCACGACCGGACCCCGGAGCCGCAACCCTTGGCGACGCTCGGCGAGATGCAGGCGCTGGACGGCGACGATCTGCTGGTGCGCACCTGCCTGGAGCGCGGCGAACTGGTCAGCGTGCGCCAGGAACTGCTGGAGCGCGGCGAGCAGCGTGCGCACAGCGCGCTGCAGGTGTGCGTGCCGCTGGTCGATACCGATGGGCGGATCCTTGCCCTGCTGGCGGTGGAGCAGATGCCGTTCTTCGTCTTCAACGAACGTACCTTCAGCCTGCTGGCGATCCTCGCCGGGCACGTCGCCGACTTGCTGCAGAGCGACCGTCGCGCACTGCAACTGGCCGACATCGACGCCCAGCGCTTCTCCCAGTACCTCAAGCGCTCCCTGCTGGACGCCCGCGACCATGGGTTGCCGGCCTGCCTGTATGCCTTCGAGCTGACCGATGCGCGCTACGGCGAAGAGGTCCAGCGTCTGCTGGAAGGCAGCCAGCGTGGCCTCGACGTGCAGTTGCGACTGCGCAACGACGAGGGCCGGCGGGTCCTGCTGGTGTTGTTGCCGCTGACTTCCGCCGAAGGCTCCCAGGGGTATCTGCAGCGCCTGAGGATTCTCTTCGCCGAACGCTTCGGCCAGGCCAGCGAGCTGGAGTCGCTGGGCGTGCGCATCCGCCAGTACGAACTGGACGCCGGCAACGATCGGCAGGCGCTGGGACATTTCCTTTTCAACGAGTGCGGCCTGAATGATCAGCAAGTGGCTGTTTAGCGGCGCCTTCCTGTTCGAGCTGAGCAGTTGGGCGAGCGTCTTCGCCGACCTGCCGTTCGGCCAGGCGCTGGCGCTCTACCTGTTCGCCCACGGCCTGGGCAGCGCGCTGCTGTGCGTCGGCGTATGGCTGCTGTTGCCACGGCGCTACAAGTTTCCGCTGCCGTGGAGCCCGTTGTTCCTCTTCAGCCTGGCCTTCTTCGTGCCGTTGATCGGAGCGGTCGGCGTCGCTGCGGCGGTGTTCCCGGCGCTATACCTGCCGCGCCAGCGTGGCGAGCAGGCCTGGCAGGCGATGGGCGTCCCCGAGTTGCCGTTCCGACCGAAGGAAAAGCGCCTCGACATGATGTTCAGCGACGGCGGCCTGCAGGATGTCCTGCGCCATGCGCCGGACCCGAACCAGCGACTCACGGCGATCTTCGCCACCCGGCGGATGCCCGGCAAGGAGGCGATCCCGATCCTCAAGCTGGCCCTGCGCGACCCCGCCGACGACGTCCGCCTGCTGGCCTACTCGATGCTCGACCAGAAGGAAAGCCGGATCAACCAGCGCATCGAAGCCGCCCTCGGCCGCCTCGCCGGCGCCACGCCGACGCAACGCGGCGCGCTGCACGGGACCCTGGCGCGCTGGTACTGGGAACTGGCCTACCTGGGGTTGGCCCAGGGCAGCGTACTGGAGCACATCCTCGAGCAGGCGCGCGAGCATACCGACCAGGCGCTGCGCGGCACACCCTCGGCCGACCTGCACCTGCTGGCCGGGCGCATCGCCCTCGAACAAGGCCGCCTGGAGGATGCCGGGCGCGCCCTCCAGGCCGCCGAGGAGGCGGGAATCGACAGCGCGCAGCTGGCGCCGTTCCGCGCCGAGGTGGCGTTCTTCCAGCGGCGTTACCGGGACATCCCCCGGCTTCTCGCCGGAATGCCCGACGACATGCTGCAACGGCCGCCCTTCGCGGCCCTGGCGGGATACTGGACATGACCGAACACACCGCTCCGACGGCGCCCGTCGCCGATGTCTGCCTGCTGCTGGAGGGCACCTGGCCCTATGTCCGCGGCGGCGTCTCCAGCTGGGTCAACCAATTGATCCTCGGTCTCCCCGACCTGACCTTCTCGGTGTTCTTCATCGGCGGCCAGAAGGGTGCCTACGGCAAGCGCCACTACCCGATCCCGGACAATGTGCTGCACATCGAGGAACACTTCCTGGAAACCGCCTGGAGTTCGCCGAACCCGCAGACGCGACAGGGCAGTGGCGAGACCGAAAAGGCGTTGCGCGACCTGCACCGTTTCTTCCACTACCCGGAGACGCCGGACGTGGAGGAGGGCGACGCGCTGCTCGACCTGCTCGCCGAGGGCCGCATCGGCCGCGAGGACTTTCTCCACAGCAAGGCCAGCTGGGAGGCGATCACCGCAGGCTACGAGCGCTATTGCACCGATCCGTCCTTCGTCAATTACTTCTGGACCCTGCGCTCGATGCAGGCGCCGGTGTTCATGCTCGCCGAGGCGGCCCGGCGGATGCCGCGGGCGCGCATGCTGCACTCGATCTCTACCGGCTACGCCGGCCTGCTGGGCTGCATCCTGCAACGTCGCTGGGGCTGCCGCTACCTGCTGAGCGAGCACGGCATCTACACCAAGGAGCGCAAGATCGACCTGGCCCAGGCCAACTGGATCGCGGAGAACCCCGACGAGCAACTGAGTACCGGACTGGATGCCGAGGTCAGCTACATCCGTCGCTTGTGGATCCGCTTCTTCGAGCGTGTCGGCCTGCTCACCTATCGCGCCGCCGATCCAATCGTCGCCCTCTACGAAGGCAACCGCCAGCGCCAGGTGCTCGATGGCGCCGAGCCACGGCGCACCCGGGTGATTCCCAACGGCATCGACCTCGATGCCTGGGCCGGTGCCCTCGGACGGCGGCCGCCGGGGATTCCGCCGGTGGTCGGGCTGGTCGGCCGGGTAGTGCCGATCAAGGACGTGAAGACCTTCATCCGCGCCATGCGCGGGGTGGTCAGCGCGATGCCGGAGGCGGAGGGCTGGATCGTCGGTCCGGAGGAGGAAGACCCGGACTATGCCAGCGAATGCCGCAGCCTGGTGGCCAGTCTCGGCCTGCAGGACAAGGTGAAGTTCCTGGGTTTTCGTCGGATCGGCGAGGTCCTGCCGCAACTCGGCCTGATGGTCCTCACCTCGATCAGCGAAGCGCAGCCGCTGGTGATCCTCGAGGCCTGGGCAGCCGGCGCGCCGGTGGTGAGCAGCGACGTCGGTTCCTGCCGCGAACTGATCGAAGGCGCCGGCGTCGAAGATCGCGCCCTGGGCCGCGCCGGGGAGGTGGTGGCGATCGCCGACCCGCAGGCCACTTCGCGGGCGATCCTCGCCCTGCTGCGCAATCCGCAGCGCTGGCAGGCGGCCCAGGCGGTCGGCCTGCAACGGGTCGAACGCTACTACACCGAGGCGCTGATGCTCGGACGTTACCGCGGGCTGTACCGCGAAGCCACGGAGATTGCATGACATGGCCGGCATCGGCTTCGAACTGCGGAAGATCCTTTCCCGCGATTCCTATACGGCGACCCTGCGCGCCTACCTCTACGCCGGGCTGATCAGCTCCGGTCCCTGGGTGCTGTCGATCGTCAGCGTGATGCTGATCGGCGTGCTGAGCCTCGGCGTGGTGGTGCCGGACGTGCTGGTCCGGCAGTTCCTGATCACGGTGACCTACCTGATGGCGCTGTCGCTGATCTTCACCGGGGGCCTGCAACTGTTCTTCACCCGCTTCATTTCCGATCGCCTGTTCGAGCGCAAGCACGAGGCGATCCTGCCCAACCTGGTGGGCGTGCTGTTGCTGGTGACGCTGGCGGCGGGCCTGCTCTCGGCGATATTGCTGGCGACCCTGTTCGATGAGCCGTTCGCCTACCGCCTGCTGGTGATGGCCAACTTCGTGGTGCTCTGCAACCTGTGGCTGGTGATCATCTTCCTGTCGGGAATGAAGGCCTACAAGCGCATCCTGCTGGTGATGCTGATCGGCTACGCGCTGATGGTCGCCTGTGCCTACCTGCTGCGCTTCATGCAGATGGACGGCCTGCTGCTGGCGTTGCTGATCGGCCACGCCAGCCTGCTGTTCGTCTTCCTCTACGACATCCTCCGCGAGTACCCGGCCAGGCGCATGGTGGCCTTCGACTTCCTCGACCGCCGGCAGGTCTTCGTCAGTCTGCTGCTGACCGGCCTCTGCTACAACCTGGGAATCTGGATCGACAAGTTCATCTTCTGGTTCAACCCATCCACCTCGGACCTGGTGATCGGCCCGCTGCGCGCCTCGATCCTCTACGACCTGCCGATCTTCCTCGCCTACCTGTCGATCATTCCCGGCATGGCGGTGTTCCTGGTGCGCATCGAGACCGACTTCGCCGAATGGTACGAGCGGGTCTACGAGGCGATCCGCGGTGGCGAAACCCTGCAGCACATCGGCCTGCTCAAGGAGCAGATGATCCTCGCCATCCGCCAGGGCCTGCTGGAAATCTGCAAGGTGCAGGGGCTGGCGGTGGTCCTGCTGTTCCTGCTGGCGCCACAACTGCTCGGCTGGCTGGGAATTTCCCGCTACTACCTGCCGCTGTTCTACATCGACCTGATCGGGGTGAGCATCCAGGTAGTGTTCATGGCCTTGCTCAACGTCTTCTTCTACCTGGACAAGCGCCGCATCGTCCTCGAACTCTGCGTGCTGTTCGTGATCGTCAACGGCGCCCTGACCTTCGTCAGCCTGCTGCTCGGGCCGAGCTTCTTCGGCTACGGCTTCACCCTGTCGCTGCTGGTCTGCGTGCTGGTCGGGCTGTACCGCCTGACCACCGCGCTGGACGACCTGGAGTACGAGACCTTCATGCTCAATCGCTGAGGGGTTTCGCCGCGGCAGGGTCTTTCAGAAAGGGCCGATTCACCCGGTTGAATCGGCCCCTTTTTTTGCTTCCTCGATGCGTTTTTGCAGCTTCTGCATATCCACCAGGCGTTGCGTGCCGAAGGTTCGCATCGGCAGGTCGCCGCTCTCTATCCAGGCATAGAGCAGGTCCGGCCGGTCGCTGAGGCCGGTCAGGAAGGCGAAACGCATCAGGGTTATATAGCGGGGGCACTCGGCGAAACCCTCTTGGGGGAGTTCTTCCACTTTCATCAGGCGTCCTGCACCATGGTCCGATGTTGGAGGGGCACCCTCGGTCTAGAGGGCTTGGATTCATATTGATCTACTAACAGTTAGTGAATCAATATGAGTAGGGAACCATCAGACGCGGACTACACATGGTAAAGAATCGACGTTTGTTCACTGCTGGCAAGCGCTTGCGCGCCCTGCGCGAGCTGATGGGCTTGAGCCGTCCGCAGTTCGCCGAGTTGGTGGGGATGACGGCCAGGCGCCTGGAGAACATCGAGAACGAGCTGCAGCGCATGCACGACGAGGACTTCGAGAAGGTCTGCGGAACCTTCCCGGAGTTCAGCGACTGGATCGCCTATGAAGGCAGCATCGAGCCGCAGTCGATCGCCTGGAAGGTCGCCGATTCGGCGCAGGCGGCCGCGGTCTACCTGGTGGAGCGCAACCCGGTGCTGCTTGAGCAGCACGGCATCGACATGCAGGCCTGGCGCGAACGCCACCGCGAGATACGCGAGGCGCTGCTGGCGGCGGAACAGGCGCCGGAGGCGGAGCCGGCGCCCCTGGAAGAGCCGCCGGAACCCAGGCGCCAGCGGAAGAGGAAAACGCCCGCGAGCGGCAAGGGCGACTGAGGCGCATCGCGCCAGAAACGAAGGGAAGTATCTGTACATGGTCTATGTAGTGAGGAAGCGCTGCCTGTTTCGTGCCGGCGAGCGCCTGTTCGGGTTGCGCGGGCTGACGGGCTTGAACCGACCGCAGTTTTCCGAGGTGGTCGGCATGGACCCCAAGCGCCTGGAGAACATCGAGAGTGGCCGGCAGCGCATGCACGACGAGGATTTCGAGAAGGTCTGCGGGACCTTCCCGGAGTTCAGCGACTGGATCGCCTATGAAGGCAGCATCGAACCGCAGTCGATCGCCTGGAAGATCGCCGAGGCCGCCCAGGAAGCGGCGGTCTATCTGGTGGAGCGCAACCCCGAGCTGCTCGAGCTCCACGGTCTCGACGTGCCGGCCTGGCGCGAGAAGCATCGGGAAATCCTCAAGAAGGTGCGCAAGCGGGAGCTGTCGCCACCACCTGAAAAACCGCTGAAACCCAGGCGCAAGCGCAAGCCGAGAAGCAACCTGCCCACACCCACCGACGGTACCTGAGACCGGCCCCCTCTCCCCGTTTCCTCTCCCGCAAGCGGGAGAGGAAACGGGGCTCCCGAAGCCCCGCGTTATCCGCCGTCAGTCCCAGGTGGGCCTCAGAACACCACTCCTACCGGATAGACGAAGGCGTTCACGTCGTAGAACGGCGTGCGCTGGTAGAACCATTGCAGGCGCGCCTGCGGATCGGCGGCGAAGGCCTTGTCCTCGCGCAGGCGTTTGTCGAAGGCGGCCTTCAGCGCCGGGTCTTCCGCCAGCATCTTGCGCGCCATCGGCTCCATCACGTATTCCTCCGGCTCCTCGGCGGCCACCAGGGTGGAATTGAAGAAGCCCCAGGACCAGAAGGAATCCGGACTCTGCGGTTGCAGCAGGTCGATGGCCAGGACGCCCAGCGGCTGGGCGGTGTCGATCGACAGCGAGCCGGCCGGGAAGGTCTGCAGGCGCTGGAACGGCTTCGGCGTGCCGCCGACCAGCAGGCGACCTTCGTAGCCCGGAATCCGGTTGCCTTGCACGCGATCCGGTTCGAAGCCATCGGCGAGCTTGATGTCGTCCATGCGGTACAGGGTCACGGCGATTTCGGTCGGACGCTCCAGGGTGGTATAGCGGATGCCGTGGGCCTTGATCCGGGCGATCACCTCGTGCCACTGCGCCGGGACGATGAAACGCTGGGGACGCGGCACCACCAGGTCGGGTACGCCGTTGTCGGTCACCGGTAGTTTCAGCGTCTTCGGCCGGTTGCTCCAGACGATTGTACGGGCCCCGGTGACCGGCGATTGCTCGTAGCGGTAGTCGCCCACCACGAACGGCGTCTCGGCGGCCTCGCCCGGCTTCCAGGTGAGGATCACCTCCTTCTGCCGCAGCAGGCGCTCGCGGTCCCTGGCGATGGCCTGGCGCAGGCTGGCGGCCTGCTCGCCGATCACCTCGAACATCGCCTTGAGCATCACGTAGTTGCCCAGCACCTGGGTCTTGTACGGATGCAGGGCGTGTTGCTCGATGAGGATCGACGGCACGTTGCGGATGTCGCCGTACTGGTTGGAGAAGCGCGCCAGATCGGTGCGGTAGGGGTAGTAGCCCTGGGTCGGATCCTGGTTGTCGTTCAGGCTGATGCATTCATGGACCATGTGCCCGAGGCTTTCCAGCGCCTGGTACACCGGCTTGCGCATGACCTGGTCCATCCAGGCGCTGCTCGCCGGTGACCAGCCGTTGCCGTTGTGGCAGTAGGAGCTGTCGTAGGGATACATGGCGCCGTCGGTGGAGTGGGTGTCGGCGAAGAAGCTCAGCTCGTAGTGGTTGAACACCCAGGCGACGTTGCGGATCTCCGCGCTGTCGAGCTTGGTGAAGTCGCGGTTGAGGTTGAGATTGCGGCCGTTCACCCGCCAGCCGGTTTCCCGCGGGCCGTTCTGGTTGATCCGCCCGTAGGCGCTGCGGCGCAGGTCGCCGTCGACGTTGACCACCGGAATGAACAGCAGGTTGATCTTCTCCAGCAGCCCGGCGAGCGGACGATCGGCAGCGCTCATGTCGCGCAGCAGCATGAACATGGCGTCCTTGCCGTTGGCCTCGCCGGGATGGATCTCGGCTTCCACCAGCAAGGTCGGCTTGGCGGAGCGCTTCAGGCCGGCGGCGGACTTGTCGGCCTCGGTGGAGGCGGTCACCAGCAGCATCGGATGGCCCTCGGCGCTGCGCTCGGGCAACTCGCGCAGGGCGATGCGGCCGGAGGAGGCGGCCACCAGTTTCTCCAGGTAGGCGCGGGTCTCGCGGTAGTCGCTGGTGCGCTGGAAGTCGCTGCTCTCGGCCTGGGTGATCAAAGGGTCGCCGGGCTTGGCGAGGTAGCGCAGGCTGCCCAGCCTCTGCTCGAACATCGGTGGCAGGATGCGCTGGCGGGCCGCGGCCGGGTAGGCGCTGTCATCGATATAGGCGGGCGCGTGGGGCAGCTCCGCGTGAGCGGGCAGGACGCTCGCCAGCAGGACGCCGGCGAGTAGCGAACGGGGTTGGCAAGGGAACACGATGAACCTCCATGTGGATGGGAACGGCCGCGGCGTGGGCGGGCTTGCGCGACGCGAGCCACGCGTCGTCGCGCAGCCAGTGCAGTGAAACGCCGACGGCAGGCATCGGTGTTGACGCCGGGCAAGGCGCGGCGAAGCCGATGGCGAGAGCGCCGCCGGTGGATGGTTCAGGGCTGGGTTTGCAGACCCTTCAGCAGTGCCTGGTGGAAGCGTTCCGGAGCCTGTATCTGCGGGGTATGGCCAAGGTCGGGGAATTCCACCAGGGTCGCCTGGGGAATCCGTCGGGCGGCGTCCTTGCCCAGTTGCGCGTAGTTGCCCAGCCTGGCTTTCAGTTCCGCCGGCGCGGCGTCCTTGCCGATGGCGGTGTTGTCTTTCTCGCCGATCAGCAGCAGGGTCGGCATCTGCAACCGATCCAGTTCGTAGACCACCGGCTGGGTGAAGATCATGTCGTAGGTCAGCGCCGAGTTCCAGGCCACCGACTCGCGCCCCTTGCCGCGATACATACCGGCCTGCATCCGTACCCAGCGATCGAATTCGGGGCGCCATTCGCCGGCGTAGTAGGTGGCTTGCTGGTATTGGCGAATGCCTTCGGCGCTGGTCTGCAAGTCGCGCCTGTACCAGTCGTCGACGCTGCGCCAGGGCACGCCCAGGGCCTTCCAGTCCTCCAGGCCGATGGGGTTGACCAGCACCAGTCGTTCGACCTGCCGCGGATAGAGCAGGGCGTAGCGGGTAGCGAGCATGCCGCCCATGGAGTGGCCGATCACGCTGGCCCGGGCGACGCCGAGCCGTTCCAGCAGGGCGTGGGTGTTGGCTGCCAGTTGCTGGAAGCTGTACTGGTAATGGGCCGGCTTGCTCGACTTGCAGAAACCGACCTGGTCGACGGCGATCACCCGGTAGCCGGCATCGGCGAGCACGTCGATGGTGCGCTCCCAGGTCCCGGCGCAGAAATTCTTGCCGTGCATGAGCAGGATGGTGCGGCCGTTGGCTTTCTCCGGCGCGACGTCGAGGTAGGCCATGCTCAGCGGCTGTCCCTGGGAGGTGAAGTCCAGATAATGCACCGGATAGGCGTAGTCGAAGCCTTCCAGGCGTTCGCCGTAGACCGGCGCCTGGCTGGCCAGCGCCGGCCCGCAGGCGAGGGCGAGACAGAGACTGAGGCGGGGTAGGGACATGCGATCGCTCCTGTGTGGGTCTGCTGGAGGATGCACGTCAGGGCGCGAGCTGGCCAGTCCTGGCCGGTTGCCTACAGTTGCTTCAGATACTTCACCACGTCTGCCGCGCCAGCCGCCCGCAGACCTTCGCCGAGGGCATCGGCGCGTTCGTCGTTGCGGGGCAGCAACAGGCATTCCGGGGTTTCCGGGGTGAACAGGGCGAGTCGCGCATAGGGCAGGCCGGTATCCAGCAGCAGGCTCATGAAGGTCGGTTCGGACCAGGCCTCGCTCGGAATCCGCAGCATGTGGTAGCGCTGTTCCAGTTCGTCCAGCGCGCCGGGCTCCAGTTCGTAGTGTTCCAGGTGGGCCGGCAGCTTCAGGTCCAGTTCGCGGCGGCGGGCGTAGACGATCGCCGCGGCGAAGGCGCAGGCCTGGCGTTCGCCCGCCCAGAACAGGCGTTCGCCGTGCCAGGCGGCCTGGCGCAGGCGGATGCTGTCGCCGTTGGTGAAACGCGGCAGGGCCAGGCTCAGGGCCTTGACGAAATCCTTGTAGCTGATGATCCGTACGCCCCGGCAGACCTCGGCCGTGGCCAGGTCCTCCAGGCGTGGGCAAGGTGCCTGGACGAGGATCTCGCGGCTGCATACGCCTTCGATGGTCTTCAGGTCGACCGACTCCAGGGTGGAGTGGCTGACCCGCACCAGGCGCTTGAGGACCGCGTGGGCTTCCGCCTTGTCTTCCTGGACCGGGCCGGACAGCGCGCCGCGCGGCAGGTCGACCAGGGTGTGCAGAGGCGGTCCGGCCTGCCACCAGACGCTCGGCTCCGGCCGTCGCAATGCTTGGAACGGCAGCTCGAGGGCGGCCGCCCGTTCGCGCAGCTCCCGGCCATCGCTTCGCGCGGCACCCAGGCGCAGGCGATTGGCGAGTGCGGAAAGGCGACCGGTGAAGGTACTGTTGCTACGCGAGTTGGAACTCATGATCGACGGAGGGCTCCTCGGGCTCGGCGACCGACGCGGAAAGGGGCGGGAGGGGACGGCGACGGTCCGTCCATTGAAGCACAGGTTCGGGCGTGACATTCAACCGCGTGGTTTGTGGCAAGCTGTCGTGGTTCATTCAAGCGGGGGGCTCCATGCCCAGTCTCATCATGGATATCGCCCTGTCCGGCGAACGCCTGCAGGCCATCTACGGCGGCAGGGCCAATCGGGTCCTGCTGCGCAGTCGCGACGGTCGCCGGGTGAACCTGCCGGCCCATCACCTGCGTCCGTTCATCGGCCACGATGGCGTGCATGGCACGTTCCGCCTCGATTTCAGCGAGGATGGCCGCCTGCTGGCGCTGCAACGCCTCGCCTGAGCGGGCGCTCGACGGCTATAATCGGCACCCTTCATTCTGCCGACCGATACCCGACCATGTACACCCTGGCCCGCCAGCTGCTGTTCAAACTGTCCCCGGAAACCTCCCACGAACTGTCCATCGACCTGATCGGGGCCGGCGGCCGCCTGGGCCTGAACCGCCTGCTGATGCCCCAGCCGGCCAGTCTACCGGTCTCTGTGCTGGGCCTGGAGTTTCCCAACCCGGTGGGGCTGGCCGCGGGCCTGGACAAGAACGGCGACGCCATCGACGGGTTCGGCCAGCTCGGCTTCGGCTTCATCGAGATCGGCACCGTCACTCCGCGACCGCAGCCGGGCAATCCCAAGCCGCGCCTGTTCCGCCTGCCGCAAGCCAACGCGATCATCAATCGCATGGGCTTCAACAACCACGGCGTCGACCACCTGCTGGCGCGGGTGCGCGCGGCGAAGTATCGCGGCGTGCTGGGGATCAACATCGGCAAGAACTTCGATACCCCGGTGGAGCGCGCGGTCGACGACTACCTGACCTGCCTGGACAAGGTCTACGCCGACGCCAGCTACGTCACCGTCAACGTCAGCTCGCCGAACACACCCGGCCTGCGCAGCCTGCAATTCGGCGATTCGCTCAAGCAACTGCTGGAGGCACTGCGCCAGCGCCAGGAAGCGCTGGCGCTGCGGCATGGCCGGCGGGTACCGCTGGCGATCAAGATCGCCCCGGACATGACCGACGAAGAGACCGCGCTGGTCGCCGCGGCGCTGGTCGAGGCGGGGATGGACGCAGTGATCGCGACCAATACCACTCTCGGCCGCGAAGGCGTGGAAGGCCTGCCGCATGGCGACGAGGCGGGTGGCTTGTCCGGCGCGCCGGTGCGGGAAAAGAGCACGCACACGGTGAAGGTGCTGGCCGGCGAGCTGGGCGGACGGCTGCCGATCATTGCCGCCGGCGGTATCACCGAGGGCGCGCACGCGGCGGAGAAGATCGCTGCCGGGGCGAGCCTGGTGCAGATCTATTCGGGTTTCATCTACAAGGGGCCGGCGTTGATCCGCGAAGCGGTGGACGCCATCGCCGCATTGCCGCGGCGGAATTGAAAAGGGCTCCTTGCGGAGCCCTTGGGCTTGCGCCCGCCGCCCGGATGGGGCGTGCCTTGGGGAAATCGGTGCTATCCGTGTTGTCGCTTACACGTGCTGGAGTTGATTGAGACGTTGTAAGCCGGCCGTACCAGTGAGACCGTCCCAGTTGTCGCCGCGGCCCTCGCGCCAGCCGTTGAGCCAGGACTGCCGCGTCGTAGGATGGGTGAACGGACAAAGATCACGAGATTTACCGGTTATGCCGTTCTGATAACCACGCAAGAAGGCTCTTTCCAACGGATCACGCTTAAGTCTTCTCATAGGGTGTTGCCCTCACTTGTTGACTGTTATGTCCCGTTGGCCCCCAGGGGAGGCCTGGCGAAGCTTTCGCCGAAAGGGGTCGTTGCCGGCGTGACGACCCTCGCCCGACACCGTTGCGGTGGCGGATTAACTGGAGTTCTAACCAAAGCGTTCAGGTGTGTGAATGACCGATTTGTCATAAAGACTTAACGCTTTCGTCGATAGGGCCATATGTTGCAGGCTCATGACGCCTGGTTTCCGGCGCTAACGCCGTAGGGTCGCGGGGTTGCGCCTTATAACGTTTTGCACCCCCACCAATTGAGATTTCCTCGCATTCCGACGAAGGGTCGCCCAGACTGCGACTCGGGGTCGCAGCGAGCAACGCCGGGAGCGTTCCGGCAATCGAACCACGGCACCTGGTGCCAAAGAAGTGCCCATGAGGGTGCTTCCACTGACAAGGGCTACGGCCCGGGAAGGCGATATGGCTGATGTTTACGAATTGTTTCTGACCTGCCCGAAAGGCCTGGAAAGCCTGCTTCTCGAAGAGGCGCAGGGGCTCGGCCTGGACGAGGCGCGCGCCCAGGTGTCGGCGGTGCGCGGGCAGGGCAGCCTGGAGGTGGCCTATCGCCTCTGCCTGTGGTCGCGCCTGGCCAACCGGGTCTTGCTGGTGCTGGCGCGATTTCCGGTGGAGAACGCCGAGTCCATGTACATGGCGGTCCACGCGGTGAACTGGGAAGACCACCTGGACGCCGGCGGCACGCTGGCGGTGGAGTTCAGCGGCAAGGGCTCGGGCATCGACAACACCCATTTCGGGGCGCTGAAGGTCAAGGATGCGATCGTCGACAACCTGCGCGAGCGCTCCGGCCGGCGCCCGTCGGTGGACAAGGTCAATCCGGACGTGCGCGTCCACCTGCACCTCGACCGCGGCCAGGCGACCCTCTCCGTGGACCTCTCCGGGCATAGCCTGCACCAGCGTGGCTATCGTCTGCAGCAGGGCGCCGCGCCGCTGAAGGAGAACCTGGCGGCGGCGGTGCTGATCCGTGCCGGCTGGCCGAAGATCGCCGCCGAGGGCGGTGCCCTGGCCGACCCGATGTGCGGCGTCGGCACCTTCCTGGTCGAGGCGGCGCTGATGGCTGCCGATATCGCGCCGAACCTCAGGCGCGAGCGCTGGGGCTTCAGCAATTGGCTGGGTCACGTGCCGGCGCTGTGGCGCAAGCTCCACGAGGAAGCCCAGCAGCGCGCGGCGGCCGGCCTGGCCAGGCCGCCGTTGTGGATTCGCGGCTACGAGGCCGACCCGCGCCTGATCCAGCCGGCGCGCAACAATATCGAGCGTGCCGGAGTGGCCGACTGGGTGAAGATCTACCAGGGCGAACTGGCGACTTTCGAGCCGCGCCCGGACAAGGGCCAGACCGGCCTGGTGATCTGCAACCCGCCCTATGGCGAGCGCCTCGGCGACGAAGCCAGCCTGCTGTATCTCTACCAGAACCTCGGCGAGCGCCTGCGCCAGAGCTGCATCGGCTGGAACGCCGGGGTGTTCACCGGGGCGCCGGAACTGGGCAAGCGCATGGGTATCCGCAGCCATAAGCAATACGCGTTCTGGAACGGCGCGTTGGCCTGCAAGCTGCTGATGATCCAGGTCGAGCCGCGCCAGTTCGTCACCGGCGAGCGTGGCGAACGCAACGACGAAGGCCTGGCGCGGGCGCCGAGCGAGCCGGCACGGCTGAGCGAGGGCGGGCAGATGTTCGCCAATCGCCTGCAGAAGAACCTCCGGCAACTGGGCAAATGGGCGCGCCGCGACAAGATCGAGTGCTATCGCCTGTATGACGCCGACATGCCGGAGTATGCCCTGGCGGTGGATATCTACGGCGATTGGGTTCACGTCCAGGAATACGCCGCGCCCAAGTCGATCGATCCGGCAAAAGCCCAGGCGCGCCTGTTCGACGCCCTGGCGGCTATTCCGCAGACCCTGGGCGTTGCCCAGGAGCGGGTGGTGGTCAAGCGCCGCGAGCGCCAGGCCGGCAAGAAGCAGTACGAACGGCAGAGCAGCGAGGGCAAGTTCCTCGAGGTGGGCGAGGGCGATGTGCGCCTGCTGGTGAACCTGACCGATTACCTGGATACCGGGCTGTTCCTCGATCACCGGCCGATGCGCCTGCGCATCCAGAAGGAGGCGGCCGGCAAGCGCTTCCTCAACCTGTTCTGCTATACCGCCACGGCCACCGTGCATGCGGCCAGGGGCGGCGCGCGCAGCACCACCAGCGTCGACCTGTCGAAGACCTATCTGGACTGGGCGCGGCGCAACCTGTCGCTCAACGGCTTTTCCGACAAGCAGCGCCTGGTGCACGGCGACGTGATGGAGTGGTTGCGGGAAGACGATGGCCAGTACGAACTGATCTTCATCGACCCGCCGACCTTCTCCAACTCCAAGCGCATGGAAGGCGTATTCGATGTGCAGCGCGACCACGTCGAGCTGCTCGACCTGGCCATGGCGCGGCTGGCGCCGGGCGGGGTGCTGTATTTCTCCAACAACTTCCGCAAGTTCGAACTGGACGAGAGCGTGCAGGCCCGCTATGCGGTCGAAGAGATCACTGGCGAAACCCTCGATCCGGATTTCGCGCGTAATCCGAAGATCCATCGGGCCTGGAGAGTCACCGTTCGCTGAGGCGAGCGGTATTCATGAAAAAGGCCGCCGGCGGACAACCGCTGGCGGCCTTTTTTCGTGCTGCGCCTTATTTCCGCGCGTGCAGGCTCAGCAGTACCTGGTCGAGGATCGCCGAAGCGCCCCACGGCCGCGGGCTGTTGAGGATCGCCACCACCACCCAGTTGTGGCCGCTGGCGTCGCGGCTGAAGCCGGCGAGGGCGCGCACGGTGTTGAGGGTGCCGGTCTTCACGTGCGCCTCGCCGACCAGTGCGGTGCGCCGCAGGCGTTTGCGCATGGTGCCGTCGAGGCCGGCCAGCGGCAGCGAGGAGATGTACTCCGGTGCATAGGGGCTGTGCCAGGCGGCTTGCAGCATCGCCGCCATCTCACGGGCGCTGACCCGTTCCTGGCGCGACAGTCCCGAGCCGTTCTCCATCACCAGGCGCGGCGCGGTGATGCCCTTGCGCGCCAGCCACTGCCGCACCACCCGCTGCGCGGCCTGGGCGTCGTCGCCGTCGGCACTGTTGCGGAACTGCGCGCCGATGGAGAGGAACAACTGCCGGGCCATGGTGTTGTTACTGTATTTGTTGATGTCGCGGATGATTTCGACCAGGTCTGGCGAGAAGGCCTTGGCGATCAGGGTGGCGTTGCGCGGTACGCTGCCCTGGCGATCCTTGCCGAGGATGCTGCCGCCCAGTTCCTGCCAGATGCCGCGCACCGCGCCGGCGGTGTAGCCGGGGTGGTCGAGCAGCGACATGTAGGTCTGCGCGCTACAGCCCTGGGGAATCTGTCCGGTGGCCAGCAGGGTGGTGCCGTCGAACTGGGTCACCGGGCTGAAGCGCAGCTTCGGCCAGGCCGGGCAGGTGGCCGGCGCGGTCATCTTCACCTGGTTGTCGATGCGTACGTTGGCCAGCGGCGGGTCCATCTGCACGTTGACCTTGTTGCCGTCGGTGCGCACCACCATGCGCACGCTCTTCAGGTTGACCAGCAGCGAGTCCGGACCGACCAGGAACGGCTTGGTGTCGTCGCCGCCGTCGTCGTTGAATACCGGCAACTGCGGGATGTTGAAGTAGCTGCGGTCGAGTACCAGGTCACCGGTGACCTTGGTCACGCCATTGGCGCGCAGGTCGCGCATCAGCAGCCAGAGCTTCTCCATGTTCAGTTTCGGATCGCCGCCGCCCTTGAGGTAGAGGTTGCCGTTGAGCACTCCGTTCTTGAGCTGGCCGTCGGTGTAGAACTCGGTCTTCCACTGGTAGGTCGGGCCGAGCATTTCCAGGGCGGCATAGGTGGTGAACAGCTTCATGGTCGAGGCCGGGTTCACCGATACGTCGGCGTTGTAGTAGGTGGGGTTGCCCGGGCCGTCGAGCGGAATCAGCACCAGCGACAGATCGTTGCCGGTCAGCTTGTTGGTCTGCAGGGCTTTCTGCACGTTGGCCGGCAGGGTGGCGTTGACCTGGGCGAGGGTGGGAAGGGCAAAAGGCAGGAGCGTGGCGAAGGCAAGAGTACGCAGCGACTTGAACATTAATGAAGAACCCTTGAAGACGGAGGGTAGAAAATGAAATGAAGATGAAAAACGAAGCGAACCTGAAAAAAGAGACGGGCATCACGCGAAGAGGCCGTCTTGCTCATTATGCCGCAAGGCGGATAACGATGCGCTGGAGTTTCGCGGAGTTCGCCGTCATATCGCCGAATGGTCGGAACTGGTAGAGTGCGCCGGCAATCCGGCCGCGCCGCGCGGAGCTTGCCGGGGGTCGCCCGCGGCTCCAGCGGCGTCGGCTACTGTCTGTAATGCGAGGCTCCGCCAATGGAGCGTCAATCCAGGAGATGCCGCCATGGCTACTAATCGTTCCCGCCGCCTGCGCAAGAAATTGTGCGTCGATGAATTCCAGGAGCTGGGTTTCGAATTGAACTTCCACTACAAGGAAGGCGTGGATGCCGATGCGGTGAACGCTTTCATGTTGCGCTTCATCGACCAGGCGATCGAAGCCAACGAACTGACCTATGGCGGCTGTGACGAATTCGGTTTCGTCTGCCTGGCGCGCCGTGGCTCGGTCAATGAAGAACAGCGGACCCTGATCGAGGCCTGGTTGAAGCAGCAACCGGAACTGGCCAGCGTCGAGGTCGGCGCGTTGGTCGACGCCTGGTACCCGGAACAGCCTGTCCTGCCGAAGCTCTAAGCGATAGCGCCGCCATCCCGCCCGAGGATGGCGGTCGCGTTTTCCCTCTCTTCAATCCTGCCCCGGCGCCATCTGGCCTGGCGCCCGTCGTGCTTTCCTTTGGCCAGCCCAAGGCATGTCGCGGCTTGTGGCCGTACATGCGGATAGCAATACTTCGAAGCCCCTGACGAACTATTCAACTCGCTCTGGCAGATAACGAGCCGGGAGGGCGCGTATATATGCGGGTGTTTTTCATGCAGATAACCAGGGCAATTGCTTGGCAATATACGAGGTTTTGAATTCGCCGTAAGAAATAAATTAAGTTTCCGTGAGAATATTCCTTAAAGCATATGAGTTGCCATCGAATATCTCGACAATATGGCTCCCGTCTATATCTTGCTCAGGAGGAATTTTTTCTGAATTTTTATTGGCAAGGAAATCAGACAATGAGCCGTATTCTGATAGTCGACGATCATCCCGTGATTCGCATGGCCATGAAGATGTTGCTGGAAGCCGAAGGGCACCAGATCGTCGGCGATACCGATAATGGCGTGGATGCCATCAGCCTCGGGCGGGAGCTGAAGCCGGACCTGGTCATCCTCGATATCGGCATTCCCAGGCTGGACGGCCTCGAGGTCATCAGCCGCCTGATGGTGCTGGCGTTGCCCCTGAAGATCCTCGTCCTGACCGGCCAGAGCGCCTCGCTCTTCGCCCTGCGCAGCATGCAGGCGGGCGCCGCCGGGTTCGTCTGCAAGCAGGGCGGACTGGCCGAACTGGTGACGGCGGTGAATGCGGTCGCCTCGGGATACAGTTACTTTCCCAGCTCGGCCATGCGTCCTGTGCAACAGGGTGCCTATTCCGACGATGTGGAATTGCTCGGACGCCTGTCCGATCGCGAAGTATCGGTATTGCAATATCTCAGCCAGGGTTATTCGAACAAGCAGATATCCGAGCAGATGTTTATCAGCAACAAGACCGTCAGCACTTACAAGGCGCGCTTGTTGTTGAAGTTGAACGCCGGCTCGCTGGTGGATCTCATCGAGTTCGCCAAACGCAATACGCTTATCTAAGGGCCGGAACCGAATGAAGTTCCAGAAACGCAGTGCGTGCATGCTCGGCCTGCTTCTTATATTCGCCTGCATGGCGGGATATGCCGTTCCGGCGAGGGCGACGGGTGGCGAATATTCTTCCATGCCCCGGATTCCCGCTCCGGATCGTGCGGAGGACGCCGATGCGGTCGTCGAAGCGCCACTACGCCAGGCTGCCGACGGGCTGCGCTCGCCATCCCCTTCCAGCCTTGTGCTCGGCCTGCTGGTAGCCTGCCTGGTCTGCGTCGGATGCCTGGGCTGGAATACCGTCCTGCAGCTCAAGCTCAGGCGCTGGCAACGTACCGAAGCCGACCTGAGCGGCCGCCTGGCATTGAAGCAGGCGCTGGTCGACGGGATTCCCTACCCGGTGAGCATCCGCACGCTCGACGGTCGCCTGCTGGCCTGCAACCGCAATTACCTGGAAAGCCTGCGGATGACCCGTGAGCAGGCCCGCGGCACCCTGTTGACCGATTCCGACTGGGTCGAGGGCAGCAAGGCACGGCTCATGCACCAGCAGTGCCTGGCGGTGGCTCGGGGAGGAACGGCGAGCTTCACCGACATGGCGGTGCGCATCGGTGGGCAATTGCTGGAGATCCACCATTGGGTCACGCCCTACAGGGATCGCCAGGGACGGGTGCTCGGCCTGATGAACGGCTGGATCGACATCACCGAACGGGAGCGCCTGGCCCGCCAGTTGCGCGAGGCGATGCGCCAGGCGGACGAGGCGAATCGGGCGAAGAGCGTCTTCCTGGCGACCATGAGCCACGAGATCCGTACGCCGATGAATGCGGTCATCGGCATCCTCGAACTGGTCCTGCAGCGCCTGGCGCCGGAGCAGCGCGAACGCGCCTCGCTGGAGGTCGCCTACGAGGCTGCGGGGTCGCTGCAACTGCTTATCGGCGACATCCTCGACGTCGCCAAGATCGAGTCCGGCCACCTGACCCTCACGCCCGAGCGGGTTCGCCTGCGCCATGTCGTGGATTCGGTGCGCCGCATGTTCGAAGGCCTGGCCCGGCAGAAAGGCCTGAGACTCGTTGTGGAGCTGGACGATGCCCCGGGGCGGGACGTGCTGATCGATCCCCTGCGTTTCAAGCAGGTGCTCTCCAACCTGGTGAGCAATGC
Organism: Pseudomonas sp. HMSC066A08; assembly: GCF_001813025.1. Lineage (NCBI taxonomy): Bacteria > Pseudomonadati > Pseudomonadota > Gammaproteobacteria > Pseudomonadales > Pseudomonadaceae > Pseudomonas > Pseudomonas sp. HMSC066A08. The sequence goes on from NZ_KV811305.1 coordinate 160,551, forward strand.
GATCAAGTTCACCGAGCGGGGACAGGTGACGATCCGTCTCCAGGAAAGGAGCCTGGACGAGGGGAGGGCGATCGTCCGGGTGGCCGTGGAGGATTCCGGTATCGGTATCGCTCCGGCGGACCAGGCGCGCCTGTTCCAGCCTTTCATCCAGGTGGCCAAGGGACGCACGGTGCAGGGCGGGACCGGCCTCGGGCTGGCGATCTGTCGCAAGCTGGTGGACCTCATGGGTGGCGATGTCGAGATGCACAGCGAGCCGGGCAAAGGCACCCGGGTGTCGCTCGACCTGCTATTGCGCCAGTGCGGGCCGAAAATGCCTGAATCCGGCCAGGACCCACTGGCAGCATCCATGGAGCCGTCTCGCCGCCTGCATATCCTCATCGCCGACGACTATCCGCCCAACCGGGTACTGCTGCGCCAGCAACTGGAGTTTCTCGGCCACCGGGTGGCGGAAGCGGAGGATGGCCAGGTGGCTCTGGAACTCTGGGCCGACGAGCGCTTCGAGGTGCTGATCAGCGACTGCAACATGCCGCGCCTGAACGGCTATCAGCTGGCACGCAGGATACGCATCCAGGAACGGTGCGAGCGGCGCGCGCCGATCCTGATCCTCGGCTATACCGCCGATGCCGAGCCGGACGAGGTACAGCGCTGCCGCGACGCGGGCATGGATGATTGCCTGTTCAAGCCGCTCGGCCTGGAGACCCTGCGCAACTACCTCGCGACTTCTTTCGGCCGCGACGCCGCGCAGCCCGGGGGGCTCTATGACGCGGACGCCCTCAGCAGCCTCGGCGGCGGCCGCCCGGAACGGCTGCGCGAACTGCTGGAGACCCTGCTAGGCAGCAACCGTCAGGACCTCCAGCGCCTTGCCATCCTCCTGCGCGAGGGGGACAGGACCCGGCTCGCCGAGCATGCACACCGCATCAAGGGCGCCGCGCGGATGATCGGGGCGCGTACCCTGCTGGAGGCCTGCGAGGCCCTGGAGGACGCCTGCCGGCGAAGTGGCGACGGGGAGTGCCTGCAGGCGCTTGGCGAAAGACTCCGGCTGGCCCTGGAGGCGTTGCAGGAGGAACTCCAGGAGCAATTGGCGGCCGCTGCGGTATGAGCCCTTCCGTTCAGGAGGGGCTCGAGCGTCCGGTCATTTCCCGGGCCATTTCCGTGGCGTAGCTGTCGGTCATGCCGGCGATGAAATCGATCACCTGGAGGAAGGCGCGGTACAGCGGCCACTGCGGGTCGGGCGCGTTGCGTCCGAGCAGGTCGAGGATGCGCCGGTTCTTGAACGACGGCGCATGCCCGCCGTATTGCTCCAGCGCGGCGCCACAGAAGGCGTTGAGGAGGATCTCCAGAGTGGTGTAGGCGCCGATCTCGTGGAGGGTCTTGCGCTTGTCCTGGAAGATCTTTTCCCGGGCGATGGCCTTGGCCCGCTGCACGCAGAGCTTGGCCGGGCCGTGCATGTGTTCCACCAGGTCGCCGGCAAGCTGCCCGGCGAGCAGGGCCTGCTGCTGGTCGACGAAGGCACGGGCGGCGGCATTGGTCAGGTGCTCGATGGCCTTGCCGCGGAGGATCGCCAGTTTACGCCGGCGGGAGTCCCTGGGGCCGAGTTGGCGATAGGTGTCGGGCAGGTCGTCGCCGACCAGGCCGAGCAGCAGCGCCTCGACCTCGCTGTATTCGAGCAGCTCCATTTCCAGGCCGTCTTCGAGGTCGATCAGGCCATAGCAGATGTCGTCCGCCGCTTCCATCAGGTAGACCAGCGGATGGCGAGCCCAGCGCTCGTCGTCGAGTTGCGGCATGCCGAGCTTATGGGTGATCTGCTCGAGCAGCGGCAGTTCGCTCTGGTAGCAGCCGAACTTGTGCTTCTTGTAGCCCAGCGCTTCGGCGTGGCGCGAGGTCCAGGGGTACTTCAGGTAGGTGCCCAGGGTTGCGTAGGTCAACCGCGTGCCGCCGTCGAACTGGTGGTATTCCAGTTGGGTGAGGACCCGGAAGCCCTGGGCGTTGCCTTCGAAGTGGAGAAAGTCGGAACGCTCGGCGTCGCTCATCTCGTCCAGCCAGCCACGTCCGGCGGCTTGCTGGAACCAGTTGCGGATCGCGTCTTCGCCGGAGTGCCCGAACGGAGGGTTGCCGATGTCGTGGGCCAGGCAGGCCGACTGGACGATGACCCCGAGGTCGCTGGGGTCGCACCACTCGGGTAGTTCCTCGCGGAGGATCTCGCCGACCCGCATGCCCAGCGAGCGGCCGACGCAGGCGACTTCCAGGGAGTGGGTCAGGCGGGTGTGGATGTGATCGTTGCTGGAGACCGGATGGACCTGGGTCTTGCGTCCGAGGCGGCGAAACGCGCCGGAGAAGATGATCCGGTCATGGTCCTTGTGGAAGGCGCTGCGGCCCAGTTCATCGTTGCTGTGTACCGGCTTTCCGAGCCGTTCGCGGGTGAGCAGGGTCTGCCAGTCCATCGGGAATTCCAGGGATGCGCTGAGGCGATGCGGACACGCTAACGGTTTGCCTCGGCAAGCTCAATCGTCGCGTTGGGGAAACGGAGGGCGCCGACCGCTGCCGGTCGGCGCATCCTTCAACGGCCTTTCTGCTTGCGCAGGCCGAGCAACAGCGGGGCCAGGGCGACGCCCAGGCGCAGCAGACGCTGCCAGCGTCCGCCCTTGCCAAGCAGTACGCCCAGCAGTGCGGCTCCGCCGGCGCCCCAGAGCGCCGCATTGCCACCGCCGAACAGTTGCTGGCTGAGGTTGTGGCCCAGCCCCTGGGCCTGGCGGAAGGGCTGCACCAGCAGTTGGCTTTCGCGGCGCAATTGCTGGCGCTGCATTTCCAGGCGCAGGCGGATCACCGCCTTGCGCAATTCGCGACGCGACAGGCCGGTCGCGTTCACCGGTAGTTGGCTCATGCGCGTTTCCTTGTCATGGCAGCAGTCGCTCGCGGTCGTTGGCCAGTTCTTCCAGGGTGGCGCTGAACGGCGAGCTTTCGTCGTTGATCGACTGGTACAGGCGCCAGCCGCAGAACAGCGAGCCGATCACGTAGAACAGGCACAACCCGAGCGCCGCTGCGAGCCGGTTGGTGTCCCAGAACACGATCAGCACCAGCAGCGACAGGCCGACCAGCAGGAGCAGGGCGAATACCAGGGCCAGCCCGGCGAACAGCAGCAGGCGCAGGGTGTTGGCCTTCTGTTCCTGCAGCTCGATGCCGAACAGCTCGACGTGACCGTGCAACAGGCCGAGGAAGGCGGCGCCGAAGCGCCGCAGGGAGGGGCGGCCGTCCGCCGGGTCCTTTCCTTCGCTCATGGCTCAGCGCCGGCTGACCAACAGGCCAAGCAGGAAGCCGACGCCGGCGGCGATGCCGATGCTCTGCCAGGGGTGTTCGCCGACGTACACCTCGGTGGCGTCCACCGCGGCCTGGCTGCGTTCGCGGACGTTGTCCTTCAGCGAGTCCTTGGTGTCGCGCAAGGTGTCGCGAGCGCGCTTGAGGCTGTCGTGGATCTTGCCGCGGATTTCCTCCGCCTGGTCGCCCGCCACGTCGGCGGTGCTTTGCAGCAGTTTCTCGGTATCGGCGACCAGTGCCTGGAATTCAGCCAACAGTTCATCCTTTGCAGCGTTTGCAGTGGTCTTGCGGGGCATGACGAGCTCCTCTGGTCATGGGGTGTGTTTTTTCGAGCCGAGCGCGGGGCGGAAGGTTCAACCGGTGGGTAATTTCCGCGCATTGCCGGTCGCTCCCGGCGCTCCTTTCATTAAAGACTGCCACAGCGTGCCTGTCGGCGCGGCTGCGGCGAGATGACGCCCATCCGGCTGCCTCGCAACGGGGCGCGAACTGGTATGGCGCTTGCAATTCCCTGGTGCGCACGTCGGCCGGAATGCCCCTTGCGAGGGCGCCAGGCGCTCCCGGAGGGTACTTCGGGATGAACGTCCAACCCAATGAAAACCAAGGAAAGTCCGTGAGCTTTCCATGCTGCCTCAGGCACCTTGCGAAACGTCCGCCGAAGAAAAGCGGCGGTTCGCACGACGACTACTGCTTCGTCTTGGTGCGTTGAAGGAGGGGCGTGGGCGTTTCTGGTGCTTTCTCTCTCTATGCGCGAAGGCTGCCTCAATCCATGGATAACCTGAATAGTGCGGTGCAAGTCCTGATCCACGGCTCCAATACCCTGTTCATCCTGCTCGGAGCGGTGATGGTGCTGGCGATGCACGCCGGCTTCGCCTTCCTCGAGGTGGGCACCGTGCGCCTGAAGAACCAGGTCAACGCCCTGTCGAAGATCCTGTCCGACTTCGCCATCTCGGCGCTGGCCTATTTCTTCGTCGGCTACTGGATTGCCTATGGCGTGACCTTCTTCCACCCGGCGGCGGCGCTGACCGTGGACAGTGGCTATGCGCTGGTGAAGTTCTTCTTCCTGCTGACCTTCGCCGCGGCGATCCCGGCGATCATTTCCGGTGGCATCGCCGAGCGTGCCCGGTTCGGTCCGCAGTTGTGCGCCACGGCGCTGATCGTGGCCTTCGTGTACCCGTTCTTCGAAGGCTTGGTGTGGAACGGCAATTTCGGTTTGCAGGAATGGCTGAAGCTGGAGTTCGGCGCACCTTTCCACGATTTCGCCGGCTCCGTGGTGGTGCATGCGCTGGGCGGCTGGCTGGCATTGGCGGCGGTGCTATTGCTGGGCAGCCGCAACGGTCGCTATCGCGACGGCAAGCTGGTGGCGATGGCGCCGTCGAGCATCCCGTTCCTGGCGCTGGGGTCGTGGATCCTGATCATCGGCTGGTTCGGCTTCAACGTGATGAGCGCCCAGACCCTCGCCGGGGTCAGCGGGCTGGTGGCGGTCAACTCCTTGCTGGCGATGGTTGGCGGCACCATGGCGTCGCTGCTGATCGGCCGCAACGACCCGGGCTTCCTGCACAACGGTCCGCTGGCCGGGTTGGTGGCGGTGTGCGCCGGTTCCGACCTGATGCATCCGATCGGCGCGCTGGCCACCGGCCTGGTGGCGGGGGCCCTGTTCGTCTGGGCGTTCACCGCGACCCAGGTGCGCTGGAAGATCGACGACGTCCTCGGTGTCTGGCCGTTGCACGGCCTTTGCGGGGTCTGGGGCGGGATCGCCTGCGGCATCTTTGGCCAGCAGGCATTGGGGGGGCTCGGCGGGGTGAGCCTGGCCAGCCAGGCGCTCGGCAGCCTGCTGGGGGTGACGGTGGCTTTCGCCGGCGGCCTGTTGGTCTATGGGCTGATGAAGGCGCTGCTGGGCATCCGCTTGAGCCAGGAGGAGGAGTACTACGGCGCGGACCTGTCGATCCACAAGATCGGCGCGATCAGCCACGAATGAGAGGGCGGACTTCCTTGGTCCGGTGGGGTATCGGCGGATAACGCCCCAGGCGCTATCCGTCCTGCACGTTGCGAGCGAGGCATCCCGCCATGAAAGAGGCCACCCAAGGGTGGCCTCTTCGTTCTGCCGCGGGGCCCTGGGGAGGGGCGGATGGCCGTACCGCGGCTATCCGCCGGTCCTGCCGTTACCAGAGCGGCAGCGTGTAGCTGACGATCAGGCGATTTTCGTCGTAGTCGTTGGTGTAGTTGGTGCGCATGGTCGCGTTGCGCCACTTCACCCCGAGGTTCTTCAACGGGCCGCTCTGGAACACGTAGGCGATGTCCATGTCGCGTTCCCATTCCTTGCCTTCGCCCGAGGTGGTCAGCAGGTCGATGTTGTCGCCCTTGACGTAGCGGGTCATGAAGGTCAGGCCGGGAATGCCGACGCCGGCGAAATTGTAGTCGTAGCGCGCCTGCCAGGATTTCTCGTCCTTGTTGGCGAAGTCGCCGATCTGGATGAAGTTCACCAGGTAGGGGTCGGCGCCGTTGATGTAGGCGAAGCCGGTGTCGCCGCTCATCTTCTGGTAGCCGACGCCGAAGGCGTGGTAGCCGAGGCTATAGGTGAACATGGCGTTGAGCGCCTTGTTGTCGACGTTGCTGGAGCCGTCGTCGGTGGAGCGCGCCCAGCGGATGTCGGATTTCAGCGACTGCTTGTCGGCGATCGGCAGGGTGTGCACCAGGCCGAGGTAATGCTGCTTGTAGAAGTTGTCGAGCTTGCCGTAGTGGTAGCTGGTGCTGAGGTTGTCGGTCCACTTGTAGCTGCCGCCGGCGAAGTCGAACTTGTCCGAAGTCAGCCCGGAACGGACCACGATGTTGCGCTTGCCGCCACCGGTGATGGTCATGTCCTCGTTGTCCGAGGAGTCGCGCTGGTTGACCTTCTTCAGGCGCCCGGCGTCGAGGGTCAGGCCGTCGATCTCCATGGAGTTCAGCGCGCCACCCTGGAAGGTCTGCGGCAGCAGGCGGCTGTCGTTGGGCATGATCACCGGCAGCTTGGGGGTCAGGGTGCCGATCTTCAGGGTGCTCTTCGACGCCCGCAGCTTGGCGGTGATCCCTGCCTCGCCATAGTCGTCCTGGGCGCGGCCGGTTTCGCGGTCGCGCTTGAGCAGGCCGGTGCCGCTGCGGTCGGGGCTGGAGTCGAGCTTCACCCCGAGCAGGCCGATGGCGTCGACGCCGAAACCGATGGTGCCCTCGGTGTAGCCGGACTCGTAGCGCAGGAGGAAGCCCTGGGCCCATTCCTCGGCCTTGGACTGGCTGGCGCCTTCCTGGCGGAAATCACGGTTGAAGTAGAAGTTGCGGAGTTCGATGCTGGCCTTGCTGTCCTTGATGAACTCGGCATGGGCCAGGGTTGGGACGGTAATGCTGGAACCCAGCGTGGCAAAAGCCACGGCACGGGCGATCGGGGTCATGCTCATTGTTATTGTCTCCTCGAGCGCTTGGGGCAGGCCGATGGCGGCGGCGTGACGCCACGTCGGCCTGTGACAGCCCGGTTACTTAAGCACTACGGGAAGACGGTCACTGTTAGACATTAGTCGAGGGTGGCCGCGAATTGGCACGAACCCTGTCTAGGACGGGCTTTCCCGCTATTCCAACCAGTGCGGGAAGTAGCCCAGGGCGGCCTGGACCCGCGCATCGTGCGCCGGAATCACGCTCAGGCGCGGGTCGCTGCGGAGCAGCAGGCGGATCTTCGCCAGTTGCGCGAGGGTGCGCGCGGGATCGCGATCGACCAGGGCGCGGCCGGCGAAGAATTTCTGCCGCGGGCCTTCGACGCCTTCGAGTCGCCAACTGGTGTCGCCGCTGAAGAACAGCCGGCGCCCACTGTCGAGGGTGACGAACAGACCGACCGAGCCGGGCGTATGGCCGGGCAGGGGGACCAGCACCAGGCGGCCGTCGCCAAACAGGTCGAGGCTTTCGTCGAAGCCCATGAACGGCTGCGGATCGAAGCTGTAAGGTCGCCAGCGCACGCCATGGCGGAATTGGCTGGGGAAGGCGGCCGGCGGGGTGGCGATGCGGCTGAAGGCGATCTCCTCGTAGGGTGCCCAGACCGGTACTTCGGGGAAGTCGACCAGGCCCGAGGCATGATCCCAGTGTGCGTGGGACAGCAGGATGCGATCGACGCGGATACCGGCGGCGTCCAGTTGGTCGCGCGCCGGGACGACTTTCTGGTAAGCGAACAGCGGCGCCGCCCACCAGGGCATGTCGGCGCGGAACTGGGCGTCGATGTCGCGCCCCAGGCCAGTGTCGAAGAGTAGGGTGGCGGCATGGTGCTCGATCAGCACCGCGGTATGGCTGAGCGGCACCCGGCGTACCCAGGAGCCGCCGTCGACGGTGAGCGCATCGAGGGTTTCCACTCCCGAGGTGCGCAGCAGGGCGACTCGCATTTCCGCCGCCTGCACCGGCAGGACGAGGAGGGCGATCAACAACGAGGCAAGGCGATACAGGAAAGGCATCAAGATTCACCGGCAGGAAGGAAAGGGGATGGCTGGGACTCGCCGAATGCCAGCGGCAGGCGGCCGCGTCGCCAGCGCCAGCCTGCGGGGCGCAACGCCAGCAGGCGCTCGGCGCCGGCGGGCCAGGGGATGGATGGCTGCGAACCCGGCCAGAACAGCTCGGCCTCGGCGTGCAGGTGCAGCAGGTCGCCGTTGTCGAAGTCGATGAACAGCAGGCCGCAGCGAGGCTCCTGGAGCAGGTTGCCGAGGGTATTGAACAGGCGGTTGCCGGCGTAGTCGGGCAACCACAGGCGGCCATCCGCGCCGAGCCGGAGAAAGCCCGGCGGCCCGCCGCGGTGGGAGACATCGACGCCGCCTCTGAGCGGATCGGCATGCTGGCTGGCGATGAACAGCGTATCGCTGCGCGAGACCAGCGACAGCCAGCGCGGATCGAGTCCTTCGCCCTGCAACGCGGGACTAGCGACCCTGGAGACGGGCTGATGGCTGCGCGCCTGGATGTACTTGGGACAGTTACCGAAGGATTGCTCGACGCCGACCGTGAAACCCTTTCCGTCCCGCGCCAGGACCCGTCCATTCATGCGGTTGCGGCGGCGGGTCGGCCATTCCAGGCCGAGGATGCCGAGGCGGTTGCCGGCCTCGAGATTGGCCGCCAGCGGATCGTCCGCTTGCGGCAGGCTGTCGATGCGCAGGCGGGTCGGTTCCGGCGAGCGGGCGAAGCCGGGGGGGCCCCAGAGCACCGAGGCGCAGGGGTAGCCGTCGGCGTCGAGGCTGCCCACCAGCAACAGCGATAGCAGGGCGAAGAACTCCCGGTGCTGGTCCGGCATGAAGGCGCGGATCGCGCGGCTGCCGAAGCCGGCGACCTGTTCGCGAACGCCGGCGCGTTCCTGGATCGCCAGTTCGCCGGCGTGGAAGGGACTCTGTTCCTGGCTCATGCTGCCTCCTGCCGAGCTACAGGCCGGGCATCGGGATGTAGCCGGGCAGCGCGCGGATGCGGGCGATCCAGGCGTTCAGCGCCGGGTAGTGGTCCAGCGCCAGGCCGCCCTCGGGGGCCAGGGCCAGGTAGGGGTAGAGGGCCACGTCGGCGATGCTCGGCTGTTCGCCCTGGGCCAGCCAGCGATGCTCGGCCAGGTGCCGGTCGACCAGGCGCAGCACTTCCAGGCCTCGCTGGTGGGTTTGCTCGCGATCCAGCGGCAGGTTGAAGCGAGTGATCAGCCGGGCGCTGGCCGGGCCGTTCTGCACCTCGTTGGCCGAATAGCTGAGCCAGTAGGCGATGCGGCCCTGGCTGACGGGGTCGAGCGGATACCACTCGGGGCCGGCATGGCGTCGCGCCAGATAGACGAGAATGGCGTGGGAGTCGCCCAGTTGCAGATCGCCGTCTTCCAGCACCGGGACCTGCCCGCGGGGATTCATGCGGAGGAAGGCCTGGGTCTTGTGCTCGCGGTTGAGGAAATCGACCGGCCGCAGCGTCGCCTCGCGGCCGATGAGGGAGAGGAACAGGCGGACCTTGTAGGCGTTGCCGGAGAGATCCAGGTCATGGAGTTTCATCTGAGGGTTCCTGGCAGGGGAGTGGGTGTCTGGATATTAGACAGACAGGTCTGTATATTTCAAGGGGTGCGTTCGCCCTTTTCCGTCGGTATTCGTCCGGGGAGCGACGCAGAGCGGTTCAAGGGGGCGGCAGGGTCGCGCATAATGGGCCGCTCAGGAGGCTTTCCATGACATCCCGCAAACGCGAGCAACTGCTCAGCACCGCCGTCGACCTGTTCTATCGCGAGGGTTACCACGCCACCGGCATCGACCGCATCCTGGCCGAATCCGGGGTGGCGAAGATGACTCTGTACAAGCATTTTCGCTCGAAGGACGAACTGATCATGGCCGCCCTGGAGGTGCGTCGGCAGCGCACCGCCGAACGCATGCTCGAAGCCGAGGCGCGGTTGCAGCCGCGCGCGGCGATCCTGGCTGTGTTCGATGGACTGGAGGAGTTCCTCCAGGACGAGGCGTTCCGTGGCTGTGCCTTCATCCATGCCGCCGCCGAGTTCCATGAGCGCTCGCATCCGATCCATCGCCAGGCGGCCGAGCAAAAGGCCTTCGTCGAAGCCTATTTCCAGCGCCAGCTGGAGCGACTGGGCGTGCGTTCGGCGGCACTGCTTGCGCGGCAGTTGCAATACCTGATGGAGGGCGCCCTGGTGATGGCGCACATCCACGGGCCGGCGGATCAGGCTCGCGAGGCCCGGCAGGCGGCCGAAAGTCTGTTGCAGGTCGCTGGCATCTGAGCGCGGGTGCTACCATCGCCGCGAAACACTGCACAGGTCCTTTCGATGCCACCGGAATGCCAACTCTTCGGAACCCTCGGTTGCCACCTCTGCGAAGTCGCGGAGGCGGTGCTGATGCCCTTCGTCGAACATGGCCTGCTGGTCGAGCTGGTGGAGATCGCCGACGACGAAGCCTGGGTCGAGCGCTATGGTCTGCGGATCCCGGTGCTGCGCCGCTGCGACAATGGCGCCGAGCTGAACTGGCCGTTCGAGGCCGAGCAGGTCGCAGCCTTCCTCAGCCGCTGATGCCTATTCATTCGCGCTAAGCGCGGCACTGCTGGTAACCCCGCGCTCTATGCGCAAACCGGGCTGCGTTCCGCCTCCTTCCCCCATGCCGCGCGGTACCTGGCTTCGGCGATGCTGGCGAAGCGATGCATAGGTATTTCTCAATGGTTTTCATAGCCTGAGCCTATTGGCTCGGCAGGCTGCGCTCGGCTAGGCCTGAAGGGCGATGGATAAACCCTGAGTTCCCTTCAGGACTGACTGGAAACAGCCGGGAACCCGCGTGGCGCAGGACGCGTTGCAGGTCGTTCGGTCCGCTGTCGCGGACCGCCGGGGTGTGGGGTCGGGACGACGAGGCTCGGCGTTTCCTCATAACGAAAGAGGACGCCTGATGAAAACGCCCGCCTGGACGCGCCATGCCCTCTGGGTCATGCCGTTCGCCCTGGGGCTGCAATCCGCCGTGGTCGCGGGGGATGAGCAGCCAAGCAAGACTTCCAGCTATTCGCCGGTGGTGATCAACGAGGACTTCACCACCATCATGAAGCGCATGACAGCGAACAAGCCGTCGATCGAGCAGGCCCACAAGACGCTTCTCGAACAGCGTTACGATCTCAGCGACAGGCCGGCCAAGGGCGCCAGCATGACGCGCGGCAAGCCGCTGCAGGAAGGGGTCCGGGTGAAGCTACCGGCCGGCACCAACTGGGAGGAACTGGCCAGGCTGAGCCCCGAGGAAATCCGCAAGCAGGGGCTGTTCCCCGGCGGCTTCCTGCCGCTGCCGCACCCCAACCATGCCGAAGGCGGGATGGTCTTTCCCAAGTTCCTCATCGACGAGATCAAGCGCCAGGAAAGCCGCGACCTGACCCGTTTCGACCTCGACTACGACCTGCCGGACCACTTCCTGCCGGAATTCCCGGCACCGATGTTCCTTACCACCCGGCCTGACCTGGGCGATGTGTCCAAGGGCAAGCTGGTGACCATCGACAACTATTTCGAGTTGTTCAACGGGATTCTCAATCCCAAGCAGCTGGAAGGGCTGCGCCTGCTGCTAACGGCCTTTCCGCAGCAGCAGTTCAACCTCACCGACGATCGCCGTAGCGAGCATCCGAGCCGCGGCGTGGCCTGCTTCGACTGCCATGCGAACGGCCACACCAATGCCGCTACCCACCTTGCCGGCGACGTGCGCCCGCAACCGTTCCGCCACCGCATCGACACGCCGACGCTGCGCGGCGTGAACATCCAGCGGCTGTTCGGCTCGCAGAGGGCCCTGAAGACCGTCGAGGACTTCACCGAGTTCGAGCAGCGCGCCGCCTACTTCGACGGCGATCCGGTAATCGCCACCAAGAAGGGCGTGAACGTGCTCGAGCGTGGCAGTCAGGTGCATTTCATGGGTGAGTTCCAGGCGCTGCTGGACTTCCCGCCGGCACCGAAGCTGGATGTGGAGGGGCGGCTCGATCCGCGCAAGGCCAGCGAGCAGGAATTGCGTGGCGAAAAGCTGTTCTACGGCAAGGCGGCCTGCGCCGGGTGCCATGCGCCGCCTTACTTCACCGACAACCTGATGCACAACCTGAAGGTGGAGCGCTTCTACGATCCGAAACTGGTCAATGGCGTGATGGCGTCCGCCGACGGGCCGATCAAGACCTTCCCGTTGCGCGGGATCAAGGATTCGCCGCCGTACCTGCACGACGACCGCCTGCTGACCCTGGAGGACACGGTGGAGTTCTTCAACCTGGTGCTGGACCGCAAGCTGTCCGCGGAAGAGAAGGGCGACCTGGTGGCCTACCTGCGTACCCTGTGAGAAAGACCGGATCGCAGGCAATAAAAAACCCGCCGTTGAGGCGGGTTTTTCGGGATATGGTCGGAGCGACTGGATTCGAACCAGCGACCTTCTCGTCCCGAACGAGACGCGCTACCAAGCTGCGCTACGCTCCGTTTTGTTGGGGCGCATTCTACAGAAAAAGTTTTGGTACACAAGGGGTTAGATGAATTTTTTTTCGAGCCCCGGTTTTCTCGGGCGGAAAAGCAAAGACCCCGTCGCTCGTTCGAGTCGACGGGGTCTTCAGGAAAACCTGTTACGCGACGGTATCAGAGTTCCTTGACGGTGCGGACCTGGTCCTTGTTCACGCGGGCGCGCTTGCCGTCGAGCTGTTCGAACTCGTAGAAGCCGGAATCCTCGTCATAGGAAGGAGTGTCTACGGCCTGGATTTCACGTCCGTCGTTGAGGGTGATCACGGTAGGGCTGGAACAACCCGCGAGGGCGCCGAGGCCTACGGCGAGGAGGAAGGCGGGTAGCATCCGCTTGATCATTGCGCAGTTCTCCTGTGCGGTCAGACTTTGAAGTTACGAGTTTCTGACAGACGAGTTCTAGGAAGAGTTCCCCCCCTAAAAACGAGTGTTCCCCCCACCTTCGAGAAAATTCGACTCGACGTCTCTTCCGTTTTACTTCAGTTCGCGGTGATTAGCCAACAGCTCGGGGGTGTTCAGGTTGGCCAGCCGCGGATCGCCCGCGGCCAGCTCGATGGCCTCCGCGCCAAGCGGCAACAGGACGTGGCGTGGGCTACGGTCGCCCTGGCGCCAGGCGTGTTCTATCTCTTCGGCCAGGTGCGTCGGGATCAGGCTGAACAGCGGTTCCCACTGACCGCCGCAGCGCAGCATCCAGGGGCGCGCCGGTGTGCGGCCGGCGGCCTGCAGCAGGGTTTCCAGCAAGGCGCGGTCGATGCGCGGCGCGTCGCAGGGCAGCACCAGCAGCCAGGGATGCCGGGCCACCGCCAGGCCGGCGCGGATGCCGGCGAGCGGGCCGGGGAAGTCCCGGCTGTCGTCGCTCACCAGGCGGTCGGCATATACCGCATAGTGTTCCTGGTTGCGGTTGCAGGAGACGATCAGGTCATCGGTGAGCGGGCGTACCAGGCGATGCAGGTGGGCGATCAGGGGCAGGCCCTGCCACTCGATCAGGCCCTTGTCGCGACCGCCCATGCGCTGGCCGCGGCCTCCCGCCAGGAGAAGGATGGAGCAGGGGGGCAGGGCGCTATCGGGCATCTGGGGTCTCCGTGTCGGGCCTGTGATATAACACCGCGATCACGTCCACAAGCAAGGGCCAACCCCATGAGCCACAAGGCCGAAACGGTATTCGTGCCGTTGAACATCGCCGTCCTGACCGTCAGCGATACCCGTACCCTGGAAACCGATACCTCAGGCCAGTTGTTCGTCGACCGCCTGACCGAGGCCGGGCACAACCTGGCCGCTCGCGTGCTGCTGAAGGATGACCTGTACCGGATCCGCGCACAGGTCGCGACCTGGATCGCCGAGGACAGCGTGCAGGTCGTGCTGATCACCGGCGGCACCGGTTTCACCGGCCGCGACAGCACCCCGGAAGCGGTGGCCTGCCTGCTGGACAAGCAGGTGGACGGCTTCGGCGAGCTGTTCCGGCAGATTTCGCTGGCCGACATCGGTACCTCCACCATCCAGTCGCGGGCCCTGGCCGGGCTTTCCAACGGTACCCTGGTCTGTTGCCTGCCGGGTTCCACCAACGCCTGCCGCACTGCCTGGGAAGGCATCCTCGTCGAGCAACTGGACGCCCGTCATCGCCCGTGCAACTTCGTCCCGCACCTGAAACAGGCGGCGCCCTGCGAGAGCCGCGGGTGAGCGGCTGCTGCGAACATCCGGGGCTGATGCCGGTCGAGACGGCGCTGGAACGGCTCCTCGAACTGGCTGCGCAAACGCCTATCGATATGTGTGAGCAGGTGCCCCTGGAGCGGGCTGGCGGCCGCGTGCTGGCGGTCGACCTGCTGGCCGGCCTGGACCTGCCACCGTGGCCGAACAGCGCCATGGACGGCTACGCCTTGCGCCTCGCCGACTGGAGCGGCGAGCCATTGCCGGTCAGCCAGAAGATCTTTGCCGGACAGGCGCCGGAGCCGCTGCAAGCGGGTACCTGTGCGCGGATCTTCACCGGTGCGCCGCTGCCGGAAGGCGCCGATCTGGTAGAGATGCAGGAAAACGCCGAAGCGCTCGACGATGGCCGCGTGCGCTTCACCCAGCCGTTGCGCGCGGGCCAGCATGTGCGCCCGCGTGGCCAGGAAACCCGCCAGGGCGACCTTGTCCTGCCGGCCGGCACGCGCCTGCGCTCCATCGAACTGGGGCTGGCGGCTTCGCTCGGTTGCGCGGCCCTGGAGGTGCGACGCAAGCCGCGGGTGGCGCTGCTGTCCACCGGCGACGAGCTGGTCGAGGCGGGCCAGCCGCTGCAGGCCGGGCAGATCTACAACAGCAACCGTCCGTTGCTCAAGGATTGGCTGCAACGCCTGGGCTGCGACGTGCTCGACGCTGGCATCCTTCCCGACGATCTGGCACGTACCCGCGAGCGCCTGGCCGGGTTGGCCGGGGTTGACCTTATCCTGTCCACTGGCGGCGTATCGGTGGGTGAGGCCGACTTCCTCGGCATGGCGCTGCGCGAAGCCGGCGAGCTGACCCTCTGGAAGCTGGCGATAAAACCCGGCAAGCCGCTGACCGTCGGCCAGTTCCAGGATATTCCGGTGATCGGCCTGCCGGGCAATCCGGCTTCGACCCTGGTCACCTTCGCCCTGCTGGCGCGTCCCTACCTGCTGCGCCGGCTCGGCGTGGCGCAGGTCGCGCCGCTGCGGGTGGAGGTACCGGCCGGCTTCGCCTGGACCAAGGCGGGGCAGCGTCGCGAGTACCTGCGTGGCCGTCTGGAGCTGGGCTGCGCGGTGCTCTATCCGAACCAGAGTTCCGGGGTACTGCGCAGCGCTTCCTGGGCCGAGGGGCTGGTGGAGGTCCGCGAGGGGCGTACCCTCGTGGAGGGCGAGGGCGTGGCGTTCATTCCGCTGAGCGAACTGCTCGATTGAGCCGACGGCGGCCGGATGGCCGCCGTTCTCATTGCGCCGCCGGCTCCTTGCGCCGCCGTTGCCGGTACTCGCCGGGCGTCTGCCCGGTCCAGCCCTTGAAACTGCGATGGAACGAGCGGGACTCGGTAAAGCCCAGGTACTGGGCGATGTTCTGGATCGGCAGCTCGCTATGCAGAAGGTAGTGCTCGGCCAGTTCGCGGCGCAGTTCGTCGAGGGTCTGCTGGTAGCTGCTGCCGGCTTGCTGCAGGTGGCGTTGCAGGGTGCGTACGGTCATGCCGAACTTTTCCGCCACCCGTTCCTTGCGCGGCAGGCCGTCCTTGAGTAGCTGGCGCAGGGCGTTCTTCACCCGCAGCGGCAGTGGCTCGTCATCGTCCAGCTCGGCCATCAGCGCCAGGGCATGTTCCTCCAGGGTGCGCAGCAGCGTCGCGTCGGCCTGGCGCAGCGGCAGCGCCAGGTAGTCCAGCGGCACCAGCAGCGCGGAGCAGGGTCGGGTGAAGCGCACCGGACAACCGAAGAAGGTCTCGTAGTCTTCCACGCGGGTTCCGTCCGGCAGTTCGTGTTCCAGCCAGACCTCGTCCGGCGAACCTTCCAGGTCGGCGATCCAGCGCGCGTAGAGGACCCAGGAAGCCAGGACGTGCTCGACCATGTGGCGCCGTACCAGGGGTGTCTGGTGGCGGCAGTTCCAGATCAGCCGGACCTGCCCGCCGGCCGCCTCGATGCGGCTGGTGCCCATGTCGCCGACCAGCTTCTCGTAGGGCGTGATGCGACTCATGGCCTCGCCCAGGGTGGCGCAGTTCATCGTGATGTAGCCGAGCACGCTCCAGGAGCCGGGCTGGACGAAGCGCGCCGAATGCAGGCCGAACAGGGGGTCGCCGGAATGTTCGCAGAAGTAGCCGAGCAGGCGCTCGTGGGCTTCGCCCGGCAGGCGCTGGCGATTGTCGTTGAGCTGGTCGGCCTGGAGGCCTGCGGCGGCCAGGGCAGGGGCGATGTCCAGGCCGAGCCGTTCGGCGTGGCGCAGGTATTTCAGCAGGGCCGGAACCGAGGTGGAGCCAAGGGTCTGCATGGTCGTTGTTCTTGTCGTGGCGGGTGGAACAGGCCGTCCGGCGTGCGTGCCGGCTGTCTTGATCGGTCACAGGGAGTGTCTCGATCCGACAGTGACAGGCGAGGGCGGCTGGCTAGTATAGGCAGCCAGAAAGGTTCCGATAAACAGGTTGCCGCGACAAGCGAGGGGAGAGGTTCATGCGCCGTTGGAATGGCTGGGGCGAAGAAAGCACCGTGGTCGAATTGCCGGACAGCGCCCGTGGGTTCCTGGCGGAACTGGTCGGGCAGGGCGCACGCTTGCCGGACGCCAGCCTGGAGGCGGCGCTGGCGAAGGTCCCGGCGTCACGCCTGGAGGCCGATCCGCGCTACAGTATCGACCCCCGTGAGCGGCTGCTGCATGCCCGCGGGCAGAGCCTGCCGGACTGGCTGGCGATGCGCGAGGGCGACTTCGGCGTCTACCCGGACGCCGTGGCCTATCCGGAAACCGCCGAGCAGATCCGTGAGTTGCTGGCCTTGGCCGACTCCCGCGACCTGCAACTGATTCCCTATGGCGGCGGTACTTCCGTGGCCGGCCATATCAATCCGCAAGCCTCGCGGCGGCCGGTACTGACGGTCTCGCTGGAGCGCATGAACCGCCTGCTCGACCTGGACCGCGAGAGCCTGGTCGCGACCTTCGGCCCCGGCGCCGCCGGCCCGCAGGTGGAGAGCCAGTTGCGTGCGCTGGGCTACACGCTCGGGCATTTCCCGCAGTCCTGGGAGTTGTCGACCCTCGGTGGCTGGGTCGCCAGCCGCTCCAGCGGCCAGCAGTCGCTGCGCTACGGGCGGATCGAACAACTTTTCGCCGGCGGGACCCTGGAGACCTTCGCCGGGCCGCTTGAGATCGCCACCTTCCCGGCATCCGCGGCGGGACCGGACCTGCGCGAACTGGTGCTGGGCTCTGAGGGGCGCTTCGGGATCATTTCCTCGGTGAAGGTGCGGGTCTCGCCGCTGGCCGAGGACGAGCGCTTCTACAGCGTCTTCCTGCCGAACTGGCAGCAGGCCCTGCAAGCCACCCGCGAGCTGGCCCAGGCGCGCGTGCCGCTGTCGATGCTGCGCCTGTCCAACGCCGTGGAAACCATGACCCAACTGGCCCTGGCCGGCCATCCCGGACAGATCGCCTGGCTGGAGAAATACCTGGCGCTGCGCGGCGCGGGCGAGGGCAAGTGCATGCTGACCTTCGGCGTGACCGGCAACCGCCGGCAGAACGGATTATCGCTGAGCCAGGCGAAGGCCTTGCTGAAACGCTTCGGCGGGGTCTTCACCGGCACCCTGCTGGGGCGCAAGTGGGCGCAGAATCGCTTCCGCTTCCCCTACCTGCGCGAGGCCCTGTGGCAGGCGGGCTACGCCGTGGACACCCTGGAGACCGCCACCGACTGGAGCAACGTCGACGGCCTGCTGCAGAAGATCGAGGCCAGCCTGCGCGACGGCCTGGCCGCCGAGGGCGAGAAGGTCCATGTGTTCACCCACCTCTCGCATGTCTATGGCGAGGGGTCGAGCATCTATACCACCTACGTGTTCCGTCCGGCCGCGAGCTATGCGGCGACGCTGGAACGCTGGAAGCGTCTCAAGCATGCGGCCAGCCAGGCGATCGTCGACAATCGCGGCACCATCAGCCACCAGCATGGCGTCGGCAAGGACCATGCACCCTACCTGCCCCGCGAGAAGGGCGAACTGGGCGTCGCCGCGCTGCGTGCCATGGCCGGTCACTTCGATCCGGCTGGACGGCTCAATCGCGGCACCTTGCTGCAGGACTGAGCGGAATGACTTCAGCCTGGAACGAGGAGTGGCGTCGCCGCCGCCTGCCGGCGCTGGTGGGGCAGGAGTGGGACCTGATCGTGGTCGGCGGCGGCATCAGCGGTGCCGGCATCCTCCGCGAAGCCGCGCGGCGCGGCTGGCGCTGCCTGCTGCTGGAGCAGCGGGACTTCGCCTGGGGCACCTCGAGCCGCTCGTCGAAGATGGTCCATGGCGGCCTGCGCTACATCGCCAAGGGCCAGTGGCGGCTGACCCGCGACTCGGTGCGCGAGCGCCAGCGCCTGCTCGGCGAGGCGCCTGGACTGGTGGAGCCGTTGAGCTTCGTGATGGCCCACTACCGCGGCGGCTTTCCCGGCCCGCGGGTATTCGGCGGCCTGCTGAGCGTCTACGACGCCCTTGCCGGGCGGCGCAACCACCGTTTCTACGACGCCGCCGCGTTGCGCTACCTGGCGCCGGGCCTGAAGGAACAACGGCTGCTCGGCGGCACGCGATTCTTCGATGCGGTGACCGACGATGCGCGCCTGGTGCTGCGGGTGCTGGCCGAGGCGCGTCACGACGGCGGCGAGGCATTCAACGGCATGCGCGTGCGCGAATTGCTGCGCGAGGGCGGCCAGGTGGTCGGCCTGCGTGCCGAGGACCGCGAGAGCGGCGAGCTTCTCGACTTTCGCTGCCGCGCCCTGGCGGTGGCCACCGGGGCCTGGGCCGATGAGTTGCGCCAGCCCGGCGGAAGCGAACACATCCGCCCGCTGCGCGGCAGCCATCTGTTGCTGCCGGCCTGGCGCCTGCCGGTAGCCCATGCCTTCAGCTTCATGCACGCCACGGACCGGCGACCGGTGTTCGTGTTCCCCTGGGAGGGCGCGACGGTGGTCGGCACCACCGATCTCGACCATCGCGACGGCCTTGGGGAGGATGCGCGGATCAGCCGCGCCGAACTCGACTACCTGCTGGCGGCCTGCGCCCAGCAGTTTCCCGCCGCGGCCATCGAGGCGCGCGACGTGCTGTCGACCTGGGCTGGCGTGCGACCGGTGGTCAGCAGCGGCGACGACAGCGGCAAGCCTTCCGACGAGAAACGCGAGCATGTGCTCTGGCGCGAGCCGGGCTGCGTGACCCTGGCCGGTGGCAAGCTGACCACCTTCCGTCCGCTGGCGGTGGAGGTGCTAAAAGCCTGCGCGCCGCTGCTCGGGCGCACGGTCACGGACGATGGCGCGGCGGTCTTCGGCGCCTGTGAAGACCCGCTCATCGACGGGCTCGGCTGTGGCCAGCGACGCCGCCTGGCCGGTCGCTACGGACGCGACCTGGTCCGCCTCAAGCGGCTGGTGGACACCCTAGGAACGGACTGCGTGGGTGCCAGCGAAACGCTCTGGGCCGAACTGGCGTTCGCCGCCGAGGCGGAAATGGTGCTGCATCTCGACGACCTGCTGTTGCGCCGTACCCGCCTCGGCCTGCTGTTGCCCGGAGGCGGCGCGGCATACCTGCCGCGTATCCGCGCGCTCTGCCAAGCGCGACTGGGCTGGGACGACCCGCGCTGGGAACGTGAGCAACAGGCCTATCTGGACCTCTGGCGCCGGCACTACAGCCTGCCCGTCTGACCAGCCGAGACGAGAACGAGATGAACGACAAGAACTATCTGCTGGCGATCGACAATGGCACCCAGAGCGTGCGCGCCCTGCTGTTCGACCTGCAGGGCAACCTGCTGGGCAAGGGCAAGGTGGAGCTGGAGGCCTACTACTCGAAACATCCGGGCTGGGCCGAACAGGACCCCGAGTACTACTGGGCGATGCTCGGCGAGGCCTGTCGGCGGCTCTGGGCACAAGTGGACATCGATCGCGGGCTCATCCGCGGGGTGTCGCTGACCACCCAGCGCGGCACGGTGATCCATGTCGATGCCGAGGGCAGGCCGTTGCGTCCGGCGATCCTCTGGCTCGACCAGCGCCGGGCGGAGGTCCGAGAGCGTATCAGGGGGCCGTGGGGCTGGCTGTTCAAGCTGGTCGGCGCCGAGGGTGCGGTGGAGCATTTCCGCGCCCAGGCCGAGGTCAACTGGGTGGCCCAGGAGCAGCCGGAGATCGCCGCGAAGACCGACAAGGTGTTGCTGCTTTCCGGCTTTCTCAGCCACCGCCTGACCGGCCGTTTCGTCGACTCGGTGGGGTGCTGCGTTGCCTACCTGCCGTTCGACTACAAGCGCCTGCGCTGGGCCGCGCCGCGGGACTGGAAATGGCAGGCACTGGCGGTACGCCGCGAGCAGTTGCCGGAGCTGTTCAAGCCGGGTGAGCGGCTCGGCGAGATCAGCGCCGAAGCCAGCCGGCACACCGGCATTCCGCAAGGCCTGCCGTTGATCGCCGCGGGGGCCGACAAGGCCTGCGAGGTGCTCGGCGCAGGTGCGCTGGAGCCCACCATCGCCTGCCTCTCCTACGGCACCACGGCGACCATCAACACCACTCGCGCCCGCTACCTGGAAACCGTGCCGCTGATTCCACCCTATCCGGCGGCGATTCCCGATCATTTCAATACCGAGGTGATGATCTATCGCGGCTACTGGATGGTCAGCTGGTTCAAGCGCGAGTTCGGCTTGCGCGAGATGCAGCAGGCGCGCGAGCAGGGGGTCGAGCCGGAGCAACTGTTCGACGAACTGGTCAACGGCGTGCCGCCCGGCTCGATGGGCCTGACCCTGCAACCCTACTGGTCGCCGGGAATCCGCGAACCGGGACTGGAGGCCAAGGGAGCGATGATCGGTTTCGGCGACGTGCATACCCGGGCGCACATCTACCGGGCCATCCTCGAGGGCCTGGCCTATGCCCTGCGCCAGGGCAAGGAGCGCATCGAGAAGCGTTCGGGCACGCCGATCGTGCGCCTGCGCGTGGCCGGCGGCGGCTCGCAGAGCGACGCGGCGATGCAGCTCACCGCCGACATCTTCGGCCTGCCGGCCGAGCGCCCGCACGTCTACGAGGCGTCCGGCCTGGGTGCGGCGATCGACTGTGCGGTGGGGCTCGGTCTCTATCCGGACGTCGCCAGCGCGGTGGCCGGGATGACCCGCGTCGGCCGGGTTTTCCTGCCCCAGGCGGAGGCCCGGCAGATCTACCAGCGGCTCTATGGCGAGGTCTACCTGCGCATGTATCGCCAGTTGCGCCCGCTCTACCGCAGCATTCGCGAGATTACCGGCTACCCTGCCTGAACCGGGCGCCGCACTTCCGTCCCGGATGCGCGGTCAATAGGCAAAGACAAGGCCACGACGAGGGGTTCGGTTCGATGGACAAGGGCAAGGTTCTGCTGGTCCTGCACGGCAAGCAGGCGGGCAACGAAGAGGTTCGTGCCGCGGTTGCGGCGCAGCGCGAGGCCGGACGGGAGCTGGCGGTGCGGGTAACCTGGGAGGACGGCGACGCCCGGCGCATCGTCGAAGAGGCGCTGGCGGCCGGCTATGCGACGCTGGTCGCCGGCGGTGGCGACGGCACGCTGCGCGAGGTGGCCGAAGCGTTGGCGTGCGGGCGAGGCGAGGCGAGCCTGGCGATCCTGCCGCTGGGCACCGCCAACGACTTCGCCCGCGCCGCCGGGATTCCCCTGGAGCCGGCCGCGGCGCTGGCGCTGCTCGACCAGACGGCGCGGCCGATCGACCTGGGCGAGGTGAACGACAAGCTGTTCCTCAACATGGCCACTGGCGGCTTCGGTTCGAAGGTCACGGCGAATACCTCGGAGGACCTGAAGAAGGTTCTCGGCGGTGCCGCCTACCTGTTGACCGGGTTGACCCGTTTTTCCGAAGTGCATGCCGCCCAGGGCCGTTTCAGCGCCCCGGACTTCCAGTGGGAAGGCGAGTTCCTCGCCCTGGGCATCGGTAACGGGCGCCAGGCCGGCGGCGGGCACGTACTGTGTCCGCAAGCGCGAGTGGACGACGGCCTGCTCGACGTGAGCATCCTGCCGACGCCGCAGGACATGGTCGGTACCCTGGGCACCCTGCTCGGCGGTGGCAACGGAGTGGAAAGCCTGTTCGTCCGCGCGCGGGTGCCATGGCTGGAAGTGGAGGCGGCGGAAGGTCTCGACGTCAATCTCGACGGCGAGCCGCTGGAAGGACGCAAGCTGCGTTTCTCGGTTTCCCCGGGCGCGCTGCGCGTGCACTTGCCGGCCGATTCGCCGTTGTTGTGCGAGCCGCCGCGCGAGGACTGAGGGCGGAGCCGACTGATCCGCTGCCTGGAGTGGCGTCTGTGTCTTGTCGGCCTTTCCCGCGACACCGTATAACAGCATCTTTCCACCAAGGATGCTGGTTCCATGTTCCGTCTCTCCGCGCTGTACCGCTATCCGATCAAGTCTTCCGCCGCCGAGTCCCTGGAGCGCGTCGCGCTCGATGCGCTGGGCGTGGTCGGCGACCGACGCTGGATGGCGGTGGACACCGAAACCGGACGTTTCTTCACCCAGCGCCTGCTGCCGCAGCTGGGGCGTATCCAGGCGCGCTGGGCGGCGCCGGAGGTCCTGCGGCTGAATGCGCCGGGAATGTCCGAGCTGAGCCTCGAAGTACCGGCACCCGACGCCAACCTGCGTGGCGTCACGGTCTGGCGCGATACCTTGCAGGCGCCGGATGCCGGCGACGCCGCAGCGGACTGGCTGACACGCTTCCTCGGCCGCCCGACGCGCCTGGTGCACATTCCCGAGGCGCGCGCGCGGCAGGTCGATACCGGCTATGCCGAGCCGGGGCAGAAGGTGCATTTCGCCGACGGTTTCCCGCTGCTGCTGATCGGCCAGGCTTCGCTCGACGACCTCAGCCAGCGGGTCGGCCGGCCGCTGGAGATGCTACGCTTCCGTCCCAACCTGGTGGTGGAAGGCAGCGCCGCGTTCGCCGAGGACGGCTGGAAACGCATCCGCATCGGCTCGGTCGAGTTCGTCGTGGCCAAGCCCTGTTCCCGCTGCATCCTCACCACCCTGGATCCGGCGACCGGCGAGCGCAACGAGGACCGCGAGCCGCTGACGACCCTGAAGACCTACCGGGAAAAGGATGGCGCGGTGCTGTTCGGGCAGAACCTGATTGCGCTGGGACAGGGCAGCCTGGAGGTGGGGATGCCGGTGGAAATCCTAGACTGAGGAACGGTCGCCCGCCGTTGCGGCGGGCGACCATTGCCGGCGATCAGAGCTTGGCGTCGACGCAGCCGGTGCTCAGGCACTCGCGCTCGCGTTCGCGGAGGAAGTCGAGGCGCTGGCGGGTCTTCTCGGTGGCGCAGTCGAGGTTGACGAAATAACCGTTGTCCTTGCTTTCGCTGCAGGCCGCGTCGCGCTCCTTGATCCAGGCGATCTGGCTTTTCTTCAGCAGCGCTTTCTGGCCGTCGTTCAGGTGCTTGCGCAGGGTGCCGAACTGCTGGTTCAGCTCGCGGTCGGCCTGGGAAAACTCGCCGCTGCGGCAGTACACGCTGTCGAAGGCGTTGCGCGGCGTACCGCAGGCGTCGGCGGCCAGGGCGCCGTCGGCGAGCAGCAGGCTGGAGGCGGCGAGCAGGGCGGTGGCGAGGGGCTTGTTCATCTTGAGGTCCTTTTCAAGGTACTGGAAAGGCCCGGGTGTCCGGGCCGGGTGGGGGTCAGAAATCGTCGAAGTAGCGTTCGTGCCAGTCGACGATGGGCTGCGGCGCATTGAGCTTCTGCCCGTAGATCACCGCATAGGACAGCACGTTCTGCACGTACTGGCGAGTCTCGTCGAACGGAATGGTTTCGATCCACACGTCGAAGGCCAGGTGGCGGGTGTCTTTCAGCCACTGGCGGACGCGACCCGGACCGGCGTTGTAGGCGGCCGAGGCGAGTACCCGGTTGCCGTTGAACTGGCCATGCACCTGGCTCAGGTAGGCGGCGCCGAGGCGTATGTTGACGTCGGGCACGATCAGTTGCTGGGTCGAGGCCAGCGGGATGCCGAACTTGCGCGAGGTCTCCTTGGCGGTGCCGGGCATCAGCTGCATCAGCCCGGTGGCGCCGACTCCGGAACGGGCATCTGACATGAACGCGCTTTCCTGCCGGGTGATGGCGAAGATCCAGCTGGAGTGCAGGCCGCGGTTCTTCGCTTCGCGCACCAGGGTGGCGCGATGCGCCATCGGGAAGCGAATGTCCAGGTCGTCCCAGTACTGCGCCTGGCTGATCGAGCGGATCGCCGGGAAATACCACTGCATGTCGTAGGCCAGCCTGGCCTGGGCGATTAGCTCGTCGCGGTCGAACAGGCGCGCGGCGTGGTACCACTCGCGGCGGGCGTTGATCACTTCGCCACGGTTGAAGAACTCCATGGCCCGGCGCGTGCTGGCGGCGTTGCGTACGCGTTGCAGGACGCGCGGGTCGATATGTGCAGGGCGGTTGCCGAGCTTGTACGGCACGCTCAGGCGGTCGGCGGCGAGGAAGCCGTAGAAGTCGCGCTCGCCGGCGAGCTTCTGGTACAGCGCGATCGGCTCCTTGCTGTTCGGCTGTGCCAGTTGCAGGGTGCGTGCCTGCCAATAGCGCCAGCGGCTGGTGGCGGCGAGATCCTGGGGCAGCTTGCGGGTCAGCGCATAGGCTTCGTCCCAGCGGCCCAGGCGCAGCAGCAGGCGGGTGCGCCATTCGGTGACGGTGTTGTCGCGCAGACCGGGATCGTACTGGGTCATCAGCGGCAGTGCGCGCGGATCGAAGCGCTTGGCCAGGCTGAGACCGATCTCGCGGGCGATGGCGACCTTCTCGTCGCTGGAGAAGGGTAGCGCCGAGCTGTAGTAGTCGAGCAGGCTCAGGGCCTTTTCCGGGTCCTGCCGCGCCAGGCGGCGCAGGCCGAGACCGACCACGTCGGCGGTGGCATGGTCGCGCTGGCTGAAGCGGCCGGTCTGGCTCAGCTGGGCGGGGTTCTGCGCCACGCTGACCATCAGCGCGCCCTGGTTGCCGAGGGTCGGCAGGCGCTGCGCGAGGTGCGAGGCGAGGCTGTAGTTGCGGGCTTCGGCGGCCAGCTTGAGGCGTTTCCAGACCTTTTCCTCGGTGAGCTGGCCTTCGCCCTGCCAGAGGCCGAACAGGGTGTCGCAGGCAGCCGGCTGCGACTTGCCGACCAGCCACAGGCGTTCGCTGGTGGCATAGCCTTCGGCCTTCTGGCCGTGGCCCAACTGGTACTGGCCATACAGGCAGTCGAGCTCGGTGAAGTTCAGTTTCGGGTCGTAGTAGTTGACGAAGGTCTTCCAGTCGCCGCGATCGGCCAGCAAGCGCAGCCAGCGCAGTTTCAGCCAGCCGATCTGCGGCAGGTCGCCGTGTTCGGTGAGGAAGCGCTCGACCTCCTCGTTGCTGGCGGACTTCAGCCGATGGGTCAGTTCGTCGTAGGCCAGGTAGGGTTCCAGCGGGTAATCGCGCAGGGCGCTGCGCGAGGCCATGTAGGGCGCGCTGTTGCCCTTGGCCAGGGCGGCCTTGGCCTGGTCGTAGAGACGGCGTTGTTCGGTCAGGGAAGCGGCGTGGACCGCGTCGACGGAGGAAATACCGAGCAAAAAGCAGGAAACGAGAGTGAACAGGCGACCGCGCATGACTTATCCGGGCAGGTGATGTCGGGTAACGTCGGCAGGTCCGCAACGGCTGCCTACGGGCGTTTCGACCGCTCGCGGGACCGGCGCGCGACCGCTGTCGCGGGGCGCGCCCGAAGCCGGGCGGATGGCTCGCCTAAGCTTAGCCGTTGCGGCATGGCGGTGAAAGCGCCGTGCCATCCGATGCCTATCCGGCGTAAAATGCGCGCCCTGTTTCCGGAGGCGCCCATGACCCTGCTCAAGTTCACCGATGTATCCCTTGCCTTTGGCACCACTCCCTTGCTGGACAAGGTGTCGTGGCAGATCGGCCGTGGCGAGCGGGTCTGCGTGATCGGGCGCAACGGTACCGGCAAGTCCAGCCTGTTCAAGGTGGTCAAGGGCGAACAGCAGGCCGACGACGGCGAAGTCTGGCGCGCACCGGCGCTGAAGATCGGCGAATTGCCCCAGGAACTGCCGCGTGCCGACGAGCGGACAGTGTTCGACGTGGTGGCCGAAGGCCTGGCGGAAGTCGGCAAGCTGCTCGCCGAGTACCACCACCTGAGCCTGAACATCCATACCGACGACGACCTGGCGCGCCTCTCGCGGGTCCAGCAGGAACTCGAGGCGCGCGATGGCTGGCGCCTGCAGCAACTGGTGGACAGCACCCTCAGCCGCCTGCAGTTGCCGGCCGACAAGACCCTCGCCGAACTCTCCGGCGGCTGGCGTCGGCGCGTGCTGCTGGCCCAGGCGCTGGTCGCCGAGCCGGACCTGCTGCTGCTGGACGAACCGACCAACCACCTGGACATCGGCGCCATCGCCTGGCTCGAGGAAGCGCTGCTGGGCTTCAACGGCGCGGTGCTGTTCATTACCCACGACCGCGCCTTCCTGCAATCCCTGGCGACCCGCATCCTCGAGCTGGATCGTGGCCACCTGATCGACTGGAACGGCGACTACGCCAGTTTCCTGGTGCACAAGGAACAGCAACTGGCCGCCGAAGAAGCTGCCAACGCATTGTTCGACAAGCGCCTGGCCCAGGAAGAAGTGTGGATCCGCCAGGGCATCAAGGCCCGCCGCACGCGCAACGAAGGGCGGGTTCGGGCGCTGAAGGAAATGCGTCGCGAACGCGCCGAGCGCCGCGAGCGCCAGGGCAAGGCCAGCTTCCAGTTGGAAAGCGCGGACAAGTCCGGCAAGCAGGTGATCGTGGTGGAGCACGTCAGCTTCGCCCATCCCGGCGGCCAGCCGCTGGTACGCGACTTTTCCATGGTTCTGCAGCGCGGCGACCGTATCGGCCTGCTCGGCGCCAACGGTACCGGCAAGACCACCTTGCTCAAGCTGCTGCTTGGCGACCTGCAGCCGACCTCGGGCAAGATCGAGGTGGGCACCAAGCTGGAAGTGGCCTACTTCGACCAGTTGCGCCATCAGCTCGAACCCGAGCAGACGGTGATCGACAATATCTCCGAAGGCCGCGAGTTCATCACCATCGACGGCCAGAACCGGCATGTGCTCAGTTATCTCGGCGACTTCCTGTTCAGTCCGCAGCGCGCCCGCACCCCGGTGAAGGCGTTGTCCGGCGGCGAGCGCGCGCGCCTGCTGCTGGCCAAGCTGTTCAGCAAGCCGGCCAACCTGCTGGTGCTCGACGAACCGACCAACGACCTCGACGTGGAAACCCTGGAACTGCTGGAGGAAGTCCTGCTCGGTTTCCAGGGCACCGTGCTGATGGTCAGCCACGATCGGGCCTTCCTCGACAACGTGGTGACCAGCACCCTGGTCTTCGAGGGCGAGGGCAAGGTTCGCGAATTCGTCGGCGGCTACCAGGACTGGCTGCGCCAAGGGGGCACGCCGCGCCTGCTCGGCGTGAGCGAGTCGAAGAGCGGCAAGGCCGAGCTGAATACCGCGCTGGCGCCCGCCGCCGAACCCGTGCCGGCTGCCGCGGCGCCGAGCGAGGCGCCGGTGAAGAAAAAGCTCAGCTACAAGTTGCAGCGCGAGCTGGAGGCCTTGCCCGGGCAGATCGACGCGGTCGAGGCGGAGCTGGCGGGTGTCCAGGAAGCCATCGCGCAGCAGGATTTCTATCTGCGCCCGCAGGACGAGCAGCGCGAAACCCTGGCGCGGCTGGACGCGTTGCAGCAGGAACTCGATGCCTTGCTCGAGCGCTGGGCCGAACTGGAAGACTGATCCATTTCGAAAAAGTGAGCTGCATCAATGTGATAGCGGCTCATCTCGATGATCCTTGCGGGCCTTGCCGGCGGTGGGTGCAGTCTCCCGCCGGTTCCTCTGGCTGGCGTCATTGACGGGCCGGCCGTCTCCCGAGAAAGGATCAGTCCATGGCAATCGAGTACCGCATCACGCTGGACGACCAGCATCAGCTCAACTATCGCATCGAGCTGGAGCGGCACTACGACCCGCAGGCGGCGGCCGCGGCGCCGCGCTGGACGCGCCTGGAGCACAATCGCTGCAGCAACTGCCCGCTCGATCGCGAACGCTACAGCCATTGTCCGGCGGCGGTCGACCTGCACGGGGTGATCGAGGATTTCCGCAACCTGCCGGCGTTCCGCAAGGCCGGCATTTGCGTGCGCACGCCGGAGCGCGAGTACATCAAGCAGGCGGGCCTGGAGGAAGGACTGCGCGCGCTGATCGGCTTGATCATGGCCAGCAGCGCCTGTCCGCTGCTGGCGCCGCTGAGGCCGATGGCCATGCAGCACCTGCCGTTCGCCAGCAACCAGGAGTTCGTGCTGCGGGTGGTGCCGCTGTACCTGATGCGCCAGTATTTCAATTTCCGCGAGGGGCGGCATGCCGATTGGGAACTGAAAGGGCTGGTGCGGCTGTTCCAGCAGTTGCAACTGGTCAACCAGGCGTTCTGGCAGCGAATCCACGACACCTGTGTCAGCGATTCCAACCTGAAGGCGTTCCTGACCTTCTTCTCGCTGTCGTCGAGCATCAGCTATTCGCTGGAAACCCAGTTGCAGAAGATCCGCCCGCTGGTGATGAGCGCCGAGGAAACGCTCGGCTGAGGCGCAAGCCCCGGCCGAGCGGGAGAGATCAGGCTTTCTTCAGGTGCACCGCGAGCACGTCGCAGGGCGCGCCGTGCAGCACGTCGTTGGCAGTGGAGCCGAGCAGCAGCGCCAGGCCATGGCGACCGTGGCTGCCGACCACGATCAGGTCGCAGGCCTGCTCCGCGGCGAGGCGGTGGATTTCCTGGCGCGGTTGCCCGTAGACCAGGTGGCGCTGCTCGCTGCCGAGGTCCGGATAGCGCACGGCGAAGGCATCCAGGCGTTCACGGGCCTGGTCGAACTGCTGCTGTTGCAACATCGACAGGTCCATCGGCACGTCCCCACCGAAAGCCATGGCCATGGG
This sequence comes from Pseudomonas sp. HMSC066A08, assembly GCF_001813025.1. Classification (NCBI taxonomy): domain Bacteria; kingdom Pseudomonadati; phylum Pseudomonadota; class Gammaproteobacteria; order Pseudomonadales; family Pseudomonadaceae; genus Pseudomonas; species Pseudomonas sp. HMSC066A08. The sequence goes on from NZ_KV811305.1 coordinate 189,341, forward strand.
CTCGACCACATGCACCACCGAGAGCCGGGCCTGGTTGCTGGTGGCCAGGGCCGCCGCACGCTTCATCACCGGGTCGCATTCGTCGGTCAGGTCGACGGCGACCAGAATGTGTTGATAGGGCATGAACGTCTCCTCCCAGAAGGGGATAGTGTTTTCATTATGGACTTTCGCGCCGCGCGTGGAACCTGTTCCGTTGCGCTGGGCAAAAAGCTGCTCCGCCGTGGCTGCATTCGCCTGTAAACTGCGCCTCCCTTGGCGACTGCGACCGATCCTGCCTGTGCGCGCGGATCGAGGCAAATGCCTTAACCGTTTTTCGAGTGTCCGTTCCTTATGACCACTTGGCTGGTGATCCTGCTGCTGGCTGTCATGCTCAGTCCCCTGGCCTGGCTGATGCCGTCCAACAGGCAGCGCGGCAAGATGGCCCTGCGCCTCGAGGCGCGCCGTCTCGGCCTGGCCATGCAGCTCGCGCGCCAGGATTGGCCGCATTGGCTCGAGAGCTCTCCGCCGACGTCCTGCGCGCAGTTCCACTGCCCGCGCCGACGCGGCCGGGAGGCCTGGTGCTATTGGCAGAATACCCCGGGCCAGTGGCTGAACCAGTGGCGCGAGCCGTGCGCGGACGATGAGTTGCTGGACGCCCTGCACAGCCTCCCCGGGGATGTCTACAAGGTGGAGGCGACCGCCCAGTTCCTTGCCCTGTATTGGGGCGAGGGCGGCGATAGCGCCGACCTCGGGCGCATCGCCGAATTTCTCCGCCAGCGCGCCTGAGGCTGCGCGCCGAGGTTCATTGGTTGCGCGCGGCATACAGCGCGGCGACCTTCTCCAGGCCATCGATGATCCGGTCTGCATTCTTGTTGACCAGGAACGGCACGCTGTTCTGGTTGTAGTTGCGCAGGGATTTCTCGATGTAGTGCCACTTGATCGCCACGCTGCGCAGCGCCCTGGCGATCTCCTCGTCGTTCTGCGGCGCCTGCTGCAGCTTCAACAGGTTGACCGAAAAGCGGCTGGCCAGGTCGTCCAGTGGACGCTCCTCGCCGCCGCCGAAGAAGCTGGCACCCACCGACGCGTTGCGCGAGGCATAGTCCAAGGCAATGCCCTGCATCAGCAGGCTCTGTTCGCGGCTCTGCTCGGTGAGCGTCGGCACCGTGGCGGCGTTTTCCCGTTGCAGGCTGCGATACAGCTGGCCGCCGAGGTCCATCAGTTGCTGGTTGCGCCGTGCCAGGTCGGCGACCGGTTGCAGGTCGCTGTAGCCCTTGTTGCGCACCGCGCCGGTCAGCTTGTCGAGGTCTCGCGCATAGTCCTGCCATTGCTCGCGAAGCTGGCCCAGCAGGCGCCGGGATTCGCTGCCGTTCACGCCGTCGAGTCGCTGCAGGCGGGCCTGCGCCGTATGCGCCGAGCTTTCGATCAGGCTGGCGTAGCGCTGATCGCCTTCCTGGCCGACGTACATGAAGAAGGCGTTCAGGGATTTCTGCGTGGCGAGCCGCATCTGGTGCAGGGCGAGCAGGTCATCGGCGGTCCCTGCCGCGAAGGCGGGCAGGCTGAGCAGGCCGAGCAGGGCCAGACAAAGAGTGAACGGACGGCAGGTCATGGGTTCCATCTCCATGTGGCCCTGGAGGCCTTCTTGTTGTTCTTTTGTAACGGCCCGTGGCCGATCATGCATGGCGATCTGCGGCGACTCTAGCCTGCCTTTCCGCGCCGGGACAAGCGCCCACGGCACCGATCATCGAACATCTGAATGGTCCGACAGAGGCTGGCTGAATGGCCCTGCGCAGAGGGTCTGGAGGAGGGCAGGTGTTTTCCGGATGGCTGATTGACAATTCCCGGCTTTTGCCGGAATGTGTGCGCACCCAAGTCAAACGGGCGTATGAATCGAGCGTTTGCCTCGCGCAGGCCTCGACAATAGAGACCCGGTTATCGCGTCGGCGGGTGTGCCGAAGGGTTTGGGACTATGCTCGGCGGTTGCCGAAAGGGTCCCGACACGGCGTCCGATGTGTAAGTTCAAGCTTCCATAATAGCGTGGAGATCAGTTGATGATTTACCAAGGTAAAGCCATCACGGTTAAGCCTCTTGAGGGCGGCATCGTCGAGTTGAATTTCGATCTCAAGGGCGAGTCCGTCAACAAGTTCAACCGTCTCACCCTCAGTGAGTTGCGTGCGGCAGTCGATGCGATCAAGGCCGATGCATCGGTCAAGGGCGTGATCGTGACCAGCGGCAAGGACGTGTTCATCGTTGGTGCCGACATCACCGAGTTCGTTGACAACTTCCAGCTGCCCGACGAGGAACTGATGGCGGGCAACCTCGAAGCCAACAAGATCTTCAGCGACTTCGAAGACCTGGACGTACCCACCGTTGCCGCGATCAACGGCATCGCCCTCGGCGGCGGCCTGGAGATGTGCCTGGCCGCGGACTTCCGCGTGATGAGCGCGACCGCCAAGGTCGGCCTGCCGGAAGTCAAGCTGGGCATCTACCCGGGCTTCGGCGGCACCGTCCGCCTGCCGCGCCTGATCGGCTGCGATAACGCCGTCGAGTGGATCGCCTCGGGCAAGGAAAACAAGGCGGAGGACGCCCTGAAGGTCGGCGCCGTCGACGCCGTGGTCGCTCCCGAGCAACTGCAGGCCGCTGCCCTCGACCTGGCCAAGCGCGCCGTCGCCGGCGAGCTGGACCACAAGGCACGGCGCCAGCCGAAGCTGGAAAAGCTGAAGCTGAATGCAATCGAGCAGATGATGGCCTTCGAAACCGCCAAGGGCTTCGTCGCCGGCCAGGCCGGTCCGAACTACCCGGCGCCGGTGGAAGCCATCAAGAGCATCCAGAAGGCCGCCAACTTCGGCCGCGACAAGGCGCTGGAAGTCGAAGCCGCCGGCTTCGTCAAGCTGGCCAAGACCTCGGTCGCGCAGAGCCTGATCGGCCTGTTCCTGAATGACCAGGAACTGAAGAAGAAAGCCAAGAAATACGACGAAGTCGCCAAGGACGTGAAACTGGCCGCCGTGCTCGGCGCCGGCATCATGGGCGGCGGCATCGCCTATCAGTCGGCGCTCAAGGGCACCCCGATCCTGATGAAGGATATCCGCGAAGAGGGTATCCAGATGGGCCTGAACGAGGCCGCCAAGTTGCTCGGCAAGCGCGTCGAGAAGGGTCGCCTGACCCCGGCGAAGATGGCCGAGGCGCTCAATGGCATCCGTCCGACCATGTCCTATGGCGACTTCGGCAACGTCGACATCGTCGTCGAAGCCGTCGTCGAGAACCCCAAGGTCAAGCAAGCCGTACTCGCCGAAGTGGAAGGCGCGGTGAAGGAAGACGCGATCATCGCCTCCAACACCTCGACCATCTCCATCAGCCTGCTGGCCCAGGCGCTGAAGCGTCCGGAAAACTTCTGCGGCATGCATTTCTTCAACCCGGTGCACATGATGCCGCTGGTGGAAGTGATCCGTGGTGAGAAGACCGGTGAAACCGCCATCGCCACCACCGTCGCCTACGCCAAGAAGATGGGCAAGAGCCCGATCGTGGTCAACGATTGCCCTGGCTTCCTGGTCAACCGTGTGCTGTTCCCGTACTTCGGCGGCTTCGCCAAGCTGCTGAGCTTCGGCGTCGACTTCGTGCGCATCGACAAGGTGATGGAGAAGTTCGGCTGGCCCATGGGCCCGGCCTACCTGTCCGACGTGGTCGGCATCGACACCGGCCACCATGGCCGCGACGTCATGGCCGAGGGCTTCCCGGACCGCATGGCGGTCGAGGGCAAGACCGCCGTCGACGTGATGTACGAGGCCAACCGCCTGGGCCAGAAGAACGGCAAGGGCTTCTACGCCTACGAGACCGACAAGCGCGGCAAGCCGAAGAAGGTCACCGATCCGCAAGCCTACGAAGTGCTCAAGCCGATCGTGGTCGAGCAGCGCGAAGTGACCGACGAGGACATCGTCAACTTCATGATGATCCCGCTGTGCCTGGAAACCGTGCGTTGCCTGGAAGACGGCATCGTCGAGACCGCTGCCGAGGCCGATATGGGCCTGATCTACGGCATCGGCTTCCCGCCCTTCCGTGGTGGTGCTCTGCGCTACATCGATTCGATCGGTGTCGCCGAGTTCGTGGCCCTGGCCGACAAGTACGCCGAGCTGGGCGCGCTGTACCACCCGACCGCGAAGCTGCGTGAAATGGCCAAGAACGGTCAGAAATTCTTCGGTTAATCGCGGAACGACTAGAGCGAGAGTGAATTTATGAGCCTGAATCCGAGAGACGTCGTCATTGTCGACTTCGGCCGCACCCCGATGGGTCGTTCCAAGGGTGGCATGCACCGCAACACCCGCGCCGAGACCATGTCGGCGCACCTGATCAGCAAGCTGCTGGAGCGCAACCCGAAGGTCGACCCGGCCGAAGTGGAAGACGTGATCTGGGGCTGCGTCAACCAGACCCTGGAGCAGGGCTGGAACATCGCGCGCATGGCGTCGCTGATGACCCAGATCCCGCACACCAGCGCCGCGCAGACCGTCAGCCGCCTGTGCGGTTCGTCGATGAGCGCGCTGCACACCGCCGCCCAGGCGATCCAGACCGGCAATGGCGATGTATTCGTCATCGGCGGCGTGGAGCACATGGGCCACGTCGGCATGATGCATGGCGTCGACCCGAACCCGCACCTGTCCCTGTACGCGGCCAAGGCCTCGGGCATGATGGGCCTGACCGCGGAAATGCTCGGCAAGATGCACGGTATCAGCCGTGAGGCGCAGGACAAGTTCGGCGCGCGTTCGCACCAACTGGCGTGGAAAGCCACCCAGGAAGGCAAGTTCAAGGACGAGATCATCCCGATGGAAGGGTATGACGAGAACGGTTTCCTGAAAGTCTTCGACTTCGATGAGACCATTCGTCCGGAAACCACCGTCGAGACCCTGGCCGAGTTGAAGCCGGCGTTCAATCCGAAAGGCGGCACCGTGACCGCGGGGACCTCCTCGCAGATCACCGACGGCGCCTCCTGCATGATCGTGATGTCGGCCCAGCGCGCCCAGGATCTGGGCATCCAGCCGATGGCGGTGATCCGCTCCATGGCCGTGGCGGGTGTCGATCCGGCGATCATGGGCTACGGCCCGGTGCCGTCGACCAACAAGGCGCTCAAGCGCGCCGGCCTGACCATCGCCGACATCGACTTCGTCGAACTCAACGAAGCCTTCGCCGCCCAGGCCCTGCCTGTGCTGAAGGACCTCAAGCTGCTCGACAAGATGGACGAGAAGGTCAACCTCCACGGCGGCGCCATCGCCCTGGGTCACCCGTTCGGTTGCTCCGGTGCGCGCATTTCCGGCACCCTGTTGAACGTGATGAAGCAGAACGGCGGTACCCTTGGCGTGTCCACCATGTGCGTGGGCCTGGGACAGGGTATCACCACCGTCTTCGAGCGCATCTAAGCGTTCGTAGAAGGGGAAAGCCGGGGCCTCGTGCCCCGGCTTTCGTTTTTCAGTGTCAGCCGTTTCCGGCTGCATCGAGCAAATGACGCCCCGGGAGCGCGGGTTTGCCTATTGTGCGATCCGTGCCTATACCGGGCTGTTGTATGTCGGCATTGTGCCGTTGTTTTCCGATTTTCGAGACAAGGTAAGGAACATGGACCTGCAGGCTGGGCTCTATCGTCATTACAAGGGACAGAACTACCGGGTCCTGGGTGTCGCTCGACATTCGGAGACGGAAGAGGCGCTGGTGATCTACCAGGCGCTGTACGGCGAATTCGGTCTCTGGGTGCGTCCGCTGGAGATGTTCACCGAGGCCGTGGAGGTCGATGGCGAGTGGGTGCCGCGCTTCGTCCTGGTGAGTCCCGAGGCCGATCCCCTGGGCTTGCAGAAAGCTCCCGACGGGGAAGACCGCGCTTGACCTTGGCTCGTTCGCCACTATATATAGCGGTGCCGCGCTAGTCGCTCCCTCCTTTATATTCATCTTTTCGACGCAGGAACCTTCCGATCCATGGGTAAATCGCTGGTCATCGTGGAATCCCCGGCCAAGGCCAAGACCATCAACAAGTACCTGGGCAGCCAGTACGTGGTGAAGTCGAGCATCGGCCACATCCGTGACCTGCCCACCAGTGGTTCGTCGAGTTCCAAGGAGCCGGCGGCCAAGGGCCGCAAGAGCGCCTCCGAGGCGCCGGCGCTGTCACCGAAGGAGAAGGCCAGGCGCCAACTGGTCTCGCGCATGGGGGTCGACCCCGAGCATGGCTGGAAGGCCAAGTACGAGATCCTGCCGGGGAAGGAAAAGGTCATCGACGAGCTGCGCCGCCTGGCCAAGGACGCCGACACCGTCTATCTCGCGACCGACTTGGACCGCGAAGGGGAGGCCATCGCCTGGCACCTGCGGGAAGCCATCGGCGGCGACGAAAGCCGCTACAAGCGCGTGGTGTTCAACGAAATCACCAAGAAGGCCATCCAGGAGGCCTTTTCCCAGCCCGGCGAGCTCGATATCAACCGGGTGAACGCCCAGCAGGCGCGGCGTTTCCTCGACCGCGTGGTCGGCTACATGGTCTCGCCGCTGCTCTGGCAGAAGATTGCCCGCGGGTTGTCCGCCGGCCGCGTGCAGTCGGTGGCGGTGAAGCTGGTGGTGGAGCGCGAACGCGAGATCCGCGCCTTCGTCCCGGAAGAGTACTGGGAAGTGCATGCCGACCTCGGTACCGCCAAGGGCGCCAACGTGCGCTTCGAGGTTACCCGCGAGAAGGGCGAGGCCTTCAAGCCGCTCAACGAAGCCCAGGCCATGGCGGCCCTGGAAAAGCTCAAGGCGTCGGCCTATAGCGTCGCCAAGCGCGAGGACCGGCCGACCTCCAGCCGTCCCTCGGCGCCGTTCATCACTTCCACCCTGCAGCAGGCGGCGAGCAACCGCCTGGGTTTCGGGGTGAAGAAGACCATGATGATGGCCCAGCGTCTCTACGAGGCCGGCTACATCACCTACATGCGTACCGACTCGACCAACCTGTCGGCCGATGCCATTGGCATGGTCCGCGGCTTCATCGAAGACGAGTTCGGCCAGAAGTACCTGCCGGGCAAGGCCAACGTCTACTCGAGCAAGGAGGGCGCCCAGGAAGCGCACGAGGCGATCCGTCCTTCCGATGTCAACCTCAAGCCGACCCAGCTGTCCGGCATGGAGCGCGACGCCGAGCGCCTGTACGACCTGATCTGGCGCCAGTTCGTGGCGTGCCAGATGACCCCGGCCGAATACCTTTCGACCAGCGTGAGCGTCACCGCCGGCGATTTCGAGCTGCGCGCCAAGGGCCGCATCCTCAAGTTCGACGGTTATACCCGGGTACTGCCGCAGCAGAGCAAGCCGGGCGAGGACGACGTCCTGCCGGAAATGAAGGAAGGCGAGAACCTCAAGCTGATCAAGCTCGAGCCGAGCCAGCACTTCACCAAGCCGCCGGCGCGCTACTCCGAAGCGAGCCTGGTCAAGGAACTGGAGAAGCGCGGTATCGGCCGCCCCTCGACCTACGCGGCGATCATCTCCACCATCCAGGAGCGTGGCTACGTAACCACCCACAACCGCCGCTTCTATGCGGAGAAGATGGGCGACATCGTCACCGATCGGCTCAACGAGAGCTTCGCCAACCTGATGGACTACGGCTTCACCGCCGGGATGGAGGAGCATCTCGACGACGTGGCCCAGGGCGAGCGCGACTGGAAGCACCTGCTCGACGAGTTCTACGGCGATTTCAAGAAGAAGCTCGAGGTGGCCGAAGTCAGCGAAAAAGGGATGCGCGCCAACCAGCCGACCCTGACCAACATTCCCTGCCGCGAGTGCGGCCGGCCGATGATGATTCGTACGGCCTCCACCGGCGTGTTCCTCGGCTGCTCGGGCTACAGCCTGCCGCCGAAGGAACGTTGCAAGGCGACCGTCAACCTGATTCCCGGCGACGAGATCGCCGCGGACGACGAGGGCGAGTCCGAGTCGCGGGTGTTGCGTGGCAAGCATCGCTGCCCGATCTGCAGTACCGCGATGGACGCCTACCTGCTGGACGAGAAACACAAGCTGCATATCTGCGGCAACAACCCCGACTGTCCGGGCTACGAGATCGAGGAAGGCCAGTACCGGATCAAGGGCTACGAAGGGCCGAGCCTGGAATGCGACAAGTGTGGGAGCGAGATGCAGTTGAAGACCGGCCGTTTCGGCAAGTTCTTCGGTTGCACCAATCCGACCTGCAAGAACACCCGCAAGCTGCTGAAGAATGGCGAGGCGGCGCCGCCGAAGATGGACGCCATCCGCATGCCTGAATTGAAGTGCGAGAAGGTGGACGATATCTACGTGTTGCGCGACGGCGCTTCGGGCATGTTCCTGGCCGCCAGCCAGTTCCCGAAGAACCGCGAGACCCGCGCGCCGTTGGTAAGCGAGATCATCCCGCACAAGGCCGAGCTGGATCCCAAGTACCATTACCTCTGCGACGCCCCGCAGAAAGACCCGGACGGCCGTCCCGCGGTGATCCGTTTCAGCCGCAAGACCAAGGAGCAGTACGTGCAGTCCGAGGTCGATGGCAAGCCCACCGGCTGGCGCGCCTTCTACGATGGCGGCAAGTGGAAGGTCGAAGACAAGCGCTGATGGATGGCGCGCCCGCTTGCATGGGGCGCGCTTATACTGCGCGAAGGCCGGGCGCTGACCTGGCCTGCGCTCCGCATTCCTTCCAGTTTTAACCGGGAGTACCGGCATGGCCCAAGAGCTTTATACCCGCACCAACCAGAAGCTGTATTTCGCCGGGTTGGCTCTGGAGGCCTGGAAGCGAGCCGATGCCGAGCGGGCGATGAATGCCCAGGCGATCATTCAGGCGGAGCGCGAGTCGGCGCTGTTCCACCTTTATGGCGCAGTGCTCGGCGTATGCCATGAGATCGCCGGTTACTACCGTCTGCCGCAGGCTGCCGCTCCTCGCGTGGATGCATTGCTGAATGCCGAAGTGCTGGCGGCCGCGCCCAGCCCCGAGCTGGCTGAACTGGTGGAGTTGGCGTCGCAGCCGGAAACCTGGCTGGGCCAGTTGCTGGGCGCCTACTCCGAGCTGTTCCTGCCGCCGCGACCGACCAAGGCAGCGAAGATCGACCCCAGCACACCGTTGATCGTTGCCGTGAGTATCGACGAAGACGCTCCCTTGCTTTCTCGCGAGACCCTCGAGGAATGGCGGCAGTCGTTGAAGCAACTGGTCCTGCGTTTTCGCGAGAGCCTGACGGAGCTGTAACGCCGTCGTCATTCGCCGATCAGCGGTAGGAAATTTTCCTACCGTTCCACTCGGTTGATTTGCCAGCAAAAAAATTTAGCGGGTGCCGTCCGGGCGCTCTGGAACCGCCGTTACAGGCGCGAGAGCGGAACCGGAAGGCGGTTGCGGGCTAGGGATGCACTGGATGGGCTGTTACAATGTCGCGTCTTCGTAGAGAGCGTCTGTCATGCCAACATCCTTCCTTGAAATCGTAGAAATGCCCGACGGGCGCATCGTGCTGCGTCGCGCCGATGACGAGGAGGCGTTGGTGACCCTGGAGTTCTCCGGGGACGCGAAGAATTTCCTGCAAGGCCAGCATGTCGAAGTGGCCAAGGCCATGTTCAATGTCGGCGTGCAAATGGCCGGTCGTCTTGCCGAGGGCGAGATGGAGCACGACGAAGGCCCCCGCGTCCTGCACTGAACGCTGTCCCCCGCCGTTTTTCAACCCAGACGAATATTCAGGCTCTGTGCTTGGCCCAGTTGGGCGGCGCGGGACAGTTGCTTGCGCGCCGCCCGGCTCAGCGGTTCCAGCCAACTGACCACGGTGTGGCTGCGGCCCAGGCGCAAGGCCTCGCAACTGAGCGCCAGGGCAGCGGCGTTGTCCTTCGCCTGTAGTAGCAGGATGCGCTCGCGGTTCAGGCCGGCGCGGCGCAGCCATTCATGGGTCAGGCTCGCCGGCGGAGCGATCAGGGTCAGCCAGCGGGCATCCTGTTCCTCGCTGAGCTCGCGGAGAATCGGCGCGAGCAGGGTCAGGCAGTGCCCCGGCAGGCCGCTGAGCGAAAGTTCGCTAAAGGCAGCGGGTTCCTCGATGGAGCTGGAAGGGCTGTCGATGACATCGTCGAGCAAGGGAGCGCCGTTGCTGGCCCAGAACGCTTCCTGGAACAGTGGCAACTGGGCGCTGGGCAGCGAGTGGGAGGTCTGCATGGTATCTCCTGTCAGCGCCGGATCACGCCGACGCTCAAGCCTTCGATGATCAGTTCCTGCTCCTTCAGATCGACTTCGATCGGAGCGAACTCAGGGTTTTCCGCCAGCAGCCAGACCTTGCTGCCTTCGCGCTTGAAACGTTTCACTGTGACCTCCTCGCCGATCCGCGCGACTACCACCTGGCCGTTGCGCGCTTCGCGGGTGACGTGGACGGCCAGCAGGTCGCCGTCGAGGATGCCGATGTCCTTCATGCTCATGCCGCGCACGCGCAACAGGTAGTCGGCGCGAGGATTGAAGAAGGCGGGATTGATCCGGCAGGATTCCTCGATGTTCTGTTCGGCGAGGATCGGTGCGCCGGCGGCGACACGTCCGATCACCGGCAGGCCCTCATCGTCGTTGGCGGCATGCGGTTCGAAGCCGGGAATGCGGATGCCGCGAGAGGCGCCCGGAGTCATTTCGATGGCACCCTTGCGCGCGAGCGCCTTGAGGTGCTCCTCGGCGGCGTTCGGCGACTTGAAGCCGAGTTCCTGGGCGATTTCCGCCCGGGTCGGCGGAAAGCCGTGGTCTTCCAGGCAGCGCTTGATGAAGGAGAGGATCTCGGCTTGGCGGGGCGTCAGCTTCTGCATGTCGTCGCTCTGTGTTTTTATCCAGTGACTGGGATTATATACAGTGAGCGAGGCGTGGCAATGATTTTCCGCATGACATTTCGCCCTGCGTCACGATGAAGTTGGCCAGTGTCTTGCTTCCGTTTTTCGGGACTTCTCTGTAATTTTCCTGACTGGTGCGTCATCTGCCGCTTGACAAGGGATGTGGCTGAAACGTATGTTTCAAACAAGTGTTTGTCAGGCGGAGAAACCATGGCCCAGTCGGAAACCGTCGAACGCATTCTCGATGCGGCGGAACAGCTGTTCGCGGAAAAAGGCTTCGCCGAAACCTCGTTGCGTCTGATCACCAGCAAGGCCGGGGTCAACCTGGCGGCGGTGAATTATCACTTCGGTTCGAAGAAGGCGCTGATCCAGGCGGTGTTCTCGCGCTTCCTCGGGCCATTCTGCGCCAGCCTGGAAAAGGAACTGGATCGTCGCCAGGCCAAGCCCGAAGCCCAGCACGCCACCCTGGAGGACCTCCTGCACCTGCTGGTGTCCCAGGCGATGGCGGTGAAGCCGCGCAGCGGCAACGACCTGTCGATCTTCATGCGCTTGCTCGGCCTGGCCTTCAGCCAGAGCCAGGGGCACCTGCGCAAGTACCTGGAAGAGGTCTACGGCAAGGTTTTCCGGCGCTACATGCTGCTGGTCAACGAGGCTGCGCCGAAGCTGCCGCCCATCGAGCTGTTCTGGCGCGTGCACTTCATGCTCGGCGCGGCCGCCTTCAGCATGTCGGGGATCAAGGCCCTGCGGGCGATGGCGGAAACCGATTTCGGCGTGAACACTTCCACCGAGCAGGTGATGCACCTGATGGTGCCGTTCTTCGCTGCCGGCATGCGCGCCGAGAGCGGTATCGACGATCCGCTGCTGGCCGGGGCGCAACTGCGCCCGCGGAACAAGACGCCCGCCAAGGCCTGATCGCAGACGGCGCCCCAGGGCGCCGTTTTCCTTCCTCCTTTCTCTATGTTCCGGGCGGAACTCCATGCGCCGGGCCGGCTCCATTGGCAGGCGCGCGGTACTGCCCCGGGACTTAAGTCTTTCTGCCGGGTGCAGTACAGTGTGCGCTGTCTGAGGCCCGTGACGGCGGGCTTCGCTGATTTCCAGGCCATAGGACTTTTCATGCAAGGCTCTCTGATGCTCGACATCGGCGGCACCTGGCTGACCGCCGAGGACCGCCAAATCCTGCGCCACCCCGAGGTGGGCGGACTGATCATCTTCGCTCGCAACATCGAGCATCCTGCCCAGGTTCGCGAACTGTGTGCGGCCATTCGCGCCATCCGTCCCGACCTGTTGCTGGCCGTCGACCAGGAAGGAGGGCGCGTGCAGCGCCTGCGCCAGGGATTCGTGCGCTTGCCGGCGATGCGCGCGATCGCCGACAACCCCAATGCCGAAGAGCTGGCCGAGCACTGTGGCTGGCTGATGGCGACCGAGGTGCAGTCGGTCGGCCTCGACCTGAGTTTCGCGCCGGTGCTGGATCTCGATCACCAGCGCAGCGCCGTGGTCGGTAGCCGCGCCTTCGAGGGCGACCCGGAGCGTGCCGCGCTGCTTGCCGGTGCTTTCATTCGCGGCATGCATGCCGCCGGGATGGCCGCCACCGGCAAGCATTTTCCCGGTCACGGCTGGGCCGAGGCCGATTCCCATGTGGCGATTCCCGAAGACGCGCGCAGTCTCGAGGAAATCCGGCGCAGCGACCTGGTTCCGTTCGCCCGCCTGGCCGGACAGCTCGACGCGCTGATGCCGGCCCATGTGATCTATCCGCAGGTCGACCCGCAGCCCGCCGGCTTTTCCCGGCGCTGGTTGCAGGAGATCCTGCGCGGCGAGCTGAAGTTCGACGGGGTGATCTTCAGCGACGACCTGTCGATGGCCGGCGCCCATGTAGTCGGCGACGCCGCCAGCCGCATCGAGGCCGCCCTGGCCGCGGGCTGCGACATGGGCCTGGTGTGCAACGACCGGGCTTCGGCCGAGCTGGCCCTGGCAGCCCTGCAACGCCTGAAGGTGACGCCGCCGTCGCGCCTGCAACGCATGCGCGGCAAGGGCTATGCGAATACCGACTATCGCCAGCAGCCGCGCTGGCTGGAAGCACTGTCCGCGTTGCGCGCCGCGCAACTGATTGATTGAGGGAGCTGTCGATGAGTGTCTACGCGATTATCGGAGGAACCGGCCTGACCCAGCTGGATGGGCTGACCCTGAGCGAGTCCCTGCCGATCGAAACGCCGTATGGCGCGCCGTCCGCGCCGCTCCAGCGTGGCCGCTACGCCGGGCGCGAGGTGCTGTTCCTGGCACGTCACGGTCATCCGCACCGCTTCCCGCCGCACCAGGTGAACTACCGGGCCAATCTCTGGGCGCTGAAGCAGGCGGGTGCCGAGGCGGTGATCGCGGTGAACGCGGTGGGTGGCATCCATGCGGCGATGGGAACGGGGCACCTGTGCGTGCCGCACCAACTGATCGACTACAGCTCCGGACGCGAGCACACCTATTTCGCCGGCGATATCGAGCATGTCACCCATATCGACTTCAGCCACCCCTATGACGAGCCGTTGCGCCAGCGCCTGATCGAGGCGTTGCGTGCGTTGGGGCTCGGGCACAGCAGCCATGGGGTCTACGCCTGCACCCAAGGGCCGCGCCTGGAAACGGTGGCGGAAATCGCTCGGCTGGAGCGGGACGGCAACGATATCGTCGGTATGACCGGCATGCCCGAGGCGGCACTGGCCCGCGAGCTGGACCTGCCCTACGCCTGCCTGGCGCTGGTGGTCAATCCCGCGGCGGGCAAGTCTGCGGGGATCATCACCATGGCCGAAATCGAACAGGCGTTGCACGATGGCATCGGCAAGGTGCGCGAGGTGCTGGCGCGGGTCCTGGCCGGCTAGGCGGTCATCGCAACGAAAAAAAAGGCCGCTATTGCGGCCTTTTTCGCTATTGCGCAGGAGGTGCGGCGTCGAAGCCGCCTTCGACGGGAGGCGCGTCCGCCGGTGCCTGCTGTTCTTCCATTTCCATGGGATTGGGGGCGGCGGGACGGGCGCCGACCGGCACTACCTTGATCAGGATGCCCAGGCTCGGATGGTCGAGATAGGTCAGTTCGCCATTCTTCAGCCGCGTGCCCTGCCTGATGTGCTGGCTGCCGGCGAGGAAACCGTCGTCGCCGAAGCGATTGACCCAGAAGTCGGCCTCCATGTCGACGAAACGCACCTGGCTGAGGGTCAGCGTACCTTCCACCGGGAAATGATGATCCTGTTCCTGGCCTTCGCTGAGGGCGATCTTCACCGGGGTTTCGCCGATGTCCTGGCGCCAGGCCTTGTGCAGCAGCACGGTGTAGCCGTTGTCCTGGCTGAGCTTGGCGAGCTGGTTGTCGAGCGCGGTGGCACGCAGGGCGTCGCTGGCCAGCGGCTGTGCGCCGGTGGCCCAGTCGTCCGGCGCCGGCTGGCTGGACGGCACGGCATCGCCGGCCTGGCGGAACACCACCAGTTCCACCTGGTAGGGACCGCCGGCGAATGCCGCGGGGGCGGCCAGTGAGAGCAGCAGGGCAAGGCAACGGAACAAGCGCATAGGCTAATCCTTAGGTGGTTTGCGGTGTCAGGCGCTCGAACAGCGCCTCCAGGGTATTGAAGCGTTCTTCCGGTCGTTCCATGGGCACCTGGAAGCGGAACAGGGTTGCGCCTTCGAACTTGTAGCGGTTCGGCTGGCCCTGGATCAGCTTGATCAATACCAGCGGGTCGACCTGGGTATCGGCGGCGAATTCTATACGACCGCCCTGCGGTCCGGCATCGACCTTGAGTATTCCAAGTTTTTCCGCCTGCAGCTTCAGAAGGGTCAGGCGCATCAGGTTCTTCGCCGGATCGGGCAGGAGCCCGAAGCGGTCGATCATTTCCACCTGCAACTCACGCAAACCTTCCTCGTCAGGGGCGTTGGCGATGCGCTTGTAGAGGATCAGCCGGGCATGTACGTCGGGCAGGTAATCCTCGGGGATCAGCGCAGGCACCCGCAGGTTGACCTCCGGCCCGCCGCCCAGCGGCTGCTCGAGGTTCGGTTGCTCGCCCTTGCGGATGGCCTTCACCGCCCGTTCGAGCATTTCCATGTAGAGGGTGAAGCCGACCGCCTGGATCTGCCCGCTCTGGCCGTCGCCGAGCAACTCGCCGGCGCCGCGGATCTCCAGGTCGTGGGTGGCGAGGACGAAGCCGGCGCCCAGGTCCTGGGCGTTGGCGATGGCCTCCAGGCGCTTCTCCGCGTCCGGGGTCATCTGCCGGCGCGGCGGCGTCAGCAGGTAGGCGTAGGCCTGGTGGTGGCTGCGACCGACGCGCCCGCGCAACTGGTGCAACTGGGCCAGGCCGAACTTGTCGGCGCGCTCGATGAGAATGGTGTTGGCGCTGGGCACGTCGATGCCGGTCTCGATGATGGTCGAGGCCACCAGCACGTTGAAGCGCTTGTGGTAGAAGTCGCTCATCACCTGTTCCAGCTCGCGCTCGTGCATCTGTCCGTGGCCGATGCCGATGCGCGCCTCCGGGACCAGTTCGGCTAGGTCGCGGGCGCACTTCTCGATGGTCTTCACTTCGTTGTGCAGGTAGTACACCTGGCCGCCGCGCAGCAGTTCGCGGAGCAGCGCTTCCTTGATCACCGCGTTCTGCTGCTCCATGACGAAGGTGCGCACCGACAGGCGGCGCGCCGGCGGCGTGGCGATGATCGACAGGTCGCGCATGCCGGAGACGGCCATGTTCAGGGTCCGCGGGATCGGCGTGGCGGTGAGGGTGAGGATGTCCACTTCGCTGCGCAGGGCCTTGAGCTGCTCCTTCTGGCGCACCCCGAAGCGGTGTTCCTCGTCGATCACGACCAACCCCAGGTTGGCGAACTTCACGTCTTCCTGGAGCAGCTTGTGGGTCCCGATGAGGATGTCGATCTTGCCTTCGGCCAGTAGCCGCGCAGCGTTCTCGACTTCCTTGGCGCTCTTGAAGCGGCTCATCACCTCGACGCTCACCGGCCAGTCGGCGAAGCGGTCGCGGAAGCTGTTGTAGTGCTGCTGGGCGAGCAGGGTGGTGGGCACCAGCACCGCCACCTGCTTGCCGCTATGCACGGCGACGAACGCCGCGCGCATCGCCACTTCGGTCTTGCCGAAGCCGACGTCGCCGCAGACCAGGCGGTCCATGGGCCTGGGCGCGAGCATGTCGGCGACCACCGCCTCGATGGCGCCTTGCTGGTCCGGCGTCTCCTCGAACGGGAAGCCGGCCGAGAAGGTCGCGTAGTCGGCCTGCGGATCCTTGAACGCGAAGCCTTCGCGGGCGGCTCGGCGGGCGTAGATGTCGAGCAGTTCGGCGGCGACGTCGCGAACCTGTTCGGCGGCCTTGCGCTTGGCCTTCTGCCAGGTTTCCGAGCCGAGTCGGTGCAGCGGCGCCAGGGCGTCGTCGGCGCCGGTGTAGCGGGCGATCAGGTGCAGGTTGGCGACCGGCACATAGAGTTTGGCGTCCTCGGCGTATTGCAGCATGAGGAATTCCGCCTGCTGGTTGTCCACCTCGAGGGTGATCAGGCCCAGGTAGCGGCCGACGCCATGGTCGATGTGCACCACCGGCGCGCCTTCGCGCAGCTCGGTGAGGTTCTTGATCACCGCGTCGCCGCCGTCGCGGGTCTTTTCCCGGCGCCGGCGCTGCATGACGCGCTGGCCGAACAGCGGGCTTTCGGCGACCAGGGCGAGTGCCGGGTGGTCCAGCAGCAGGCCCTCGTCCAGCGGCGCGATGCTGATCGCCAGGCGTGCCTGGCTGGCGAGGAAGGCCGGCCAGCCGTCGACTTCCTCAGGGCGCAGCTTCAGTCGGGCCAGCAGTTCCAGCAGGACTTCCCGGCGTCCGGCCGATTCGGCGCAGAACAGTACGCGGCCGGGGAACTCTTCGACGAACCGGCGCAGCGCGGCCAGCGGCTCGGCGGCCTTGGCTTCGATCGCCAGGTTCGGCAGCGGCAGGGCCGGGAAGCGCTCGCGCCCGACGCCCGGCTCGACGTCCTCCTGGCTGGCGACCACCCGGGGCCAGCTCTTCAGCCGGGCGAAGCAGTCTTCCACCGGAAGGAACACTTCCGCCGGCGGCAGCAATGGTCGTTCCGGATCGACCCGGCGGTCCTCGTAGCGGCTGCGTACGTCGTTCCAGAACTGCTCGGCGGCCTGTTCGATGCCGGGCAGGGAGAACACCTGGGTGTCTTGCGGCAGGTAGTCGAAGAGCGTCGCGGTTTCCTCGAAGAACAGCGGCAGGTAGTACTCGATTCCCGAGGGTGTCAAACCGCTGGCGAGGTCCTGGTAGATCGGGCAGCGCCGGTAGTCGACGTCGAAGCGCTCGCGGAAGCGGCCGCGGAAACCGGTGACCGCTTCCTTGTTCAGGGGGAATTCGCGCGCCGGCAGCAGGCGGATCGACTCGACCTTGTCGATGGAGCGTTGGGTCTCCGGGTCGAAGGTGCGCAGGGTCTCGATCTCGTCGTCGAACAGGTCGATACGGAAGGGCAACTCGCTGCCCATCGGGAACAGGTCGATCAGCGCGCCGCGGACGGCGAACTCGCCGTGCTCGTAGACCGTGTCGACGCAGCGGTAGCCGGCGCCTTCCAGGCGCAAGCGCATCCGCTCGACATCGAGTTTCTGGCCGACGTCGAGGACCAGGCTGCTGCCGAGCAGGAAGCGGGTCGGCGCCAGGCGGTGCAGGGCGGTGGAGATCGGCACCACCAGCACGCCGTGCTTGAGCTGCGGCAACTGGTAGAGGGCGGCGATGCGCTGGGAAATGATGTCCTGGTGCGGCGAAAAGACGTCGTAGGGCAGGGTTTCCCAATCGGGGAAATGCAGTACCGGCAGGTCGGGGGCGAAGAACCGCAGTTCCTGTTCCAGGCGTTCGGCATTCTGGCTGTCGGCGGTCAGCAGCAGGGTGAAGCGCTTGGCGGAACTGGCGGCCTCGGCGACAGCCAGGCTCAGCGCGGCACCGGGGAGGTTGCCCCAGTGTTGCTTGCCGGCGCTGGCCGGCAGGCTGGGAAGACGCAGTACGGACACGGGCAAGCTGGGCTCCGGTCGGGAATTTGACCCGCCGGATTGTAACTTTCCCGACTGCTGGATGTCAGTCTTCCGACTGCTGCAGATTGCCGAGCCTGGCCGGCACGGTCATAATGTAGCCCCTTTTTTCATCCCCTACATGTGGAAGGTATTGCCCGTGACTCAGAAGCCCGACCAGTGTCTCGGTGAATGGATCGATCGTGAAGCCATCGCGGAAGCCATGATCCCGCTGATTGGCCAGCTCTACCGCAATAACAATGTGGTGACCTCGATCCATGGCCGTGGTCTGATCAACCGCTCGGTGATCGCGATCATGAAGGCGCATCGTTTCGCCCGTCATCGCATGGCTGATGACGCCGAGCTGTCGGTTCACGAGACGTTCCCGATCCTCAAGGCGATGAGCGAGCTCAAGCTGGGCGCCGCTTCCGTCGATCTGGGCAAGATGGTCGCCAAGTTCAAGGCAGAAGGTAACGGCCGCAGCATCGAGGACTTCGTCAAGGCCGAGCTGGCCGAGGTGGTCGGCAAGCAGAACGGCGATGCCCGCGAAGGCACCGACGTCGTGCTCTACGGCTTCGGCCGCATCGGCCGCCTGCTGGCGCGCATCCTGATCGAGAAGACCGGCGGCGGCGACGGCCTGCGCCTGCGCGCGATCGTCGTGCGCAAGGGCGCCGAGAACGACCTGGTCAAGCGGGCCAGCCTGCTGCGTCGGGACTCGGTGCACGGTCCGTTCGACGGCACCATCACCATCGACGAAGAAAACAACACGCTGACCGCCAACGGCAACCTGATCCAGGTGATCTACTCCAACGACCCGGCGTCGATCGACTACACCCAGTACGGCATCAAGAACGCCCTGCTGGTCGACAACACCGGCAAGTGGCGCGACGCCGAAGGCCTCGGCCAGCACCTGAAGTGCCCGGGGATCGATCGCGTGGTCCTTACCGCTCCGGGCAAGGGCGCGCTGAAGAACATCGTGCACGGTATCAACCACACCGACATCGGCGCCGACGACAAGATCATCTCGGCCGCCTCCTGCACCACCAACGCCATCGTGCCGGTGCTGAAGGCCGTCAACGACCAGTACGGCATCGTCAACGGTCACGTCGAGACCGTTCACTCGTACACCAACGACCAGAACCTGATCGACAACTTCCACAAGGGCAGTCGTCGTGGCCGCAGCGCGCCGCTGAACATGGTGATCACCGAGACCGGTGCCGCCACCGCCGCGGCCAAGGCCCTGCCGGTGCTGAAAGGCAAGCTGACCGGCAATGCGATCCGCGTGCCGACGCCGAACGTGTCCATGGCGATCCTCAACCTGAACCTGGAAAAGTCCACCACCCGCGAAGAGATCAACGAGTACCTGCGCCAGATGGCCATGCACTCGGACCTGCAGAAGCAGATCGACTTCGTCAGTTCCCAGGAAGTGGTTTCCACCGACTTCGTCGGTTCGCGCCATGCCGGCGTGGTGGACGCCGAGGCGACCATCTGCAACGACAACCGTGTCGTCCTGTACGTGTGGTACGACAACGAGTTCGGCTACAGCTGCCAGGTAGTGCGCGTGATGGAAGACATGGCTGGGGTCAACCCGCCGGCCTTCCCGCGTTGATGCGCAAGGCGTAGAGGAAAACGGGAGCTCTCGGGCTCCCGTTTTTCATTTCTGTGGATAACCAGAACAAGAAACTACTCACTTCGATTTAGGGTTTTTCAATGGATGGTCAACATCTGCACCAGGGCGAGCTGAAGCGTGGCCTGAAGAATCGCCACATCCAGTTGATCGCGCTGGGCGGGGCGATCGGCACCGGGCTGTTCCTCGGCTCGGCGGGCGTCATCAAGACGGCCGGCCCGTCGATGATCCTCGGTTACGCCATTGGCGGCTTCATCGCCTTCCTGATCATGCGCCAGCTCGGCGAGATGATCGTCGAGGAGCCGGTGGCCGGCTCCTTCAGTCACTTCGCACACAAGTACTGGGGCGGCTTCGCCGGTTTCCTCTCCGGCTGGAACTACTGGGTGCTGTACATCCTGGTGGGCATGTCGGAGCTGACGGCGGTGGGCAAGTACATCCAGTATTGGTGGCCGGACGTGCCGACCTGGGCGACGGCGGCGGCGTTCTTCGTGCTGATCAATGCGATCAACCTGGCCAACGTGAAAGCCTTCGGCGAGACCGAGTTCTGGTTCGCGATCATCAAGGTAGCGGCGATCATCGGCATGATCCTGCTCGGTATCTACCTGCTGGTCGGCGGCGGTGGCGGGCCGCAAGCCTCGGTGAGCAACCTGTGGGACCGCGGCGGCTTCTTCCCCAACGGTCTCAGCGGCCTGGTGATGACCCTGGCGATCATCATGTTCTCCTTCGGGGGGCTGGAGCTGGTGGGTATCACCGCCGCCGAGGCGTCCGAGCCGCGGAAGGTGATCCCGAAGGCGATCAACCAGGTGATCTACCGGATCCTGATCTTCTATATCGGCGCCCTGGCGGTGCTGCTCTCGCTGTATCCATGGGACCAGTTGGTGGAGACCATCAACGCTTCCGGCGACGACTACAGCGGCAGCCCGTTCGTGCAGATCTTCTCGTTGATCGGCAGCGGTACCGCGGCCAACATCCTCAACTTCGTAGTACTCACCGCGGCATTGTCGGTCTACAACAGCGGCGTCTACTGCAATAGCCGGATGCTCTACGGCCTGGCCGCCCAGGGTGACGCGCCGAAGGTGCTGATGTCGGTGGACCGCCGGGGCGTGCCGGTGCTCTCGATCCTGGTCTCGGCGCTGATCACCTTCCTCTGCGTGATCGTCAATTACGTATTGCCGCACAAGGCGCTGGAACTGCTGATGTCGCTGGTGGTGGCGGCGCTGGTGATCAACTGGGCGATGATCAGCCTGTCGCACCTGAAGTTCCGCGCGGCGATGAAGCGCCAGGGCGTGGACACCTTCTTCAAGGCGCTCTGGTCGCCGTTCAGCAACTACCTGTGCCTGGCCTTCGTGGTGTTCATCCTTGGCATCATGCTGATGATCCCCGGGATCAACATCTCGGTGTACGCCATTCCATTCTGGCTGCTGCTGATGTGGTTGTGCTACCGGGTCAAGCTGTCGCTGGCGGAAAGGCGCGGGCTCGGCCAGCAGGCCTGAGCCTACGGGTGGCGCGGGACGGGGGCTTCGGCTCCCGTTTTTCATTTCGCACGGGCATGTTTTTCTGTCGTGTTCTGTTACGCGTTTCAAGACCCGGTGTGCGGCTTGGGTGGCTCCCGGGGAGGTGGCTCTTTATAATCCCGGGGTTACCTTGCGGGGCCATTCATCAATCGTGCCAATTCAGTACGTTGCGCGCGATGATGGTCATTTTCTGACTTGGGCCTCGTCTTTTCTGTCCACGACCACTAGGCACTAGACATGATCAAGATAAAACGTGGCCTGGACCTGCCCATCAGCGGCGCCCCCGAACAGCGCATCGAGGCAGCACGCCCGGTACGCAGCGTGGCGTTGATCGGTTTCGACTACCACGGCATGAAGCCGACCATGGCGGTGCAGGTAGGCGACCGGGTGAAGCTGGGGCAGGTGCTGTTCACCGACAAGAAGAATCCCTCCGTCAGCTATACCGCACCCGGCGCCGGTGTGGTCAGTGCCATCCATCGTGGCGAGAAGCGCGTCCTGCAATCGGTGGTCATCGATCTCGACGGCGACGAGCAACTGGAGTTCGCCCGTTACCCCGCTGACCAACTCGCCACGCTGAGCGCCGAGCAGGTCCGCGACAACCTGTTGCAGTCGGGCCTGTGGACCGCGCTGCGGACCCGGCCGTTCAGCAAGGTGCCCGATCCCGAGTCCAGCCCCAGTTCGATTTTCGTCACTGCCATCGATACCCAGCCGCTGGCCGCCGATCCGCAGGTGGTTATTGCGGAGCAGGGCGAGGCCTTCCAGGCCGGACTGACGGTGCTCGGGCGCCTGGCCCGGGTGTTCCTGTGCAAGGCGGAAGGCGTTTCGCTACCCGGCGAGGCGCTCTCCGGCGTGACCGCGCAAGCCTTCGCCGGTCCGCATCCGGCGGGCCTGCCCGGCACCCATATCCATTTCCTCGACCCGGTGGGTGCCGGCAAGAGCGTGTGGAACCTGAACTACCAGGACGTGATCGCCATCGGCAAGCTGTTCACGACCGGGCAATTGTGGACCGAGCGGGTGATCGCCCTGGCCGGTCCGGTGGTGGAAAAGCCGCGTCTGGTGCGCACCCGCTTGGGCGCCAGCCTCGACGAACTGGCCGCCGGCCAGTTGCAGCCGGGCAACAACCGGCTGATCTCCGGCTCCGTGCTGGGCGGTCGCACCGCCCATGGCGCCTACGCCTACCTGGGGCGCTACCACCTGCAGTTGTCCTGCCTCAAGGAGGGCGACCAGCGCGAGTTCCTCCACTACCTGCGCGCCGGGGTGGAAAAGCATTCGCTGCTCAACGTGTTCGTCTCCAGGCTGCTCGGCGGCAAGCGCTTCGCCTTCACCACCAGCACCAACGGCAGCCCACGGGCGATGGTGCCGGTAGGCAACTACGAGGCGGTGATGCCGCTGGATATCCTGCCGACCCAACTGCTGCGCTACCTGATCGTCGGCGACACGGAAATGGCCCAGAAGCTCGGCGCCCTGGAGCTCGACGAAGAGGACCTGGCGCTGTGCAGCTACGTCTGCGCCGGCAAGTACGAATACGGCCCGATTCTGCGGGACAATCTGGCACGCATCGAGCAGGAGGGCTGAGCCATGGGTTTGCGTAACCTGCTCGACAAGGTCGAGCATCATTTCGAGAAGGGCGGGCGCTACGAGAAGTGGTACCCACTGTACGAAGCCGTGGACACCTTCCTCTATCGTCCCGGCAGCGTCACCCGCACTACTGCACACGTGCGCGACGGCATCGACCTGAAGCGCATGATGATCATCGTCTGGCTGTGCACCTTCCCGGCGATGTTCTTCGGCATGTACAACGTCGGCCACCAGGCCAACCTGATCTTCGCCCAGAGCCCCGACCTGCTGAGCGCCCAGGATGGCTGGCGCTTCGCCCTGATCGGCGCGCTGGCCGGGTTCGACCCGAACAGCCTGTGGGATTGCCTGGTCCAGGGCGCCGCGTATTTCCTGCCGGTGTACCTGACCACCTTCATCGTCGGCGGTTTCTGGGAGGTGCTGTTCGCCAGCATCCGCCGCCACGAGGTCAACGAAGGCTTCTTCGTCACCTCGGTGCTGTTCGCCCTGACCCTGCCGCCGTCCGTCCCGCTGTGGCAGGTAGCCCTGGGGATCAGCTTCGGCGTGGTGCTGGGCAAGGAAGTGTTCGGCGGCACCGGGAAGAACTTCCTCAATCCGGCATTGGTCGGCCGGGCCTTCCTGTTCTTCGCCTATCCGGCGCAGATGTCCGGCGACGCGGTATGGACCTCGGTGGACGGCTTCGCCGGCGCCACCTCGCTGAGCCTGGCCGCCGCCGGCGGGGTGGACAACATCCTCGGCCACGGCCTGACCTGGATGGATGCCTTCCTCGGCCACATGCAGGGTTCGATGGGCGAGACCAGCACCCTGGCGATCTTCATCGGCGGCGCCGTGCTGCTGCTGACCCGCATCGCCTCCTGGCGCATCGTCGCCGGGGTGATGCTGGGGATGGTCGCCATGAGCTACCTGTTCAACGCCATCGGCTCGGCCAGCAACCCGATGTTCGCCATGCCCTGGTATTGGCACCTGGTCACCGGCGGCTTCGCCTTCGGCATGATCTTCATGGCCACCGACCCGGTCTCGGCGTCCATGACCGATACCGGCAAGTGGCTGTTCGGCGCCCTGATCGGCGTGATGGTCATGCTGATCCGGGTGGTCAACCCGGCGTTCCCGGAAGGCATGATGCTGGCGATCCTGTTCGCCAACCTGTTCGCACCGCTGATCGACCATTTCGTCGTTCAGGCCAACATCAAGCGGAGGCTGGCGCGCAATGGCTAATCAAGAATCCACCACCCGCACACTGCTGGTAGCCCTGGTGGTGTGCCTGGTCAGCTCGGTGTTCGTCGCTGGCGCGGCGGTGGCGCTGAAGCCGACCCAGGCGGAAAACCGCCTGCTCGACAAGCAGCGCAGCATCCTCGCCATCGCCGGTCTCGGCGAGCCGGGCATGTCCGGCAAAGAGGTCAAGGCGCTGTTCGACAGTCGCATCACTGCCAAGATGGTCGACCTGCAGAGCGGCACCTTCAGCGATGCCCAGGACCCGCTCGGCTACGACCCGCTGAAAGCGGCCAAGGACCCGGCGCTGTCGGACGCGCTGCCCGCCGCCGAGGACATCGCCTCGATCAAGCGCCGCGAGCGCTATACCACGGTCTACCTGGTGGAGACCGACGGCAAGCTCGACACCCTGATCCTGCCGGTGCGCGGCTACGGTCTTTGGTCGACCCTGTACGGCTTCCTGGCGCTCAAGGGCGACCTCAATACGGTCGCCGGCTTCGGCTTCTACCAGCATGGCGAGACCCCCGGTCTCGGCGGCGAGGTCGACAATCCGAAATGGAAGGCGCTGTGGGTCGGCAAGACCCTCTACGACGCCCAGGGCGATCTTGCCGTACAGATCATCAAGGGCTCGGTGGACCCGCAGTCGGCGAAGGCGACCCACCAGGTCGACGGCCTGGCCGGCGCCACCCTGACCAGCAAGGGTGTCGACAACCTGCTGCATTTCTGGTTCGGCAAGGACGGTTTCGACGCCTTCCTCGCCAATCTGCGCAAAGGGGAGGCGTGATGGCTGCTCAACCCACGATCCGCGAAGTCCTGTTCAATCCGGTCTTCCAGAACAATCCGATCGGCCTGCAGATCCTCGGGATCTGCTCGGCGCTGGCGGTAACCTCGAACCTGAAGACCGCTACCGTCATGGCCATCGCCCTGACCCTGGTGACCGGCTTCTCCAACCTGTTCATCTCGATGATCCGCCGGCAGATTCCCAGCTCGATCCGGATGATCGTGCAGATGGTGATCATCGCCTCGCTGGTGATCGTCGTCGACCAGGTGCTCAAGGCCTATGCCTATAGCCTGAGCAAGCAGCTCTCGGTGTTCGTCGGGCTGATCATCACCAACTGCATCGTGATGGGCCGCGCCGAAGCCTTCGCCATGGCCAACCCGCCGCTCGTGTCGTTCTTCGACGGCATCGGCAACGGTCTCGGCTACAGCGCCATGCTGCTGGTGCTGGGCTTCGTCCGCGAGCTGTTCGGCGCCGGCAAGCTCTACGGCATCAGCGTGTTGCCGACGGTCAACGATGGCGGCTGGTACCAGCCGAACGGCCTGCTCCTGCTGCCGCCTTCGGCGTTCTTCCTGATCGGCCTGATCATCTGGGCCCTGCGAACCTGGAAGAAAGACCAGGTCGAGGCCCCGGCCTACAAGATGGCCCCGCAGGTATCCAGCAAGGAGGCTTACTGATGGAGCACTACATCAGCCTGTTCGTGAAGGCCGTGTTCGTCGAGAACATGGCGCTGGCGTTCTTCCTCGGCATGTGTACCTTCATCGCCATCTCGAAGAAGGTGGAGACCGCCATCGGCCTGGGTATCGCGGTGATCGTGGTGCAGACCATCACGGTGCCGGCCAACAACCTGATCTACACCTACCTGCTCAAGGACGGCGCGCTGGCCTGGGCCGGGCTGCCCGAGGTGGACCTGAGCTTCCTCGGCCTGCTCAGCTACATCGGGGTGATCGCCGCCATCGTGCAGATCCTCGAGATGCTCCTCGACAAGTACGTACCCAGCCTCTACAACGCGCTGGGCGTGTTCCTGCCGCTGATCACGGTGAACTGCGCGATCATGGCCGGCTCGCTGTTCATGGTCGAGCGCGACTACAACCTTGCCGAGAGCACGGTGTACGGCGTCGGCTCGGGCTTTTCCTGGGCGCTGGCGATCGCCGCGCTGGCGGGTATCCGCGAGAAGCTCAAGTACAGCGACGTCCCCGAGGGCCTGCAGGGCCTGGGGATCACCTTCATCACCATCGGCCTGATGTCGTTGGGCTTCATGTCGTTCTCCGGCGTGCAGTTGTAAGGAGAGGCCCGTGATCGGATTCGAGATTTTCCTGGCCATCGGCATGTTCACCGCCATCGTCCTGGGCCTGGTGGCGATCATCCTTGTCGCCCGCGCCAAGCTGGTGTCGAGTGGCGACGTGACCATCCAGATCAACGGCGAGCACAGCCTGACCGTGCCGGCCGGCGGCAAGCTGCTGCAAACCCTGGCGGCGAACAACGTGTTCCTGTCTTCCGCCTGCGGCGGCGGCGGCACCTGCGCGCAGTGCAAATGCGTGGTGGTCGAGGGCGGCGGCGAGATGCTGCCCACCGAGGAGTCGCACTTCACCCGGCGCCAGGCGAAGGAAGGCTGGCGCCTGTCGTGCCAGACGCCGGTCAAGCAGGACATGCAGATCCGTGTGCCTGAAGAGGTCTTCGGGGTGAAGAAATGGGAGTGCACGGTGGAGTCCAACCCCAACGTCGCCACCTTCATCAAGGAACTCACCCTGCGCCTGCCGGACGGCGAGAGCGTGGACTTTCGTGCCGGCGGCTACGTGCAGTTGGAATGCCCGCCGCACGTGGTCGAGTACAAGGACTTCGATATCCAGCCGGAATATCGCGGCGACTGGGACAAGTTCAACATGTGGCGCTACGTGTCGAAGGTCGACGAGACGGTGATCCGCGCCTACTCGATGGCCAACTACCCGGAAGAGAAGGGCGTGGTCAAGTTCAACATCCGCATCGCCTCGCCACCGCCAGGCAGCGATCTGCCGCCGGGGCAGATGTCGTCCTGGGTGTTCAACCTCAAGCCGGGCGACAAGGTCACAGTGTACGGACCGTTCGGCGAGTTCTTCGCCAAGGACACCGAGGCCGAGATGGTCTTCATCGGTGGCGGCGCCGGCATGGCGCCGATGCGTTCGCACATCTTCGACCAGTTGCGCCGGCTCAAGTCGAACCGCAAGATCAGCTTCTGGTACGGCGCGCGCTCGCTGCGCGAGGCCTTCTATACCGAGGAGTACGACCAGCTGCAGGCGGAGAATCCCAACTTCCAGTGGCACCTGGCGCTGTCCGACCCGCAGCCGGAGGACAACTGGACCGGCCTGACCGGTTTCATCCACAACGTGCTGTTCGAGAACTACCTGAAGGACCACCCGGCGCCCGAGGACTGCGAGTTCTACATGTGTGGCCCGCCGATGATGAATGCCGCGGTGATCAAGATGCTCACCGACCTGGGCGTGGAGCGCGAGAATATCCTGCTGGACGATTTCGGTGGCTGAGCGTTTCCGGCCGCTTGCCATGGCCGGACTGGCAGCGCTGGCGCTGGTCCTGGCCGGTTGCGGCGACACCCTGGAAAGCTTCGGCGGCCCGACCATGGGCAGCACCTATTCGATCAAGTACGTGCGCGGCGCCTCGGCGCCCGACGTCCAGACGGCGAGAGCGGCGGTGGAAGCGATCCTCTCCGAGGTCGACTGGCAGATGTCCACCTACCGCGACGACTCCCTGGTCTCGCGTTTCAATGCGCTGCCGGCGCAGTCCTGCATGGAGCTGCCGCCACCGATGCTGGAGTTGCTGCGCTACGGCGGCGAGTTGTCGGAACAGAGCCAGGGCGCCTTCGACATGACCGTCGAGCCGCTGATGAACCTCTGGGGCTTCGGTCCGCAGGCGCGGGTGGAGAAGGTTCCCAGCGCCGAGCAGATCGCCGCGGTGCGCCGTGACGTCGGCCATCGACACCTGCGCATCGACGGCCAGCGCCTGTGCAAGGACGCCGCCGTACAGCTGGACTTCGACAGCATCGCCGCTGGCTATACGGTGGACGCGGTAGGCGAACGCCTGAAGGAGCTCGGCGTGCGCAGCTACCTGGCGGAAATCACCGGCGAGTTGAAAGCCGAAGGGCGCAAGCCGGACGGCACGCCCTGGCGCATCGCTATCGAAGCGCCGCGCGAGGGCCAGCGGGTCGCCCAGCAGGTGCTGGCGCTGGACGGCTACGGCGTCTCGACCTCGGGCGATTACCGCAACTATTTCGAAGAGAACGGCCAGCGCTATTCGCACACCTTCGACCCGCGCACCGGTGCGCCGATCGACCATCACCTGGCTTCGGTCACGGTGATCGATCCATCGACGCGCAACGCCGACGGCCTGTCGACCCTGCTGATGGTGCTCGGCCCGGAGGAAGGCTACCGTTTCGCCGAGAAGCACCGACTGGCGGCGCTGTTCGTCAGTCGCCAGGGCAACGGTTTCGACAGCCGCACCACGCCACGCTACGAGCAACTGTTCGGCAACCAAGGAGAACGTCCATGACCTGGCTACTGGTCTTCGTCATCATGCTGCTGGTGGTCTTCGGCATGTCCATCGGCGTCATCATGGGCCGCAAGCCGATCGCCGGGTCCTGCGGCGGCATCGCCAACCTGGGGATCGAGAAGGAATGCTCGATCTGCGGCGGCGATCGGCAGAAATGCGAGGAAGCGAACCGCGACGAATCTGTAGTGCCCGGAAAACTCGCCTACGACGCGACCAAACGCTAATGTGCGACATTTCGCACAGGGCGTAACATATGCCCGCCTCGAGGTCGGACCGAGCCTTGCCCGGCGAATGCCGTCGTTCGCACCGACCCGATGATCGAATCGATCCGCCGCGCACATGTTGTGCAGCGGCTTTGCCGGAGGCGCCAGTGGGCGCCTCGGCCTGTTCTGAGGAGTACGCATGGCTGTCTACAACTACGACGTGGTGATTTTGGGCACGGGTCCGGCGGGCGAAGGGGCGGCGATGAACGCCTCCAAGTACGGACGCAAGCTGGCGGTAGTCGACAGCCGTCGCGTGGTCGGAGGCAACTGCACGCACCTCGGCACCATTCCTTCCAAGGCCCTGCGCCACTCGGTGAAGCAGATCATCGAGTTCAACACCAACCCGATGTTCCGCCAGATCGGCGAGCCGCGCTGGTTCTCCTTCCCCGACGTGCTGAAGAGCGCCGACCGGGTGATCTCCAAGCAGGTCGCCTCGCGCACCGGCTACTACGCGCGCAATCGCATCGACATGTTCACCGGCACCGCCAGCTTCGTCGACGAACGCACCGTCGAAGTGGTGACGCCGAGCGGCGCGGTGGAACGCCTGGTCGCCGACCAGTTCGTGATCGCCACCGGCTCGCGCCCGTATCGTCCTTCGGACATCAATTTCAACCACCCGCGGGTCTACGACAGCGACACCATCCTGTCCCTGAGCCACACCCCGCGCCGGCTGATCATCTACGGAGCCGGGGTGATCGGCTGCGAATACGCGTCGATCTTCAGCGGTCTGGGCGTGCTGGTGGACCTGATCGATACGCGCGACCAGTTGCTCAGCTTCCTCGATGACGAGATTTCCGATGCGCTGAGCTACCACCTGCGCAACAACAACGTGCTGATCCGCCACAACGAGGAGTACGAGCGCGTCGAGGGGCTGGACAACGGCGTCATCCTGCACCTGAAGTCGGGCAAGAAGATCAAGGCGGACGCGCTGCTCTGGTGCAACGGCCGGACCGGCAACACCGACAAGCTCGGCCTGGAGAACGTCGGCATCAAGGTCAACAGCCGTGGCCAGATCGAGGTGGACGAGAACTACCGCACTTCGGTGAGCAACATCTTCGCCGCCGGCGACGTGATCGGCTGGCCGAGCCTGGCCAGCGCTGCCTACGACCAGGGCCGCTCGGCCGCCGGCAACATCGTCGAGAGCGACAGCTGGCGCTTCGTCAACGACGTGCCGACCGGCATCTACACCATTCCGGAGATCAGTTCGATCGGCAAGAACGAAAGCGAACTGACCGCGGCGAAGATTCCCTACGAAGTGGGCAAGGCGTTCTTCAAGGGCATGGCCCGGGCGCAGATTTCCAACGAGCCGGTGGGCATGCTGAAGATCCTGTTCCATCGCGAGACCCTGGAAATCCTCGGCGTGCATTGCTTCGGCGACCAGGCCTCGGAAATCGTCCACATCGGCCAGGCGATCATGAACCAGCCGGGCGAGCTGAATACCCTGAAGTACTTCGTCAACACCACCTTCAACTACCCGACCATGGCGGAAGCCTATCGGGTGGCGGCGTTCGACGGCCTCAACCGGCTTTTTTGAAGGACTCCGGCCGGCGGCCTGAGCCGGCCGGAGGGGATGTGCTCAGCGATTCCCGAGGGTGGCGCTGGCCAAACCGGGAAAGTCTGTGATCAGGCTGTCCACGCCGAAGTCGGCGAGCCGGCGCATCAGAGCCGGTTCGTTGACCGTCCACACCGAGACGTGAAGCCCCAGGCGCTGGGCCTTGAGCAGGCGTTCCGGGGTGCATAGGGTCCAGTTCAGGGCGAGCAGGGCACAGCCATAGTGCTGGGCGACCTTCAGCGGGTCGAGCCAGGCGTATTCGGCGACCAGCCCGCGCGACAGTTCCGGGGTCAGTTCGTTGAGGGCCTTGAGCACGGTCCGCGAACCGCTGGTGACGGTGACCTTGTCGCGGTTGCCGAAGCGCTCGGTCAGCTCCCTGATCCGCGTTACCGTCCGCGCCGCGCGTTCGCGCGAGGCGCTCTTCACTTCCAGTTGCCAGTGCTCGAACGGGCACTTCTCGAACAACTCCTCCAGCCGCGGGATCGGCGTCGGCCGTACCCAGCCGGGGCCGCCCTCGCGCGCGTCGTAGGTGACCAGGGTGGCCGCGTCGTGTTCGGCGACCTTGCCGCGGCGGCCGGTGGTGCGCTTCAGGGTCGGGTCGTGGATCACCATCAGTTCGCCGTCGCGCGACAGGTGCAGGTCCAGTTCGCAACGCTTGACGCCATGCTCCAGGCAGCGCTGGAAGCTGGCCAGGGTGTTTTCCGGCGCTTCGCCCTTGGCGCCGCGATGTCCATAGATGAGAGTCACTGTGGCTCCTTGTTCGAGGGTTGCGCGGGAATCCGCGGCAGATGATGGCGAACGCTGTCGAGCACCCGGCCGCTTTCGAAATATACCGAGAAGTCGCGGTAATCCCAGCGCACGATGGGAGGCTGGCCGACCGCGGGATGTTCCTCGTCGGCCAGGCCGAAGCGTTGCAGCACGGCTTCGCGGCTTTCGCCGCGCGCGGGCAGGGCGACCCGGGTATCGCCCTGGGCGCCCAGCGGAATGCTCAGGGTGTCGGCGAACAGCGGCGGGGCGAGGAGGAGGGAGCACAGCAGTAGCGAACGAAGCATCGGCACATCTCAGGTCGAAGAAGGTTGGCCCGGCTCGCCGAGCGGGCCCTGTCCGGCCCGTGCCAG
The DNA here is from genome assembly GCF_001813025.1 of Pseudomonas sp. HMSC066A08. Lineage (NCBI taxonomy): Bacteria > Pseudomonadati > Pseudomonadota > Gammaproteobacteria > Pseudomonadales > Pseudomonadaceae > Pseudomonas > Pseudomonas sp. HMSC066A08. Next base: position 220,257 of record NZ_KV811305.1, read on the forward strand.
GCGGCGCTGCTGGGCCTGCTTCTGGAGGATATGCCGGGCCAGCAACTGGCGCTGTGCGTCGCTCAACGCTTCGAACTCGGTACCGATCTCGAATTCGTCGTCGTGTGGCTGGGCGTGGATTACCCGGGCCCGCAGTTCGAGGCCGAAACCCTGCGGCAACAGGACCATGCGCAGGAGGAGCAACTGGCCGACCGGCAATGCGCGGTCGTGGCGGAAGCTGACGCCCCCCTCGGACAGGCTGACCTTGCGCGGTTCGCCGATCTCCTTGAGCAGGCTCTGCACCATGACCTGGCCAAGCAGGTCGATGCGCTTGTTCATCACCTTCAGGTAGTTGGCCAGCGTGCGGTCGCGTTCGCTGATGTGGCGCAGCAGGTGCTGCGACTCGTAATCCATCAGGTGGAGGTCGCTGAGCAGGCTGAACAGGGTGGCCCCCGGCTCGCTCTCCAGGCCGTCTTCGACGGCCCCGGCAGGGCGAAATTCCAGTGCGAGGGTATCTTCGATACGGTAGTATTCGCGGCGGTCATCCGCGTCACGAGTGGACATGGCGAACCCACGGCGGCAGTGATGGTCAGAGTGTAAGGCCGCCGGCGATGCCTCGCCACTTCGCCATCCCGACGCATCCATTTTCTGCCAGCTAAGGGCGACATGTTCAGACCCCTGTCCGTTTTCATCGGCACGCGCTATACGCGGGCCAAACGTCGCAGCCATTTCGTCTCCTTCATTTCGCTGACCTCGATGATCGGCCTGGCACTGGGCGTGCTGGTGATGATCGTGGTGCTCTCGGTGATGAACGGCTTCGATCGCGAAATGCGTACCCGCATCCTCGGCATGGTGCCGCAGGCCACCGTCGAGTCGTACCAGCCCATCGATGACTGGCGCGCCCTGGCCGAGAAGGTCAAGGCCCACGAGCATGTCACCGCGGTAGCGCCGTTCACCCAGATGCAGGGCATGCTCAGCGCCAATGGCGCGGTGCAGACGGTGATGGTCGATGCGGTCGATCCGCTGGAAGAGGCCAAGGTCTCCATCATTCCCGATTTCTTCAAGCAGGGCTCGCTGGCGGAACTCAAGGCCGGCGGCTTCGGCATCGTCATCGGCCAACTGGCGGCGCAGAAGCTCGGCGTCGGCATCGGCGACAAGGTCACCCTGATCCTCCCCGAGGTGGCGGTCACCCCGGCCGGGGTGTTCCCGCGGATGAAGCGTTTCACCGTGGTCGGCACCTTCCGCGTCGGTGCCGGCGAACTGGATGGCGGCCTGTCGCTGATCCACCTGGAAGACGCCGCGCGCCTGCAGCGCTGGAAGACCAACCAGGTACAGGGGCTGCGCCTGAAGCTCGACGACCTGTTCCAGGCGCCGCGGGTGGCCTGGGAGATCGCCCGGACCCTGACCGACAACGACTTCTACGCCCGTGACTGGACGCGCAGCCACGGCAACCTGTACCAGGCCATCCGCATGGAAAAGACCATGATCGGGCTGTTGCTGCTGCTGATCGTCGCGGTCGCCGCGTTCAACATCATTTCCACCCTGGTGATGGTGGTCACCGACAAGAAGTCGGACATCGCCATCCTTCGTACCCTCGGCGCCACGCCGGGGCAGATCATGGCTACCTTCATGGTCCAGGGTACGGTGATCGGGGTGATCGGCACGCTGGTCGGCGGGGTCCTCGGGGTGGTCGCGGCGCTCAACGTCAGCGCCTGGATTTCCGCCCTGGAAAAGCTGCTGGGCCACCAGTTCCTCGCGTCCGACGTGTACTTCATCGATTACCTGCCGTCGCAGCTGATGCTCGACGATGTCGTGCTGGTCTGCGGCGCGGCCCTGGTCCTCAGCTTCTTCGCCACTTTGTATCCAGCCTGGCGTGCGGCGCGCACCCAGCCTGCGGAGGCTTTGCGTTATGAATGACAAGTCGGTGCTGAGTTGCCGCAACCTGAGCAAGAGCTACGACGAGGGGCCGCAATCGGTGCAGGTGCTGTCCGGCGTCGAGTTGAACCTGCTGCCTGGGGAGCGGGTGGCTATCGTCGGCAGCTCCGGTTCGGGCAAGAGCACCTTGCTGAACATGCTCGGCGGCCTGGACACGCCCTCCGCCGGCAGCGTCTGGCTCGCCGGCGAGGAGCTCTCGGCGCTGAACGAGACGGCCCGCGGGCTGCTGCGCAACCGCGCGCTGGGGTTCGTCTACCAGTTCCACCACCTGTTGCCGGAGTTCACCGCCCTGGAGAACGTCTGCATGCCGCTGTTGATCGGCCGCACGCCGATCGCGGAAGCCCGCCAGCGGGCGGCCGAGCTGCTGGAACGGGTCGGGCTGGGGCATCGCCTGTCGCACAAGCCGGCCGAGCTGTCCGGCGGCGAGCGCCAGCGGGTGGCGATCGCCCGCGCGCTGGTCAACCGTCCGCAGTTGGTACTGCTCGACGAGCCCACCGGCAACCTCGACCAGCATACCGCCCAGGGTATCCAGGAACTGATGCTGGAACTGAGCCGTTCGTTGCAGACCTCGTTCCTGGTGGTAACCCACGATCTCCAGCTGGCCGGGCACATGGATCGCATCCTGCGCCTGGAAGAAGGCCGACTGATCGCCGCGTAGCGGGGCGACGGCGTGCCCGCCGTCCGCTCCCGTCCGGCGAATCCCCCATCGACTCGGTGCATCCGCGACATGTTCAGACCGTTACCGTTCTTCATAGGCCTGCGCTACACCCGCGCCAAACGCCGCAACCACTACATCTCGTTCATCTCGCTGACCTCGATGATCGGCCTGGCGCTGGGCGTGCTGGCGATGATCATCGTGCTCTCGGTGATGAACGGCTTCCAGAAGGAAATGCGCACGCGGATCCTCGGCATGGTGCCGCATGCCACCATCAGCGCGGCGCAGCCGCTGGACGATTGGCAGACCGTCGCCAACGCGGCGCTGCGGCACCGCGAGGTGGTCGGCGCGGCGCCGTTCGCCGAACTGCAGGGCATGCTGTCGTACAAGGGCAACATGCTGCCGGTGCTGGTCAACGGCATCGATCCGCAGGAGGAGCGCAAGGTCTCCATCGTCGGCGAACACATCGTCCAGGGCAGCCTGGACGACCTCAAGCCTGGCGAGTTCGGCATCGTCCTCGGCGAGATCACCGCGCGGCGCTTCCATGTCAATGTCGGCGACAAGCTGACCCTGATTGTCCCGGAAGCCACCAGTGCGCCGGGCGGCATCACTCCGCGCATGCAGCGCTTCACCATAGTCGCCCTGTTCAAGGTCGGCGCCGAACTGGACAACTCGCTGGCGCTGGTCGACATCGCCGATGCCGGCCAGTTGCTGCGCCTGCAACCGGGCCAGGTGCCGAGCGTGCGCCTGGAACTGAAGGATCTCTACCAGTCGCCGCAGGTCGCCGCCAAGGTGGTCAAGGAGTTGGGGCAGGGCTTCAGGTCCAGCGACTGGACCAGGACCCAGGGCAGCCTGTTCAACGCGATGAAGATGGAAAAGACCATGATCGGCCTGCTCCTGCTGCTGATCATCGCGGTCGCCGCCTTCAACATCATCGCCACCCTGATCATGGTGGTCGCCGACAAGCGCACCGACATCGCGATTCTTCGTACCCTCGGCGCCACGCCGCGGCAGATCATGGCGATCTTCATGGTCCAGGGCACCGTCATCGGCGTGATCGGGACGGTCATCGGCGGGGTGCTCGGGGTGTTCGCGGCGTTGAACATCACCGGGATGATCGACCGCATCGAGCGGTTGGTCGGGCACAAGGTCTTCAGCTCGGATGTGTACTTCATCAACTACCTGCCTTCCGATCTGCAGGTGCTGGACGTGGTGCTGATCTGCAGCGCTGCATTGCTGATGAGCTTCCTCGCCACCCTGTACCCATCCTGGCGCGCGGCGCGGACACAACCGGCCGAGTCGCTGCGCTACGAGTGAGCGAGAAGGCCTGCGCCAGTCCCTGCACGGAGCGGACAAGGCCCATGAAAAAGCCGCCTTCGAGGCGGCTTTTTCATGTCCGGCGGATCACTTCGCGGCGACCCGTTCGCGACGTTGCCGGCAGCGTCGGCTCCAACTGCGCTGCACCCACCAGCGCCAGTAGAGCATCGTCAGCGCGTAGCCGAGGATGGCGGCGATGATGCCGCAGACCACCGAACCGAGCAGGAAGGGCTGCCAGAGGCTGGACAACTCCTGGCTGACCCATTCCCAGGTGAGATGGTCCGGCAGGGTGCGCGGCGGCACCTGCATCAACCAGGCGCCCAGCTTGTAGGTGCAATAGAAGACCGGGGGCATCGTGATCGGATTGGTCAGCCAGACCAATCCGACGGAGATTGGCAGATTGCTCCGAATCCACACCGCCAGACCGGCCGCCAGCAGCATCTGCATCGGCATCGGGATGAAGGCGGCGAACAGCCCGGCGGCCATGGCGCGCGATACCGAATGGCGATTGAGATGCCAAAGGTTGGGATCGTGCGTCAATTTGCCGAGAAAGCGCAGCGACTTCTGCGAGCGGATGCTTTCCGGATCGGGCATGTAGCGCTTGAACAGGCGACGCGGCATGTGGGCTCTCGGTGGATATAGGCTTGCGTATTATGCCAAGCAAGATGACAGGATTTCGTTGCCCATTGTATGACCCCATGTGACATGTCGGGGAGCGGAGGGCACGCCACGGGGATGGGAGGAACCGTTCATGCGCCTGGGATTGCCAGCCCTCGCCGCGGGGCTGCTGGCCCTGCGCTTCCTGGCGGAATTGCCGTCGGTCGGCTGGCTGCTGGGCATGGCCGCCGCCGGACTGTTGCTGCTGTTCGGCCGGCTGTACTGGCTGGGGTTGTTCCTGCTCGGGTTCGCCTGGGCCTGCGGCTCGGCGCAAGTCGCCCTGGACGGACGCCTGGCCGCCGAGCTGGATGGTCGCACCCTTTGGCTGGAGGGGCGTGTGGTCGATCTGCCGGCGAGCGGCGAGGGCATCACGCGCTTCCGGCTGGAGGAGGTCAGTGGCGCGCGGGGCGTCCTTCTTCCCGAGCGTCTGCGCCTGAGCTGGCGTGGTGCGCCGCCGCTGATGGGCGGCGAACGCTGGCGCCTGGCGGTGACCCTGAAACGCCCTCGCGGCCTGGTGAACGCGGCGGGTTTCGACTACGAAGCCTGGTTGTTGGCGCAGCGGGTCGGTGCCGTTGGAACGGTGAAGGCGGGCCAGCGCCTGCAGCCGGCCAGTGGCCTGGATGCCTGGCGCGACGCCTGGCGCCAGCGCCTCCTGGCGGTCGACGCGCAGGGGCGCGGCGCCGCCCTGGCGGCGCTGGTGCTGGGGGATGGCTCTGGATTGAGCGCGGCCGAGTGGCGCATGTTCCAGGACACCGGCACCGTGCATCTGATGGTCATCTCCGGTTCGCATATCTCGTTGCTGGCGGGGATGCTCTATGGCCTGGTGGCGGCCTTGCATCGCCTGGGCTGCTGGCCGCGGCGCCTGCCCTGGCTGCCCTGTGCCTGCGCCCTGGGTTTGCTTGGTGCCTGGAGCTACGGGTTGATGGCGGGCTTCGAGGTCCCGGTGCGGCGTGCCTGCCTGATGGTCAGCCTGGCGCTGGTCTGGCGCCTGCGTTTCCGCCACCTGGGCTTGCTGACCCCGCTGCTGGGAACGCTGGTGCTGGTCTTGCTGGTCGAGCCGCTGGCCAGCCTGCAGGCGGGGTTCTGGCTGTCGTTCCTGGCGGTTGCCCTGCTGCTCTGGCTGTTCGCCGGGCGCCTTGGGCGCTGGCGCTGGTGGGCAGCCTGGGGGCGTGCGCAGTGGGGGATGGCGCTGGTGCTGGCGATGCCGCTGCTGGCGCTGGGCCTGCCGTTGAGCCTGAGCGGAGCGCTGGCCAACCTGCTGGCGGTACCTTGGATCGAACTGCTGGTAGTGCCCCCGGCCCTGGCGGGGAGCCTGCTGCTGTGGGTACCCGGGCTGGGCGAGGGGCTGCTTCGCGCCGCTGGCGTTTCGCTGGACCTGCTGTTTCGTGCGCTTGGCCTGCTGGCGGGCCTGGCCGAGGCCTGGCAGCCACCCGCCGCAGCGGCCTGGAGCGTAGCGCTGGGCATGCTCGGCGCGCTCTGCTGGCTGGCGCCGGCTGGCTTGCCGTTGCGTGCCCTCGGTGCCGCGTTGCTACTGCCGGCGTTGTTGCCGTCATCGCCGCCTGTCGAATGGGGGCGGGCGGAAGTGCGGGTGCTGGACGTCGGCCAGGGGCTGGCCGTGCTGGTGCGTACCCGGGAGCATGCCTTGCTCTATGACAGCGGTGCGCGGCAGGGGGCGCTCGACATGGGCGAGCGGGTTGTGGTGCCGGTGCTGCGCAGCCTGGACCTGCGGCGCCTGGACGGCCTGTTGCTGAGTCATGCCGACAACGACCATGCAGGCGGTGCTCCTACGGTCGCTTCCCGATTCCCGCCGGGTTGGCTGGTCAGCGGCGAACCCGCGCGCCTGCCTTCGCCGTTGTTCGCGGACAGCTGCGACGAGCGGCGCTGGTCCTGGGATGGCGTGGTTTTCGAACAGTGGGGATGGGCGCAGGCCGGCGACAGCAACGACCGCTCCTGCGTGCTGAGGGTCGAGGCCGATGGCGAAGTCCTGCTGCTGACCGGGGACATGTCGCGTGCGGCCGAGCATGCCTGGCTGGCGCGACAGGCCGATCCGCGGGTCGACTGGTTGCTGGCGCCGCACCACGGCAGCCGCAGCTCCTCCGGAGTCGCCTTCGTGTTGCGTACGCGGCCTCGCCATGTGCTGGTCTCGCGAGGTTGGCGCAACGCCTTCGGCCATCCCCATGGCGAAGTGATGGAGCGTTACGCGAGGGTCGCCGCGCAGGTCCACGACACGGCACGCGACGGTGCCCTGACGTTTCTCCTCGGAAGCCGTGACAGTGCACGCCGGGAGCGTGATTCGGCGCACTTCTGGCGGGAAAAATGAGAACCGTGGCGGTCGGCGGAAAAGGGTCGCTGTGCTAGAGTGGCGCCACTTTTTTTTCGGGGATATGCCACTGTGTGGGAACTGGTTCAAGCCGGCGGCTGGATGATGCTGCCGATCATTCTGAGTTCGATCGCCGCCACCGCCATCGTCGCGGAGCGCCTGTGGACGCTGCGCAAGAGCCGCGTCGCGCCGCCCGAGCTGCTCGGCCAGGTGTGGAAGCAGATCAAGGGCAAGCAACTGAGCGCCCAGAAGCTCAAGGACCTGCGCGCCAACTCGCCGCTGGGAGAGATCCTCGCCGCCGGCCTGGCCAACTCCAAGCACGGTCGCGAGATCATGAAGGAGTGCATCGAGGAGGCTGCTTCCGGTGTCATCCACGAGCTGGAGCGCTACCTCAACGCCCTCGGCACCATCGCCGCGATGGCGCCGCTGCTGGGCCTGCTGGGTACGGTGTTCGGCATGATCCAGATCTTCGGCGCCTTCATGGACAACGGCATGGCCAACTCGCCGATGCTCGCCGCGGGCATCTCCAAGGCATTGATCACCACCGCCGCCGGCCTGCTGGTGGCGATTCCGGCGGTGTTCTTCCATCGCTACCTGCTGCGGCGGGTCGACGAACTGGTGATCGCCATGGAGCAGGAGGCCATCAAGCTGGTGGAAGTGGTGCAGGGCGATCGTGAAGTCGACTACGTCGAGGAAGGCAAAGCGTGAAATTCCGCCGCAGACGGGCGGGTGCCGCCCGTGAAGACGTCTTCATCAACCTGGCGTCGCTGATCGACGTGATCTTCGTCCTGCTGCTGTTCTTCGTGGTCAGTACCACCTTCACCCGCCCCGAGCAGCTCAACATCGAGCTGCCATCGGCGGAGAGCGGCGAAACCGCCGGCACCGAGCAGAAGCAACTGGAACTCTCGGTGGATGCCGAGGGGCACTACGCCCTGAACGGGCAGGCGCTGGCCAAGAGCGACCTGGCCACCCTGATGGCGGCGATGCAGCGTGAATCGGCGGGCGACAACAACCTGCCGGTGGTGATCAGCGCCGATGCCAAGTCCACCCACCAGTCGGTGGTCACGGCGATGGACGCAGCGGGTAAGCTGGGCTTCGTCCACCTGCGCATCACCACGGTCGAGAACACGGCGGCCAAGCCCTGATGTCGTTCTCCGAGCGACTGCTCGCCGCCTGGTACCAGGGGCATCCGGCGCTGGCGCTGCTGCGTCCGCTGGAGGCTCTCTATCGCCGGGTGGCGAACGGCCGCCGGGCGGACTTCCTGTCCGGGCGCAAGCCCGCCTACCGGGCACCGCTGCCGGTGCTGGTGGTAGGCAACATCACCGTCGGCGGAACCGGCAAGACGCCGATGATCCTCTGGATGATCGAGCACTGCAGGGCTCGTGGCTTGCGGGTTGGCGTGATCAGCCGCGGCTATGGTGCCCGGCCGCCCACCACGCCGTGGCGGGTGCGGGCCGAGCAGGACGCCGCGGAGGCCGGCGACGAACCGCTGATGATCGTCCGGCGCAGCGGCGTGCCGCTGATGATCGACCCGGATCGTCCGCGCGCCCTGCAGGCGCTGCTCGCCGAAGAGCAGTTGGACCTGGTCCTCTGCGACGATGGCTTGCAGCACTATCGCCTGGCGCGCGATCTGGAGCTGGTGCTGATCGATGCCGCGCGCGGTCTCGGCAATGGTCGTTGCCTGCCGGCCGGTCCGTTGCGCGAACCGGCGGAGCGTCTGGAAAGCGTCGACGCGCTGCTTTACAACGGCGCCGACGAGGATCCCGACGGCGGTTACGCATTCCGCTTGCAGCCTACCGCGCTGATCAACCTGCAGAGCGGCGAGCGCCGACCGCTGGAGCATTTTCCCGCGGGCCAGGAGGTCCATGCCCTGGCCGGGATCGGCAATCCGCAGCGTTTCTTCAGGACGCTCGAGGCGCTACACTGGCGGGCGATTCCGCATGCCTTCCCGGATCACGCGACCTACACGGCGGCCGAACTGGCGTTCAGCCCGCCACTGCCGCTGCTGATGACCGAGAAGGATGCCGTTAAATGCCGGGCTTTCGCAGCGGCCGACTGGTGGTACCTGGCGGTCGATGCGGTGCCTTCCCCAGCATTCGTCGCCTGGTTCGACGCCCGACTCGAGCATCTCCTGGCGCGCTGACCGGCGGCCATGCCGCCATTGTATGAAGGACTCCGCCATGGACCCGAAACTCCTCGATATCCTTGCCTGCCCGTTGACCAAGGGCCCGCTGGTGCTCAGCGAAGACAAGACCGAACTGATCAGCAAGCAGGCCGGCCTGGCCTATCCGATCCGCGACGGCATCCCGGTGATGCTGGAGAGCGAGGCTCGCTCCCTGAACGTGGACGAGCGGCTGGACAAGTAATGACCCAGGCGTTCACTGTCGTCATTCCCGCCCGCTACGCCTCCACTCGTCTGCCCGGCAAGCCATTGCAGGATATCGCCGGCCAGCCAATGATCCAGCGCGTCTGGAACCAGGCCCGCAAGAGCGCCGCCAGCCGCGTGGTCGTCGCCACCGACGACGAACGCATCCTGGCGGCGTGCCAGGGGTTCGGCGCCGAGGCGCTGCTGACACGTGCCGAGCACAACTCCGGCACCGATCGCCTGGAGGAAGTCGCTTCCCGGCTTGGCCTGGCCAGCGATGCCATCGTGGTCAACGTCCAGGGCGACGAGCCGCTGATCCCTCCGGCGCTCATCGACCAGGTGGCGGCCAACCTGGCGGCGCACCCGGAAGCTGCCATCGCTACCCTGGCCGAGCCGATCCATGAGGTCTCCGCGCTGTTCAATCCGAACGTGGTCAAGGTCGCCACCGACATCGACGGCCTGGCCCTGACTTTCAGTCGTGCGCCCTTGCCCTGGGCTCGCGACGCCTTCGCCCGCGATCGCGACAGCCTGCCGGAGGGCGTGCCCTATCGTCGCCATATCGGCATCTATGCCTACCGCGTGGGGTTCCTTGCCGATTTCGTCGCCTGGGGACCGTGCTGGCTGGAGAACGCCGAGAGCCTCGAGCAGTTGCGCGCGCTCTGGCACGGGGTGCGAATCCATGTGGCCGATGCCCGCGAAACCATGCTTCCGGGCGTGGATACGGTGGAAGACCTCGAACGCGTTCGCCGCGTGCTGGGGGGCTGATGCGCGTCCTGTTCGTCTGCCTGGGCAACATCTGCCGGTCGCCCACCGCCGAAGGCGTGTTCCGGCGCAAGGTCGAGGAGGCCGGTCTGGCCTCCCGTATCCATGTCGATTCCGCCGGCACCGCCGGCTGGCATGTCGGCAAGGCACCTGACCAGCGCACCCGCCTGACCGCGCAAAGGCGCGGCTACGATCTGTCGGCACTGCGTGGACGCCAGGTCGGCATCGAGGATTTCTCCTGCCATGACCTGATCCTGGCCATGGACCTGTCCAACCTGGCCGACCTCGAGATCCTGCGTGCCGGGCGCGGTGCCGCCGAACTGGATCTGTTCCTGCGTCGCTACGGATCCGAGCGGGACGAAGTACCCGATCCCTACTATGGCGGCGAAGAAGGCTTCGAGCAGGTCCTCGACCTGATCGAACATGCCTGCGACCGTCTGTTGATCGAAGCCAAGGGGCGACTGTGAGCCTGGAACTGCAAGAGCATTGCTCGCTGAAGCCCTATAACACCTTCCGCATCGACGTGCGCGCCCGCCTGCTGGCTCACGCCCGGGACGAGGCCGATGTGCGCGAAGCCCTGGCCCTGGCTCGGGCGCGTGGATTGCCGCTGCTGGTGATCGGTGGTGGTAGCAACCTGCTGCTGACCCGTGACGTCGAGGCGCTGGTATTGCGCATGGCCAGCCAGGGGCGGCGAATTGTTTCCGATGCCGCGGATTCGGTGCTGGTCGAGGCGGAGGCGGGCGAGGCCTGGGACCCATTCGTGCAATGGAGCCTGGAACAGGGCCTGGCCGGTCTGGAAAATCTCAGCCTGATTCCCGGCACCGTGGGTGCGGCGCCGATGCAGAACATCGGTGCCTATGGCGTGGAGCTGAAGGATGTCTTCGACAGCCTGACGGCGCTGGATCGCCAGGGTGGAACCCTGCGTGAGTTCGATCGCCAGGCCTGCCGTTTCGGCTACCGCGACAGCTTGTTCAAGCAGGAGCCGGATCGCTGGCTGATCCTCCGCGTGCGCCTGCGCCTGACGCGGCGGGAGAGGCTGCACCTGGACTACGGGCCGGTACGCCAGCGCCTGGAGGAGGAGGGCATCGCCAGTCCGACGGCCAGGGACGTAAGCCGGGTAATCTGCGCCATTCGCCGGGAGAAGCTGCCCGACCCCGCCGTGTTGGGCAATGCCGGCAGCTTCTTCAAGAACCCGCTGGTGGATGCGGCGCAGGCCGAACGCTTGCGTCAGGCCTTCCCGGATCTGGTCGGCTATCCGCAGGCGGACGGTCGGCTGAAGCTGGCTGCAGGCTGGCTGATCGATAAGGGCGGCTGGAAGGGTTTCCGCGATGGCCCGGTGGGGGTGCACGCGCAGCAGGCGCTGGTCCTGGTCAACCATGGCGGCGCCACCGGTGCTCAGGTCCAGGCATTGGCGGAGCGTATCCAGGAGGACGTCCGTCGGCGTTTCGGTGTCGAATTGGAGCCTGAGCCCAATCTCTACTGAGGGTGCGGCTGGAGAATGAAAAAGGGATGCCGGCGGCATCCCTTTTTCATTGTGCGTGTTCGGCGGCTCTGGTCATGACGGGCGCGGAATGGCGCGCAAAAAAAAGGGGATGCCATGGCATCCCCTTTTTTCAGCCTGTCACTCAGGCATGCGGGCGCGAGGTTTCGCTTTCCTCGGTCTTTTTCGCGTGCTCCGTGTCGGCGGCATCTTCGCCGGAAGCTTCAGGCTCGGCCTGTACCGCTTCCTGGGCTTCGTCCGCCTGGGACGGAGCGTCGGCCTGGGCGGTTTCTTCAACCTGGGGTGCGGCAGGTTCCTCCTGGGTCGACGCTTCCTCGCTCGCTACAGCCGGGATCTCCTCGGCAGCGGGAGCGGCCTGAGCTGCCGCTTCGGCTGCTGCTGCGGCTTCGCGTGCCAGACGCTCGGCTTCGCGTTGCAGGCGACGTTTTTCCCTTGGGTCGTTGAGGGCGCGGCCGGTCGCGTTGGCCGGCACCGCCGCGATGGCCGGGGTCGGCTCCTCGGTGGCTGCGGGCTCGCTAGGGGCTGCTGCTTCGACGGTCACCGGGGCGGCAACTTCTTCGGCCGCTTCCGTTGCCGGTTGCACGGCGCTCTCGGCGTCTTCGCGGCTTTCCACGCTTTCGCTGGCGAAGGGAGCTTCTTCAGTGGCTTGCGCGACCAGCAGAGTGCTCTGGTCGGCTTCGTCCCGGACCACGCTGACGGTCACCGGCGCTTCGATGTCGGCGGTTTCGCCGGCATTGGCCTCGGTGTCCGCGCCCTGGGTTTCGACGGCTTCGCTGGTCGGTGCGTCGGTTTCATCGCTTGCCGTGGTTTCGCTGGCAGCCTCGCTGGTAGTGGCCGGGGCTTGCTCCACGTTTGCTTCTACGGCTTCGCTGGCGACAGCGATACCGGCAGCGGCGGCGGCTGCGACGGTGTTCAGCGGCGCGGCGGCGTTGTCGGTCGCCTCGCTGCCTTCCAGCTCACCGCTGACCTCGCGCTGGCGTTCGCGGCGGTTGCTGCGACGACGCTGGCCGCGGGAGCGGCGGCGCGGGCGCTCGCCATCGGTATCGTCCTGCTCGTCCTGCTCCAGGCTCTCGTCGTTCGGCAGCGCCTCGGCTTCCAGGGCCGCGGCGTCGCGAGCCTGGCGATCCTCGCGCGGCTGGCGCTCTTCGCGGGCCGGGCGCTCGGCGCGTTCTTCACGGCCTTCGCGGGGTTGGCGCTCTTCGCGAGCCGGGCGTTCGGCGCGCTCTTCGCGGCGGCGTTCGCTGCGTTCCTCGCGACCTTCGCGGCCTTCGCGCGGCTGGCGTTCTTCGCGGGGCGTCCGCTCGGCGCGCTCTTCACGGCCTTCGCGCGGCTGGCGCTCCTCTCGAGCCGGGCGCTCGGCGCGCTCTTCGCGGCGGCGTTCGCTGCGCTCTTCGCGGTTCGGGCGTTCGGCGCGCTCTTCGCGCGGTTGACGCTCTGCGCGTTCCTCGCGGGGCTTGCGCTCTTCGTCGCGGCGATTGCCATCGCGGCCATCGCGGCGGCGGTTCTGCTGGCGGCCGTTGCGACGCTCGTCCTGGCGGGTTTGGCGCTCGGCAGCCGGCTTGCTGGTTTCAGCAGGCTTGGCGGCAGGTTGATCCTTGCCTGCGAACAGGCCGACCAGGGACTTCACCAGGCCCTGGAACAGGCTCGGCTCGGGCATCGGCTTGGCCGGCTCGACCGGTGCTTCGGTGTGTTGCGGTGCGGGCTGCTGGGGAGCGACGGTCTTGACTGCTGCTTCCTGGCGGACCAGGGTGCGGGTCGAACTGACCGGCTGGGCTTCTTCGTGCTCGACGGCGGCCATTTCGTAGCTGGTCTGGCCGGCAACCAGTTCGGGGCTGTCATCGCGCAGACGCTGGACTTCGAAATGCGGGGTTTCCAGATGATCGTCCGGCAGGATGAAGATGCGCGCGCGGGTACGCAGTTCGATCTTGGTGATGGCGTTGCGCTTCTCGTTGAGCAGGAAGGCGGCGACCTGGAAGGGCACGCGGGCGCGGACTTCCGCGGTGCGGTCCTTCAGGGCTTCTTCCTCGATCAGGCGCAGGATGGCCAGCGACAGCGACTCGACGTCGCGGATGATGCCCTGGCCGTTGCAGCGCGGGCAGACGATGCCGCTGGTCTCGCCGAGGGACGGACGCAGGCGCTGGCGGGACATTTCCAGCAGGCCGAAGCGCGAGATGCGACCGACCTGGACGCGCGCGCGGTCGGCCTCGAGGGCTTCGCGGACACGCTCTTCCACGGCGCGCTGGTTCTTCGCCGGGGTCATGTCGATGAAGTCGATGACGATCAGGCCGCCGATATCACGCAGGCGTAGCTGGCGGGCGATTTCCTCGGCCGCTTCCAGGTTGGTCTGCAGGGCGGTTTCCTCGATGTCGCCGCCCTTGGTGGCGCGCGCCGAGTTGATGTCGATGGAAACCAGGGCCTCGGTCGGGTCGATGACGATGGAGCCGCCGGACGGCAGCTTCACTTCGCGCTGGAAGGCGGTCTCGATCTGGCTCTCGATCTGGAAGCGATTGAACAGCGGAACGCTGTCCTGGTACAGCTTCACCTTGCTGGCGTACTGCGGCATCACCTGGCGGATGAAGTTCAGGGCTTCTTCCTGGGCGTCGATGCTGTCGATCAGCACTTCGCCGATGTCCTGGCGCAGGTAGTCGCGGATGGCGCGGATGATGACGTTGCTTTCCTGGTAGATCAGGAAGGGTGCGCCACGTTCGCCGGAAGCTTCCTTGATCGCGCTCCACAGTTGCAGCAGGTAGTCGAGGTCCCACTGCAGTTCCTCGGTGCTGCGGCCGAGGCCGGCGGTGCGCACGATCAGGCCCATGTCGGCCGGTGCGTTGAGGCCGTTCAGGGCCTCGCGCAGCTCGTTGCGCTCTTCGCCTTCGATGCGGCGGGAAATGCCACCGGCGCGCGGGTTGTTCGGCATCAGCACCAGGTAACGGCCGGCCAGGCTGATGAAGGTGGTCAGGGCGGCGCCCTTGTTGCCGCGCTCTTCCTTCTCGACCTGGACGATGACTTCCTGGCCTTCGCTCAGGACTTCCTTGATGTTGATCCGGCCTTCGGGGGATTTCTTGAAGTATTCGCGGGAGATTTCTTTGAGGGGGAGGAAGCCGTGGCGTTCGGCGCCGAAGTCGACGAAGGCGGCTTCGAGGCTGGGTTCGACGCGAGTGATGCGGCCTTTGTAGATGTTGGCCTTCTTCTGCTCGCGGGCGCCCGACTCGATGTCGAGGTCGAACAGGCGTTGGCCGTCGACCAGTGCAACACGCAACTCCTCGGGTTGAGTCGCGTTGATCAGCATTCTTTTCATGTAGTACCAATGGTTTCCGGGGCTACCGGAAACGGCGATCGGCACACACGACTCTCACGGTCGGTGCTCGGGCGCGTATTCAGGAATGGCGGGCCATTCCCGTGTCCAGCGGCGCTCGGCACTGGGTGCCGGTCCGCGACTACGTCTCCTGCTTCCTGTGTTTCAGAAGCACTTGAGTCAGGAGGAGGAATCGGCTGTCGGAGGCGGACGAAAAATGCGTCTGGATCAAGCTAGAAGCTACGCAGTCCAACAGCCGTACATCTCCACCCTACACATGTTCCTTAAGAATCGGGCGCCGCTCGCAGTATCCGGAGCGGGTTGGCATCTCGCGCTCACCGAAGTGGTCGCGGCTCATGTTTCAAGGCTTTGGTTTCGAGTCGTTAGCGGGTTGGAAATTTTCGTATTTCCGCTGAAACGCCTCTGTAGGACGGCCTGACGTCCGTTCAAAGTGTTTGCAGGCGAGGGGGAAATGCAGGTTGGCAATCATCCGCAGGCCAGGCCGCTTATGGCGGCTTCCCGACTATAGCAGCAATGATTAAGTGCTTCAATTGAATGAAAAATTGTTATGATGTACGGATGACTACTCCCGCCTCTCCGACCACCGGTGTCCAGCTGCTCGATGTGCCGCCGGAACTGGCTGGTCAACGTATCGACAATTTCCTTATCGCCCGTCTCAAGGGTGCGCCCAAGACCCTGATCTATCGCATCCTGCGTAAGGGCGAAGTGCGCGTGAACAAGGGGCGGATCAAGCCCGACTATCGGCTCCAGGCCGGAGACCAGGTGCGCGTGCCACCGCTGCGCCTGGCCGAGCGCGATGAGCCTGCGCCCCTGGCGCAGGGGCTGCTGGAGCGGATGGAGGCGGCGATCGTCTACGAGGACAAGGCGCTGATCGTGCTCAACAAGCCCGCCGGGATCGCCGTGCATGGCGGCAGTGGCGTGAGCGCCGGGGTCATCGAGGTGTTTCGCCAGTTGCGCCCCGATGCCAAGGATATCGAATTGGTGCATCGTCTCGATCGCGATACCTCCGGTCTGCTGATGATCGCCAAGAAGCGCAGCATGTTGCGTCACCTGCATGAGGCCCTGCGGGGCGAGAAGATCGTCGACAAGCGCTATCACGCCCTGGTCCGTGGCCACTGGCCGGCTGGCAAGAAGAACGTGCGCGCGCCGCTGCTGAAGAACAACCTGCGTTCGGGCGAGCGGATGGTGGAGGTGAACGTCGAGGGCAAGGACGCGCTGACCGAGTTCCGGGTGCTGCGTCGCTTCGGCGATTTCGCCACCCTGGTGGAAGCGCGCCCGATCACCGGGCGGACCCACCAGATCCGCGTGCATGCCAAGCATGCCGGGCATGCCATCGCCGGTGACCCGAAGTATGGCGACGAGGATTTCTCCCGCGAGATCCGCGAGCTGGGCGGCAAGCGCCTGTTCCTGCATGCCGCGCAGTTGCGCGTGCCGCTGCCCGACGGGCAGGTGCTGGAGCTGGAGGCGTCGGTGGACGAGATGTGGCAGCGTTCGCTGGAGCGTTTGAATGACTGACTACGCGTTGCTGGTATTCGATTGGGACGGCACCCTGGTCGACTCGATCGCGCGCATCGTCGATTCGATGAAGGCGGCGGCGCGGGAAACCGCTCTGCCGGAGCGGGACGATACCCGGATCAAGGGCATCATCGGCCTCGGCTTGCCCGAGGCGATCGCTTCGCTCTATCCGGAGGTTGGCGATCCTGCCCTGGTCGAGCGTTTCCGGCGCGCCTACAGCGAGCATTACCTGGCGCAGGAGGCGCAGCCGTCGCGGTTGTTCCCCGGCGTGGCCGAAGCCATGATGCATTTTCGCGAGGCCGGGTTCCGCCTGGCGGTCGCCACCGGCAAGAGTCGGCGCGGCCTGGACCGGGTGCTGGCGGGGCATGGCTGGAGCGATTTCTTCGATATCACCCGCTGCGCCGACGAAACGGCCAGCAAGCCGGACCCGTTGATGCTCCACGAGATCCTGGCGCACTGCCGGGTCGAGCCGGGGCGGGCGCTGATGATCGGTGATTCGCCGTTCGACCTGGAAATGGCGCGACGGGCGGGGATGGATTCGGTTGCGGTGGCCTATGGCGCCCAATCGCTGGAGCAGTTGCGGCCTTATGCGCCGCGGCTGGAAGTTGAGCATTTCACCGAGTTGCGCGCCTGGTTGGGCGGTGCTCGACGTGAGGCGGTTTCAGGAGTGGTTGAGCATGTCTGACGAGTGGAAGTCGGAAACGCCGAAGGCGAATGACGACAAGAGCTGGAAGCTGCTGGAAAAGGCGGTCCTCGCCGGGGTCCAGGAGCAGCGGCGGGCGCGGCGCTGGGGGATATTTTTCAAGTCGCTGACCTTCATCTATCTCTTTGTCGTGCTGCTGGCCTTCAGTCCGTTCGGCAGCCTGGAGAAGTCGGCCTCGCGCAGCGGTAGCCACACGGCATTGATCGAGGTGAAGGGCATGATCGCCGACGATGAGCCGGCCAGTGCCGACAATATCGTCACGGCCCTGCGCGCGGCGTTCAAGGACGAGGGTACCAAGGGGATCGTCCTGCGGATCAACAGTCCGGGCGGCAGTCCGGTGCAGTCGGGCTATATCTATGACGAGATTCGTCGCCTGCGCGGCGAGCACCCGAACGTCAAGGTCTATGCGGTGATCAGCGACCTGGGTGCCTCCGGCGCCTACTACATCGCCAGCGCCGCCGACCAGATCTACGCCGACAAGGCCAGCCTGGTCGGCTCCATCGGCGTGACGGCGGCCAGCTTCGGTTTCGTCGGCACCATGGAGAAGCTCGGTGTCGAGCGGCGCGTCTATACCTCCGGCGAGCACAAGTCGTTCCTCGATCCTTTCCAGCCGCAAAAGCCCGAGGAGACTCAGTTCTGGCAGCAGGTGCTGGATACTACCCACAAGCAGTTCATCGACAGCGTGAAAAAAGGGCGCGGCGACCGGCTCAAGGTCGAGGGGCACCCGGAGCTGTTCTCGGGTCTGGTCTGGTCCGGCGAGCAGGCATTGCAGTTGGGTTTGATCGACGGCCTGGGCAATGCCAGCTATGTGGCGCGCGAAGTGGTGAAGGAGAAGAAGATCGAGGACTACACCGTGCAGGAGTCGCCGTTCGATCGCTTCGCCAAGAAGTTCGGTGCCAGTGTGGCGGAGCGCCTCGCGCTGTGGATGGGTTGGCAGGGCCCGGTATTGCGCTGAGAGCAGAGCGTTTCCCTTCCTTATATAAAGAAGCCCGGCCGAAGCCGGGCTTCTTTCATATGGGAATGCCGGCTCAGGGGATTTCGACGCCTTCCTCGAGGAGCATGTCGACCAGGCGGATCAGGGGTAGTCCCACCAGGCTGGTGGCGTCCTCTCCTTCGGTGGCGCGGAACAGGCTGACGCCCAGGCCTTCTGCCTTGAAGCTGCCGGCGCAGTCCAGCGGGCGTTCCGCTTCGACGTAGCGGCGGATGCGGCTCTCGTCGAGGTGGCGGAAGTGCACGGTGAACGGCACGCACGCCACCTGGATGCGCCGGCTGGCGCTGTTGAGAAGGGCCAGTCCGGTGAGGAAGGTTACGCTCTTGCCGCTGGCGTTCCGTAGCTGCTGGATGGCGCGTTCGGGGGTATGCGGCTTGCCGAGGATGTCGCCGTCGAGCACGGCGACCTGGTCGGAGCCGATCACCAGGTGTTGCGGATAGCGTCCGGCCAGCGCTTCGGCCTTGCTGGCGGAAAGGCGGCGCACCAGTTCCTCGGCATTTTCCCCGGGGCGATGGCTTTCGTCGATATCGGGGCTGGCGCTTTCGAAGGGAAGGCGCAGGCGGGTCAGGAGTTCGCGTCGGTAGGGGGAGCTGGAGGCGAGGATCAGGTCGGGCATGAGGTTCTCCATGGCGAGCGGCCGATTTTAACGAAAAGACTCGTCCTTACAGCGGTTTATGGCTAATTTCCTTTGACAGGCGCGGGGGCGTCCCTATAATGGCGCGCTTATGTTGAATGGGCCGATTCCACCTCATATCGATCCGCGCAAGTTGGTCGACCGCGGCGCCACCCTCGAGGGTGTGTACGCGCTCGCCGATATGCCGCGTGTATGCGAGCAACTGACCAGCGATGCCGGTGAGGTGCGCGTGAAGGTTTCCTTCGAGCGCGACCACCAGAAGCTGGCGGTCATGCATATGCAGCTCGATACCGAGGTGAGCATGGTATGCCAACGCTGCCTGGATGCGGCGGCCATTCCCGTGCATGGCGAATATACCTACGCCATTCTTCGGGAAGGTCAGTCCGCCGACGGTCTGCCGAAGGGGTACGATGCGCTGGAAGTGGGGGAGGAACCCCTGGACCTGCTGGCGCTGGTCGAGGACGAGCTGTTGCTCGCCTTACCCATCGTTCCGGCCCATGACCCCGAAGTATGTCAGCACCCGGCTGGATTCGTCGTCGAAGACGAGCCGGAGTCGAGCGAAGTCGAGGACAAGCGTCCTAATCCGTTCAGCGTACTGGCACAGTTGAAGCGTGACCCAAACGTTTAGGAGTTAATCAATCATGGCTGTTCAGCAGAACAAAAAGTCTCGTTCCGCTCGTGACATGCGTCGTTCCCACGATGCGCTCGAGTCCAATGCTCTGTCCGTGGAAAAGAGCACCGGTGAAGTCCACCTGCGCCACCACGTATCCCCGGACGGCTTCTATCGCGGCCGTAAGGTAGTAGACAAGGGTTCCGACGAGTAATCCTTGTCCGCACCAATCATCGCGATTGATGCAATGGGTGGGGACTTCGGTCCCCACTGCGTTGTTCCGGCCTCTATTGCCTTCCTGGCCGAGAATTCCTCTTCGCAACTGATCCTCGTCGGTCAGCCTGCCCTCCTCGAAGAACTCCTTTCCCGCTATCCGTCGCTCGACCGGCAGCGCCTGCGCGTGCATGCGGCCAGCGAAGTGATAGGTTCTGACGAACGTCCCTCCCAGGCCTTGCGTGGCAAGCCGGACGCTTCCATGCGCGTGGCGCTGGAGCTGGTCCGCGACGGCCGGGCGCACGCGTGCGTCAGTGCCGGCAATACCGGGGCGTTGATGGCGCTGTCCCGGCACCTGCTGAAGACCCTGCCCGGTATCGACCGCCCTGCGATGGTGACGGCGGTTCCGACCGAGAAGGGGCATTGTCATCTGCTCGACCTCGGCGCCAACGTGGATTGCAGTGCCGAGCATCTCTACCAGTTCGCGGTGATGGGCGCGGTGGCGGCAGAGGCGTTGGGCTGCGTCTCGCCCCGGGTCGCCCTGCTCAACGTGGGAGTCGAGGAGATCAAGGGCAACCAGCAGGTCAAGCTGGCGGCGAGCCTGTTGCAGAAGGCCCAGGGGTTGAATTTCAGCGGATATATAGAAGGCGATGGCCTGTATCGCGGCGAGGCCGACGTGGTGGTCTGCGACGGTTTCGTCGGCAACATCCTGCTGAAGGCCAGCGAAGGCCTGGCGGCCATGGTGTCGGCGCGGATCGAACAGCGCTTCCGCGATGGACTGGCGGCGAAGCTGGTCGGTGCGCTGGCGTTGCCGCTGCTGCGCCGGCTGCGCGGCGACATCGCTCCGGCACGTTATAACGGCGCCAGTTTCCTCGGATTGCAGGGGATAGTGGTGAAAAGCCATGGGTCTGCCGCCGAGGAGGGTTTCCAGAGCGCCTTGCGTCGCGCGGCACTGGAAGTCCGGGAAAACCTGCCGCAACGATTGCATGGCCGTCTGGAGCATCTGCTGCTCTAATGTGTGACCGGGCGGTCCAGGCAGCCATCCAACACTCAGTTTCCTGCGCCAGTCGCGGCTGGCGCGTTATCTCCGACGAGCAAAAGACCACAAGGGACCTATTCAATGTCTGCATCCCTCGCATTCGTCTTCCCCGGCCAGGGTTCGCAATCCCTCGGCATGCTGGCCGAGTTGGGCGCCCAGCAGGCGCTGGTGCGCGATACCTTCGCCGAGGCCTCCGAGGCGCTCGGTTACGACCTTTGGGCGCTGGTCCAGAATGGACCTGAAGAGCGCCTGAACCAGACCGACAAGACCCAGCCGGCCATCCTCACGGTTTCGATCGCGCTCTGGCGCCTCTGGCTGGCCGAGGGCGGGGCGCGCCCGGCGTTCGTCGCCGGGCACAGCCTGGGCGAATATTCCGCATTGGTCGCGGCGGAAAGCCTGGCGTTCGCCGATGCGGTCAAGCTGGTCGAGCGTAGGGGCCAACTGATGCAGCAGGCGGTTCCGGCGGGGCAGGGCGGCATGGCCGCGATCCTTGGCCTGGAAGACGCCGATGTATTGGCGGCCTGTGCCGAGGCGGCCCAGGGCGAGGTGGTCAGCGCGGTCAACTTCAACGCGCCGGGGCAGGTAGTGATCGCCGGTGCCGCGGCTGCCGTTGAGCGTGCCATCGAGGCATGCAAGGCACGCGGCGCCAAGCGCGCGGTGGCGCTGCCGGTCAGCGTGCCGTCGCATTGCGAACTGATGCGTCCGGCCGCCGAGCAGTTCGCCGCCTCGGTCGAAAGCCTGCAGTGGCAGGCGCCGAAGATTGCGCTGGTGCAGAACGTCAGCGCCGCCGTGCCGGCTGATCTCGATACGCTGCGCCGCGACCTGCTGGCGCAGCTGTACAGCCCGGTTCGCTGGGTGGAGAGCGTCCAGCTGCTGGCGGAAAAGGGTGTCACCGAGCTGGTCGAGTGCGGGCCGGGCAAGGTCCTGGCAGGCCTCAACAGGCGCTGTGCGAAGGGCATCAATACCCATGGTCTGGATGGCGTCGAGGCGTTCGCCGCCACGCGCGCCGCCCTGGCCTGAGAGAGAGAAAGGAGAGAATCCCATGAGTCTGCAAGGTAAGGTCGCATTGGTAACCGGCGCCAGCCGTGGCATCGGCCAGGCGATTGCGCTGGAACTGGGGCGCCTGGGTGCCGTGGTCATCGGCACCGCGACCAGCGCGTCCGGCGCCGAGAAGATCGCCGAAACCCTCAAGGCCAATGGCGTCGAGGGTGCGGGCCTGGTCCTGGACGTTTCCAGCGACGAATCCGTAGCCGCGACCCTGGAGCACATCCAGCAGCATCTCGGCCAACCGCTGATCGTGGTCAATAACGCCGGCATCACCCGCGATAATCTGCTGGTGCGCATGAAAGACGACGAGTGGTTCGATGTGGTCAACACCAACCTGAACAGTCTCTACCGTCTGTCGAAAGCCGTTCTGCGCGGTATGACCAAGGCCCGCTGGGGGCGCATCATCAACATCGGTTCCGTGGTCGGCGCCATGGGCAATGCCGGGCAAACCAACTATGCCGCGGCGAAGGCCGGCCTGGAGGGCTTCACCCGTGCGCTGGCCCGGGAAGTCGGTTCGCGTGCCATTACCGTGAATGCGGTGGCACCGGGCTTCATCGACACCGACATGACCCGCGAGCTGCCGGAAGCCCAGCGCGAAGCGCTGCTGGGCCAGATTCCGCTGGGTCGCCTGGGGCAGGCGGAAGAGATCGCCAAGGTGGTCGGCTTCCTCGCTTCGGACGGCGCAGCCTATGTGACCGGGGCCACCGTGCCGGTCAATGGTGGGATGTACATGAGCTGAATGTGACGTTACCTTTCTCGGGTCTGTCATAAGCGCTGTCTAGAATTCGTTGCGGAATTGCAGCCGGGTTATTAGATAGAATTATCGAAGTGGCCGTGGGAAGGTGAGGCGTTCAGCTTGAAAAGCAGAAAACCCTTTCTATACACTTACCCGCAGCCCAGCTGCTCGGATTTTCCATAGGAGTGAAAACAAGGTATGAGCACCATCGAAGAACGCGTTAAGAAGATCGTCGCTGAACAACTCGGCGTGAAGGAAGAAGAAGTCACCAACAGCGCTTCCTTCGTCGAAGACCTGGGCGCCGACTCCCTTGACACCGTCGAGCTGGTGATGGCTCTGGAAGAGGAATTCGAGACCGAAATCCCTGACGAGAAAGCTGAAAAGATCACCACCGTTCAGGAAGCCATCGACTACATCGTTGCTCACCAGCAATAAGTAGTCGTCGGATTTTCCGACGTGGAAAAGCCGCACAGCCTGTAAGGGCGTGCGGCTTTTCTTTAGCGCCTTACCTACTCTGGTAGTCTTTCGGCGCAACCCCGTGAAATGAGAAAGAGGAAGTCGTAGTGTCGCGTAGACGCGTCGTCATTACTGGCATGGGCATGCTGTCGCCGCTGGGCCTGGATGTCCCGAGCAGTTGGGAAGGTATCCTCGCCGGTCGCAGCGGTATCGCCCCGATCGAGCATATGGACCTGTCCGCCTATTCCACCCGCTTCGGTGGTTCGGTCAAGGGTTTCAATGTCGAGGAATACCTGTCCGCCAAGGAAGCCCGCAAGCTCGACCTGTTCATCCAGTACGGTCTCGCTGCCAGCTTCCAGGCCGTTCGCGATTCCGGCCTGGAGGTCACCGACGCCAATCGTGAGCGTATCGGCGTATCCATGGGTTCCGGTATCGGCGGCCTGACCAATATCGAGAACAACTGCCGATCCCTGTTCGAGCAGGGGCCGCGGCGCATCTCGCCGTTCTTCGTGCCCGGTTCGATCATCAACATGGTTTCCGGCTTCCTGTCGATCCACCTGGGTCTGCAGGGGCCCAACTACGCCCTCACCACCGCCTGCACCACCGGTACCCACAGCATCGGCATGGCTGCTCGCAACATCGCCTATGGCGAAGCCGACGTGATGGTCGCCGGCGGTTCCGAAATGGCTGCCTGCGGTCTCGGCCTGGGCGGTTTCGGCGCGGCTCGCGCGCTCTCCACTCGCAACGACGAGCCGACCCGTGCCAGCCGTCCGTGGGACCGGGATCGCGACGGCTTCGTCCTGTCCGACGGTTCCGGCGCCCTGGTGCTCGAAGAACTGGAGCACGCCCGTGCCCGCGGCGCGCGGATCTATGCCGAGCTGGTTGGCTTCGGCATGAGCGGCGACGCCTTCCACATGACCGCGCCGCCGGAAGACGGTGCCGGTGCCGCCCGCTGCATGAAGAACGCTCTGCGCGATGCCGGCCTGGAACCTCGCCAGGTCGATTACATCAACGCCCATGGCACCTCCACCCCGGCCGGCGACATCGCCGAGATCGCCGCGGTGAAGAGCGTGTTCGGCGAGCATGCCCATGCGCTGTCGATGAGCTCGACCAAGTCGATGACCGGCCACCTGTTGGGGGCCGCCGGTGCGGTGGAGGCGATCTTCAGCGTGCTGGCCCTGCGCGATCAGGTCGCCCCGCCGACCATCAACCTGGATAACCCGGACGAAGGTTGCGACCTCGACCTGGTGGCCCACGAAGCCAAGCCGCGCAAGATCGACGTGGCCCTGTCGAACTCGTTCGGTTTCGGCGGGACCAACGGCACCCTGGTGTTCCGCAGGTTCGCCGACTGATGCTGGACTGGGTCGACGGCCGGCCCGCCGCCGAGCTGTCCGTGCGCGATCGCGGACTGGCCTATGGCGACGGGCTGTTCGAGACCCTGGCGGTGCGCGCCGGCACGCCGCGTCTCCTGGAACGCCACCTGGCGCGCCTGGAAGAGGGGTGTCGGCGCCTGGCGATCCCTCTCGACGCCGCGGCGTTGCGCCAGGAGTTGCTGGCGTTCTGCGCGGCGCTGGGCGACGGTGTCGCCAAGCTGATCGTCACCCGCGGCGAGGGTTTGCGTGGCTACGCGCCGCCTGCCGAGGCCTCGCCGCGGCGAATCCTCTCCGGATCGCCGCGTCCGGCCTATCCCGAGCGCCACTGGCAGCAAGGCGTGCGCCTGTTCGCCTGCCATACGCGCCTGGCCGAGCAGCCCCTGCTGGCCGGCCTCAAGCACCTCAATCGCCTGGAGCAGGTCCTCGCCCGTGCCGAGTGGAGCGACGCCGGGCATGCCGAAGGGCTCATGCTGGACGTGCACGAGCGGGTAGTGGAGGGCGTGTTCAGCAACCTGCTGCTGGTTCTCGACGGCACCCTCGTGGCGCCTGACCTGCGGCGCTGCGGCGTCGCGGGAGTGATGCGCGCGGAATTGCTCGAACGCGCCGAAGGAATCGGCGTCCCGCTGGCGATACGGGATGTTTCCATGGCTGAACTGGCGACGGCCGACGAGGTCTTTCTGTGCAACAGCCAGTTCGGCATCTGGCCGGTCCGGGCATTGGACGAGCACGTCTGGCCGGTCGGCGAGCTGACCCGTAAACTGCAAGACCAACTTCGCGACGACCTGGATTTCTGACTTTGATGCGCAAACTGCTGGTGCTGCTGGAGAGTGGCCTGTTGTTCGTTGGCCTCTGCGTCGGCCTGGCTGCATGGCAGCAGCAGCGGGCGCTGGAGCAGCCCCTGCAATTGACCGAGGAGCGCCTGCTGGACGTTTCCTCGGGCTCCACGCCGGGCGGCATGCTCGCGCGTCTGGAGCAGGAAGAGGTGCTCCATGGCGCGTTCTGGCTGCGCCTCTACTGGCGTTTCAACCTGCCGGGCCAGGCCCTGCACAGCGGCGAATACCGCCTCTTGCCGGGGATGAAGGGCGCCGACCTGCTGGAACTCTGGCGTGAAGGCGAGGTGGTGCAGTACAGCCTGACCCTGGTCGAGGGCTGGAGTTTCCGCCAGGTGCGCGAAGCGCTCGCCAGGCAGGGCAAGCTGGAGCAGACCCTGGCCGGCCTGAGCGACGGCGAGATCATGCAACGCCTCGGCAAGCCCGACGAAGTGGCCGAAGGGCGCTTCTTCCCCGATACCTACCGCTACACCCGTGGCATGCGCGACATCGACATACTGCGCAAGGCCTACCAGCGCATGCAGAGCATCCTCGCCAAGGAATGGGATGGCCGCAGCCAGGACCTGCCTTATCGCGACGCCTACCAGGCGCTGATCATGGCCTCGCTGGTGGAAAAGGAAACCGGCGTGCCGGAAGAGCGTTCGCAGATCGCCGGCGTCTTCGTCCGCCGCCTGCAGCGCGGCATGCTGTTGCAGACCGATCCGACGGTGATCTATGGCATGGGCGAGCGCTACAACGGCAAGATCACCCGCGCCGACCTGCGCGAACCGACCCCTTACAATACCTATGTGGTGCCGGGCATGCCGCCGACCCCGATCGCCCTGGCCGGGCGCGAGGCGATTCGCGCCGCGCTGCATCCGGCCGAGGGCGAGACCCTGTATTTCGTGGCGCGCGGCGATGGCAGCCATGTGTTCTCCAGCAGCCTGGACGAACACAACAAGGCGGTCCGCGAGTACCAGTTGAAGCGTCGCTCGGACTATCGCTCCAGCCCCGCGCCCATTACCACGCCGCCACAATGAGCGGCGCAGCCAAGATAAGGAGTGCCGTGTGACCGGCCTGTTCGTCACCCTGGAGGGCCCGGAAGGGGCCGGCAAGAGCACCAACCGCGACTACCTGGCCGAGCGTCTGCGCGAGCGCGGCATCGAGGTGCAGTTGACCCGCGAGCCTGGCGGCACGCCTCTCGCCGAGCGCATCCGTGAACTGCTGCTGGCGCCCAGCGACGAGCCGATGGCCGCCGATACCGAGCTGTTGCTGATGTTCGCCGCGCGGGCCCAGCATATCGCCGGGGTCATCCGCCCGGCGCTGGCGCGCGGGGCCGTGGTGCTCTGCGATCGCTTCACCGATGCCACCTATGCCTACCAGGGCGGCGGGCGCGGTTTGCCGGAGGCGCGCATCGCCGCGCTGGAAAGCTTCGTCCAGGGCGACCTGCGGCCCGACCTCACGCTGGTCTTCGACCTGCCGGTGGAAATCGGCCTGGCGCGGGCGGCGGCGCGTGGCCGGCTCGACCGTTTCGAGCAGGAGGACCGACGCTTCTTCGAGGCCGTGCGTCAGACCTACCTGCAGCGCGCCGCGCAGGCCCCGGAGCGTTACCAGGTGCTCGATGCCGGGTTGCCGCTGGCCGAGGTGCAGGCTGGCCTGGATCGGCTGCTGCCGAATCTGCTGGAGCGTCTGAATGGCTGATATCTATCCCTGGCAGCAGGCGCTCTGGAGCCAACTGGGCGGCCGCGCCCAGCACGCCCACGCCTATCTGCTCTACGGTCCCGCCGGGATCGGCAAGCGTGCCCTGGCCGAGCATTGGGCCGCCCAACTGCTCTGCCAGCGGCCCGCCGCCGCTGGCGCATGCGGCGAGTGCAAGGCCTGCCAGTTGCTCGCCGCCGGTACCCATCCGGACTACTTCGTGCTGGAGCCGGAGGAAGCGGAGAAACCGATCCGGGTCGACCAGGTCCGCGACCTGGTTGGCTTCGTGGTGCAGACCGCGCAACTGGGCGGACGCAAGGTCGTGTTGCTCGAGCCCGCCGAGGCGATGAACGTGAACGCCGCCAACGCCCTGTTGAAAAGCCTCGAAGAGCCGTCGGGCGATACCGTGCTGCTGCTGATCAGCCACCAGCCCAGCCGCCTGTTGCCGACCATCAAGAGCCGCTGCGTGCAGCAGGCCTGCCCTTTGCCGGGCGCGGCGGCGAGTCTGGAATGGCTGGCGCGGGCCCTGCCCGACGAGCCGGCCGAGGCCCTGGAGGAACTGTTGGCGCTTTCCGGCGGCTCGCCGCTCACCGCCCAGCGCCTGCACGGCCAGGGCGTGCGCGAGCAGCGCGCGCAGGTGGTCGAGGGGGTGAAGAAGCTGCTCAAGCAGCAGATCGCCGCCAGCCCACTGGCCGAAAGCTGGAACAGCGTGCCGTTGCCATTGCTGTTCGACTGGTTCTGCGACTGGACGCTGGGCATCCTGCGCTACCAGTTGACCCACGACGAGGAGGGGCTGGGGCTGGCCGACATGCGCAAGGTGATCCAGTACCTGGGCGACAAATCCGGGCAGGCCAAGGTGCTGGCCATGCAGGACTGGCTGCTGCAACAGCGGCAGAAAGTGTTGAACAAGGCCAACCTCAACCGTGTCCTGCTTCTCGAAGCCCTGCTGGTGCAGTGGGCAAGCCTGCCCGGGCCGGGCTAGAATCCCGCTGATATTCGACTGGCAGGAACCTGCATGAGTTTGCCACCCAATCTGGGGCCGCGTAACGGCATCCTGTCCTTGACCATCAAGGACAAGTCCGTGTTGTACGCCGCCTACATGCCGTTCATCAGGAACGGCGGGCTGTTCATTCCCACCAACAAGAACTACAAGCTCGGCGACGAAGTCTTCATGCTGCTCAACCTGATGGAAGAGCCGGAGAAGATCCCGGTGGCCGGCAAGGTCGTCTGGATCACCCCGAAGGGCGCCCAGGGCAACCGTGCGGCGGGCATCGGCGTGCAGTTCAACGACGGTGACAACACCGCCCGCAACAAGATCGAAACCTACCTGGCCGGGGCGCTGAAGTCGGACCGGCCGACCCACACGATGTAACGCTAGACAGGATCATGCTGGTCGATTCCCACTGCCACCTCGATCGCCTCGACCTGGCCGCCCATGGCGGCTCGCTCGATGCGGCGCTGGATGCCGCGCGAGCGCGTGGCGTCGTTCAATTCCTCTGCATCGGCGTCAGCGCCGACAATGCCCAGGCGGTGAAGGCCCTGGCCGAGCGCTATGCCGACGTGCACTGTTCGGTCGGCGTGCACCCGCTGGACCTGGAGCCTGGAAGCGCGCCAGCGCTGGACTGGCTGCTGGGTGAACTGGCGCATCCGCGGGTGGTGGCGATCGGCGAGACCGGCCTCGACTACCACTACGAACCGGAAGCCGCCGAGTTGCAGCAGGAGGCGTTTCGCCTGCACCTGGAAGCCGCGCGGATCACCGCCAAGCCAGTGATCGTGCACACCCGCGAGGCGCGCGCCGACACGCTGGCGCTGCTGCGCGAGGCGGCGTTGCCGCAGGCCGGCGTGCTGCATTGCTTCACCGAGGACTGGGAAATGGCGCGATCGGCGCTGGACCTGGGCTTCTACATTTCCCTGTCCGGCATCGTCACCTTCCGCAATGCCGATGCCCTGCGCGAGGTGGCTCGCCAGGTACCGGCCGACCGGCTGCTGGTGGAGACCGACTCGCCCTACCTGGCGCCGATTCCCCATCGCGGCAAGCCGAACCTGCCGGAATACGTGCGCGATGTCGCCGAATTCCTCGCGACGTTGCGTGGCGTCAGCCTGGAAACCCTGGCGGAGCAGACTACCGCCAATTTCCATCGGCTGTTTCCGTTGGCCCGCTAGGCCGGCGAACGGATAAAAAAAACCCGGGTTCTGGGGGATGAATCCGGGTCAAGACCATTAGGAGTGGAACAAAGGTACGCATTCCTCGGTACCTTCACTGGCTGGGTACTTGGGGGGAGATACCGCGCGCCAGTACCTTTCAGTATTGGTCATGTTCGTGGGGCGTCCAGACAGGGCTGGCGGTTTTTTAAACAGATTTGGAATACCCTTGCCGTCCTTGAGTACCTAGGTGCCTGCGACCTGGCGCAAGATCGCCAGGGTGTCGTCGATCACCGTCGAACTCGTGTAGAAGTGCGGGGAAAAACGGATACCTCCGCCACGCTGGGCGCAAATGACCCGCTCCTGGCGAAGCGTTTCGAAGAGTGTCCGGCTGTCCCGGCCGTCCAGGCTGAAGGTCAGAATGCCCGCGCGTCGGCTCGGGTTCCGCGGGCTGTGCAGGCGTACCCCGGGAATTCCCGACAGACCGTCCTGTAGCCACTGGACGCGCTCGGCGATGTCTCTGCCGACCCGCTCCATGCCGACCTCCTCCAACAGCCCAAGGCTGGCCTCCAGGGCCATCGCGCCGAGCATGTTCGGGCTGCCGCATTCGAAGCGCCGGGCGCTGCGCGCCGGCCGCCAGTCGCGACGCTCGTAATCGAGGGCATGTTCCAGCATGTGCCAGCCATATTCGTGCAGCGCCAGGCGCTCGCGCTGCTCGGGATGGCAATAGAAGACGCCCAGCCCTTCGGGGCCGAGCATCCACTTGTGCCCATCGGCCATGGCGAAGGCACAATCGTAGGCCTGTACGTCGAAGGGCAGGGCGCCGAGCTGCTGGATCGCGTCGATGCAGAACAGCACGCCGCGGCGGCGACATTCCGCGCCGATGCGCTCCAGGTCAAGGCACAGGCCGCTGGCGTACTGCACCGCGCTGATCGACAGCAGGCGGGTGCGCGGGCCGCAGGCGGCGAGGAGGGCGCCCTCGGGATCGTCGCCGGCGAGACCGACCTCGACCACTTCGACGCCGCGCGGGCGCAAGGCTTCCCAGACCACTCTATTGGACGGGAACTCCTCGTTGCCGATGACGACCTGGTCTCCCTCTCGCCAATCCAGGCCGAAGGCTACGAAGGAAAGCGCCTCGGAGGTGTTCTTGACCAGTGCGAGGTCGCTGCCGGCGCGCGCATTGAGCAGTCGGGCAAGGCGCTCGCGCAGGCGATGTTCTATCTTCAGCCATTCCGGATAGTCGCTGGCGCCGTGGGCGACGTTCTCCCGGGCGAAGGCGCTCACCGCGTCGGCGGCGCGTCTAGGCCAGGGTGCGACCGCTGCGTGGTTGAGGTAGCGCAGACCGTTGGTCTGGTCGAATTCGTCCTGGTAACAATTCATCGTCGGATGTTCCGTGCATTTTCGTGCTGAATAGGCATAATACGCGGCTTCGATTTTTGACTCATTTTGACCTGACAGTCTTTTTATGCAGAAAGAGCCTCGCAAAGTTCGTGAATTTCGTCGCCGTGAACAGGAGATTCTCGATACCGCCCTCAAGCTGTTCCTCGAACAGGGGGAAGACAGCGTAACGGTCGAGATGATCGCGGATGCCGTCGGCATCGGCAAAGGCACGATCTACAAGCACTTCAAGTCCAAGGCGGAGATCTACCTGCGCCTGATGCTGGACTACGAGCGCGATCTCGCCGCCCTGTTCCATTCCGAAGACGTAGCCCGCGACAAGGAAGCCCTGTCGCGCGCCTACTTCGAGTTCCGCATGCGCGATCCGCAGCGCTACCGCCTGTTCGACCGCCTGGAAGAGAAGGTGGTGAAGACCAGCCAGGTGCCGGAGATGGTCGAGGAACTGCACAAGATC
Organism: Pseudomonas sp. HMSC066A08; assembly: GCF_001813025.1. Classification (NCBI taxonomy): domain Bacteria; kingdom Pseudomonadati; phylum Pseudomonadota; class Gammaproteobacteria; order Pseudomonadales; family Pseudomonadaceae; genus Pseudomonas; species Pseudomonas sp. HMSC066A08. The sequence goes on from NZ_KV811305.1 coordinate 250,882, forward strand.
CGCGCCTCCAACTTCGAACGCCTGACCCAGCTGATCAAGGAGCGTATCGCCGACGGCAAGCTGGAGAACGTTCCGCCGTACTTCCATTATTGCGCTGCCTGGGCGTTGGTGCATGGCGCCGTGGCGCTGTACCACTCGCCGTTCTGGCGCGAGGTGCTGGAAGACCAGGAAGGTTTCTTCCACTTCCTGATGGATATCGGCGTGCGCATGGGCAACAAGCGCAAGCGCGAAGGCGACGCTCCCAGCTCCTGATGCCTGTGGTGCCGGGACGCAGTCACTGCGCCCCGCGCACTCTTTGCCGGCAGGGATATACTCGTCGCCCATCGATCCGCCGGCGGGACGTCGGCTGTCCATTTCCGGCGAATCCGCCGGTGGCACCGTCCCGGTGGCGGCTCCACGTTCGTTCAGGAGTTCTCCGATGAGTGTCCGTGAATTCCCTATCCACTACATCGAACCGGTGTTCCGGCCCCCGAGCGAGGCGCATTCGCTGATCCTCCCGGTGACCAATGGCTGTTCCTGGAACAAATGCGGCTTTTGCGAGATGTATACCCAGCCGCAAAAGAAATTTCGCGCCCGCGACGAGAACGAGGTACTGGAGGAGATCCGCCGCTGCGGCGAGCGCCTGATCGTCAAGCGGGTGTTTCTCGCCGATGGCGACGCCCTGGTATTGCCGACCCGCCGGCTGCTCGCGGTGCTGCAGGCGATTCGCGAGCACTTGCCGGAGGTGGAGCGGGTATCCAGCTACTGCCTGCCGCGCAACCTGCGCAGGAAGTCGGTCGACGAGTTGCGCGAACTGGCCGACGCCGGGCTACGAATGGCCTATGTCGGCGCCGAGTCCGGCGACGACGAAGTGCTGGCGCGGGTGAACAAGGGCGAGACCTATTCCTCTACCCTGGATGCGCTGGAAAAGCTTGGCGAGGCGGGGATCAGTCGTTCGGTGATGATCCTCAACGGTCTGGGCGGAATGACCCTGAGCGCGCAGCACGCGGACAACTCCGCGCGCCTGATGAACGCCGCCCAGCCGGAGTATCTGTCGACCCTGGTGGTGAGTTTCCCTACCGGCGAGCAGCGTTTCCGTGCTGGCTTCGCCGATTTCGAGGCGCTGGATCGGCGTGCCCTGTTCGTCGAGGTCGAACGCCTGTTGCAAGGGTTGGAGCTCGAAGACACGGTATTTCGCAGCGACCACGCTTCCAACTATCTGGTGCTCAAGGGCGAACTGGGTGCCGACAAGGCGCGCCTGCTGGCCGAGGTCCGCCAGGCCATCGAGCAGCCGCAGCACGCTGCCCTGCGCCAGGAGTGGCAGCGTGGTCTGTGATGGCGCGGAAGCTGCATCGGCTCGTCATTCGCCGGTTTTCCGACGCCGGCAGGGGAGATGACCGATGTTGCACCTGTTCCGTATCGCCCTGGCGATGCTCCTCTTGGGCAGCCTGTCCGCCTGCATGAAGCCCAGCGACCTGGCCGACGGCGCCGACTACTACCTGCGCGACGCCGGGGTGCTCGATCACAGCGCCAGCCAGCGCAGCAACAACCGGCGGATCCAGGCCGACTCCTTCATCTACATCGGCCAGGGCCCGTTCGTGCCGCCGGGCTACCGGTACGCGCGGCCGAACGTGGTGGCCGAGCAGGCCTTCGAAGGTTTCGTCGAGTATTTCCCGCTGGTGCGCCGCGCCAAGGCGCCGCTCGGCCTGGACGACGCGATGCGCGAGGCGCGTGCCGCCGGCGCCCACTACCTGCTGTACTGCCGTTTCGCCCGGGGCGACAACAGGATCGGCAACTGGGAGGAGTGGGAAGACGAAGAGGAACTCGGCCGGGTCGGGCGCGATCGCAGTGTCATCCAGGTCATGCTGATCGAGACCAGCACCCGTTTCCTGGTGGACAGCGCGACCATCCGCAGCCGCGGCGGTTTCCTGACGTTCTACGATGCCACCCCGGAAGACCTGCTGCGTCCGCCGCTGGAGCAGTACGCCCAGGAATTGCTGGGCCTGAACAGTCGAGGAACAGGCTATGAGTGATACCGGCAAGGCCAACGACCTGCTGGCGCAGATCCCCAGGGACGAAAAGAAGGGCCTGCCGCCCGTGCACCTGTGGAATCCGCCGTTCTGCGGCGACATCGACATGCGCACCGCCCGCGACGGCACCTGGTTCTACCTGGGCACGCCGATCGGACGCAAGCCGATGGTGAAGCTGTTCTCCAGCATCATTCGCCGCGACGGCGACGACTATTTCCTGGTGACTCCGGTGGAAAAGGTCGGTATCCGCGTCGACGACGCGCCCTTCGTCGCGGTGACCCTGCAGGTGCAGGGCGAGGGTGGGGCGCAGGTGCTGCGCTTCGCCACCAACGTCGAGGACGAGGTCGAGGCGGACGCCGGGCATCCGCTGCGCGTCGAGATCGACTCCCGCACCCAGGAGCCCACGCCCTACCTGCGGGTGCGCGACAACCTCGAGGCGCTGGTGCATCGCAACGTGTTCTACCAGCTGGTCGAGCTGGCGGTGCCGCGCCGGATCGACGGCATCGAATGGCTCGGCGTCTGGAGCCACGGCGAGTTCTTTCCCATCGGTCCGCAGCCGGACTGACAGGCGCAGCATGAAAAAAGGCTCCCGAGGGAGCCTTTTTCGTTTGCCTTACATGTTGGGGTAGTTCGGCCCGCCGGTACCTTCCGGCGCCACCCAGGTGATGTTCTGCGCCGGGTCCTTGATGTCGCAGGTCTTGCAGTGCACGCAGTTCTGCGCGTTGATCTGGAAGCGCTTGCTGCCGTCGTCGTTGGCCACCACTTCGTACACGCCTGCCGGGCAGTAGCGCTGGGCCGGCTCGTCGTAGAGCGGCAGGTTCTTCTCGATCGGAATGCTCGCATCGGCCAGCTTGAGGTGGATCGGCTGGTCTTCCTCGTGGTTGGTATTGGAGAGGAACACCGAGGACAGCTTGTCGAAGCTGAGCTTGCCGTCCGGCTTCGGGTAGTCGATCTTCGGCGCTTCGCTGGCCTTTTTCAGGCAGGCGTAGTCCGGCTTGTCGTCATGCAGGGTGACGGGGATCTTGCCGCCGAAGATGTTCTGGTCGATGAAGTTGAACGCGCCGCCGCCGATAGCGCCGAACTTGTGGATGGCCGCGCCGAAGTTGCGGCTGCGGAACAGTTCGTCGTACAACCAGCTGGCCTTGAACGCATCGACGTAGTTGGACAGCTCGTCGCCGCCTTCGCGGCCGGCGGCCAGGGCCTCGGCGATCGCGTCGGCGGCGAGCATGCCGGACTTCATCGCGGTGTGGCTGCCCTTGATCTTGGCGAAGTTCAGGGTGCCGAGGTCGCAACCGATCAGCGCGCCGCCGGGGAAGACCATCTTCGGCAGCGAGTTCAGGCCGCCCTTGCAGATGGCCCGGGCGCCGTAGGCCACGCGCTTGCCGCCTTCCAGGTACTGCCTGACCACCGGGTGGTGCTTGTAGCGCTGGAACTCGTCGAACGGCGACAGGTGCGGGTTGCTGTAGGACAGGTCGATGATCAGGCCGACGAACACCTGGTTGTTCTCCAGGTGGTAGAGGAACGAGCCGCCGGTATTTTCGTCGTTCAGCGGCCAGCCGGCGGTATGGACCACCAGGCCGGGCTTGTGCTTGGACGGGTCGATATCCCAGATTTCCTTGATGCCGATACCGTAGTGCTGGGCATCGGCCTCGCTGTCCAGGTTGTATTTCTTGATCAGTTGCTTGCCGATGTGCCCGCGGCAGCCTTCGGCGAACAGGGTGTACTTGGCCCGCAGCTCCATGCCGGGGGTGTAGTAGCCTTCTTTCGGGTTGCCTTCGCGGTCGACGCCGAGGTCGCCGGTGACGATGCCGCGGACCACGCCGTTCTCGTCGATCAGCGCTTCCTGGGCGGCGAAGCCCGGGTAGATCTCCACGCCCAGTCCTTCGGCCTGTTGGGCCAGCCAGCGGCAGAGGTTGCCCAGGGAGATGATATAGTTGCCCTCGTTGTGCATGGTCTTGGGCACGAAGAAGTTGGGCACCTTGGTAGCGCTCTCGGCGCTCTTCAGGACGTAGATGTCGTCGCCGGTCACCGGAGTATTGAGCGGCGCGCCGAGTTCCTTCCAGTCGGGGAACAGCTCGTTCAGCGCGCGCGGCTCGAACACCGCGCCGGAGAGGATGTGGGCGCCCACTTCGGAACCCTTCTCGACCACGCAGACGCTGATCTCTTGACCGGCTTCGGCGGCCTTCTGCTTCAGTCGGCATGCGGCGGACAGACCGGCGGGGCCGGCGCCGACGATGACGACGTCGAATTCCATGTATTCGCGTTCCACTATCGATCTCCTACTCAAGGCTCACGGTATCTGTTTATTGGTGGCTGAGATCTTTCCCTGATCAGAGCGGGCGCATTATATATAGCTGCATGGGCAGGTCCAATACAAACGTTTGTTTGAATTCTTTGGAAGCCTGATAGAATCGGCATTCGAGGGGGGGAAACCACCCTTTTGCCGTATTGACCGAAAAGGGTGATCCGGTCAAGATACGGGCGGTTTTGCGGTCGCTGTCTAGCAGAGTGTCGGTTTCCGGCCGGCGAGCATCACCGGCCAGGCCTGTCTGGCGACATCCTTATTCACCGGAGAATAACGAGGAATCCATGAAGGTTCTTGTAGCAGTCAAACGAGTGGTCGACTACAACGTCAAGGTCCGCGTCAAGGCGGACAACTCCGGCGTCGACCTCGCCAACGTCAAGATGTCCATGAACCCCTTCTGCGAAATCGCCGTGGAAGAAGCCGTGCGCCTGAAAGAGAAGGGCGTGGCTACCGAGATCGTCGCTGTCTCCGTCGGCCCGACCGCCGCCCAGGAGCAACTGCGCACCGCGCTGGCGCTGGGCGCTGACCGTGCGATCCTGGTGGAGAGCAACGACGATCTGAACTCCCTGGCCGTGGCCAAGCTGCTCAAGGCCGTGGTCGACAAGGAGCAGCCGCAGCTGGTGATCCTCGGCAAGCAGGCCATCGACAGCGACAACAACCAGACCGGCCAGATGCTCGCCGCGCTGACCGGCTACGCCCAGGGCACCTTCGCCTCCAAGGTCGAGGTCGCTGGCGACAAGGTCAACGTGACCCGCGAGATCGATGGCGGTCTGCAGACCGTCGCGCTGAACCTGCCGGCCATCGTCACCACCGACCTGCGCCTGAACGAGCCGCGCTACGCGTCGCTGCCGAACATCATGAAAGCCAAGAAGAAGCCGCTGGATGTGGTGACCCCGGACGCCCTGGGCGTTTCCACCGCTTCCACCGTGAAGACCCTGAAGGTCGAGGCGCCGGCTGCGCGCTCCGCTGGCATCAAGGTCAAGTCCGTGGCTGAACTGGTAGAGAAACTGAAGAACGAGGCGAAGGTAATCTAATGGCTATCCTGGTTATCGCTGAGCACAACAACGCGGCCCTGGCGGCTGCCACCCTGAACACCGTTGCCGCTGCCAAGGCCATTGGCGGCGACATCCACGTGCTGGTCGCCGGACAGAACGTTGCCGCCGTGGCCGACGCCGCCGCCAAGATCGAGGGCGTCTCCAAGGTGCTGGTCGCCGACAACGCCGCCTACGCCCACCAACTGCCGGAAAACGTCGCGCCGCTGATCGCCGAGCTGGGCAAGAACTACAGCCACGTGCTGGCCCCGGCTACCACCAACGGCAAGAACTTCCTGCCGCGCGTCGCCGCGCTGCTGGACGTCGACCAGATCTCCGAGATCGTCGAAGTGGTCAGCCCCGACACCTTCAAGCGTCCGATCTACGCCGGCAACGCCATCGCTACCGTGCAGTCCTCGGCTGCGGTCAAGGTGATCACCGTGCGTACCACCGGCTTCGACGCCGCCGCCGCCGAAGGCGGTTCGGCTGCCGTCGAGCAGGTTTCCGGCCCGGCCGATGCCGGCAAGTCCGCCTTCGTCGGCGAAGAGCTGGCCAAGTCCGACCGTCCGGAACTGACCGCTGCCAAGATCGTGGTCTCCGGCGGCCGCGGCATGCAGAACGGCGACAACTTCAAGATCCTCTACGCCCTGGCCGACAAGCTGGGTGCCGCAGTCGGCGCCTCCCGCGCCGCGGTCGACGCCGGTTTCGTGCCGAACGACATGCAGGTCGGCCAGACCGGCAAGATCGTCGCCCCGCAGCTGTACATCGCGGTGGGCATCTCCGGTGCCATCCAGCACCTGGCGGGCATGAAGGACTCGAAGGTGATCGTCGCGATCAACAAGGACGAAGAGGCGCCGATCTTCCAGGTCGCCGACTACGGCCTGGTCGCCGACCTGTTCGACGCCGTACCGGAGCTGGAAAAGGCTGTCTGAGCCTGATTCCAAGCCGACAAGACCCGCTCCCCGGAGCGGGTTTTTTTATGTCCGGGCTGCGACGCGTGACCCTTTGGTCACGATTCCTGCCTTCGGTCCGCCCAAGCGGAGGTGTCTCATTTACAATGCGCGACGTCTCTAGCTCCTGAATGTGCTTTTCCGGCATCTAGCAACCGAGGTTTTCATGATCATCAAACCGCGCGTGCGTGGCTTCATCTGCGTCACTACCCATCCGGCAGGCTGCGAGGCCAACGTCAAGCAACAGATCGACTACGTCGAGGCCAAGGGCCCCGTCGTCAACGGACCGAAGAAGGTCCTGGTCATCGGTTCCTCCACCGGCTATGGCCTGGCTGCCCGCATCACCGCCGCGTTCGGTTCCGGCGCCGATACCCTCGGGGTGTTCTTCGAGCGTCCGGGCAGCGAGAGCAAGCCGGGCACCGCCGGCTGGTACAACTCGGCGGCTTTCGAGAAGTTCGCCCACGAGAAAGGCCTGTATGCCCGCAGCATCAATGGCGACGCTTTCTCCGACGAGGTGAAGCGGCTGACCATCGAGACCATCAAGCGCGATCTCGGCAAGGTCGACCTGGTGGTCTACAGCCTGGCCGCGCCGCGCCGTACCCATCCGAAGAGCGGCGAAGTGTTCTCCTCGACCCTCAAGCCGATCGGCAAGTCGGTCAGCTTCCGTGGCCTGGACACCGACAAGGAAGTGATCAAGGACGTGGTCCTGGAGGCGGCCAGCGACCAGGAGGTCGCCGATACCGTTGCGGTGATGGGCGGCGAGGACTGGCAGATGTGGATCGACGCGCTGCTGGAGGCCGACGTGCTGGCCGACGGCGCGAAGACCACCGCGTTCACCTACCTGGGCGAGAAGATCACCCACGACATCTACTGGAACGGTTCCATCGGCGCGGCCAAGAAGGATCTCGACCAGAAGGTCCTCGGTATCCGCGACAAGCTCGCCCCGCTGGGCGGCGACGCGCGCGTCTCGGTGCTCAAGGCGGTGGTGACCCAGGCCAGCTCGGCGATCCCGATGATGCCGCTGTACCTGTCGCTGCTGTTCAAGGTGATGAAGGAGCAGGGCACCCACGAAGGTTGCATCGAGCAGGTCGACGGCCTGTACCGGGAGAGCCTGTACGGCGCCGAGCCGCGCCTCGACGATGAAGGCCGCCTGCGTGCCGACTACAAGGAACTGCAGCCGGAAGTGCAGTCCCGCGTCGAGGAGTTGTGGGACAAGGTAACCAACGAGAACCTTTACGAGCTGACCGACTTCGCCGGCTACAAGAGCGAGTTCCTCAACCTGTTCGGTTTCGAGGTCGCTGGGGTCGACTACGAGCAGGACGTCAACCCGGACGTGCAGATCGCCAACCTGATCCAGGCCTGAGGTCTGTATCCGAGCCGCCCTCGCGACGGCTCCCGCTCCCCCGAACCGGCGCCCAGGCGCCGGTTTGCGTTTTCAGCGACCGGCCACCTGGGCGTTCCGTACGCCGTCGAGGAAGGCCTGGTAGTGCTGCGCGGTTTCCTCCGGGCGTTCGACCATCGGCACGTGTCCGCAGTTTTCCATGATCACCACGCTGGGCCGCTTCAGCAGCGGACGCATCACCTCGATGCTGGAGACGTCCAGCACGCGGTCGCGGTCGCCCCACAGCAGCAGGGTCGGTACCTCGATCTTCGGCAGTTCCGGCTCCAGCGGGATGTAGCGCTGGCGCAGTTGTTCGAATATCTGCGCGTTGAACGCCGACGCGGCTACCGCGCGTTCACCGAGGTAGCGCTTGAGCGGCGCCGGCAGCGGCGGTTGCTGGACGAACACGAAGTCGAGCAGCTTCTGGAAGTCTTCCGGCTGGCGCACCACCAGGGGATTCTCGCCGCGCTCCAGGTCCTCGAACAGTTCGCTCTTGCGTGCCGGCATCACCCCGGCGTTGTCGATCAGCGCCAGCGATAGCACCTGTTCCGGATGGCGCGCCGCGTAGAGCGCGGCAATGTGCCCGCCCATGGAGTTGCCGGCCAGGTGCAGGCGGCGCACGCCGATGGCGGCGGCGAAGTTGGCGACTCGCTCGGCCTGGGTGCCGACGTCGTAGCTGGCCTGTTGCGGCTTGCTGCTGTCGCCGAAGCCGGGCAGATCGAGGGCGACCACATGGTAGCGCTCGGTCAGCGGCCGGGCGAAGCGCAGCCAGTTGTCCTTGTCGGCTCCGAAGCCGTGGATCAGCAACAGGGTCGGGTTCTTTTCCGAGCCACCTTCCAGGTAGGCGATCTCCAGGTTGTCGACCTGCACGCTGTGCTCGCTGAGACCAGCGAGACCGCGCTCGACGGTGCGTACGCTGGCGAGGAGGGTAGCCGGGACGAAGTAGAGGACGCCGGAGGCGACCGCCAGCAGCAGAACCAGAGCGAGGAGGAATCGTTTCATGGGTGTCCGAAGGCTTCAGGGAAAAAGGGGCCAGCGCTGAACGCTAGCCGTGCCGGCCCGCTGTCGCAAGCCTTGCGACGAGTCTAGGCGTGCTGCCGGTGGTCGGCGCCGAACCTAAGGACGGCGGTTCATTCGCCGGGTCGATAGAGGTGTCGATGCTCGGCGCGGTACAGCGAAGAATCGGCGAAGCCTTCGGCGGCCAGCACCTCGCCGACCAGGATCAGCGCGGTGCGGCGGAAATTCCTGGCGGCGACCTTGGGCAGGATGTCGCCGAGGGTGCCGCGAACCTGTTCCTGGTCCGGCCAACTGGCCCGGTGGATCACCGCGACCGGGCAGTCGGCGCCGTAGTGCGGCAGCAGTTCCTCGACGATCTTCGCCAGGTGGGCGACGCCCAGGTGGATCGCCAGGGTCGCCCGGTGCCGCGCCAGGTCGCCCAGGCTCTCGCCTTCCGGCATCTTCGTGCGTGCGGCGTAGCGGGTCAGGATCAGCGTCTGGGACACTTCGGGCAGGGTCAGCTCGCAGCCGAGCAGGGCGGCGCAGGCGGCGGTGGCGGTGACCCCGGGGACGATCTCGTAGGGGATGCCGAGTTCGCGCAGGTGGCGGATCTGCTCGCCGATGGCGCCGTACAGGGAGGGATCGCCGGAATGCACGCGGGCTACGTCGAGGCCGCGGCGATGGGCTTGCGCGAGTAACTCGACGATCTGTTCGAGGTCCAGCTCGGCGGTGTTCACCACCTGGCCGGCCTGGTGCCCCTCGAGCAGCGCCTGCGGAACCAGTGAGCCGGCGTAGAGGATCACCGGGCACTGGCGGATCAGGCGCTGCCCCTTGACGGTGATCAGGTCGGGGTCGCCGGGACCGGCGCCGATGAAATAGACGGTCATGGGAGTTCTCGTTCGGTGAGAAGACGTGCCAGGGCAATGCTCGCCCGGTCGTCGCTGCGTTTCGCCCCGAGCAGATCGGCGCGACCGCCGCCCAGGCGTTCGGCCAGGGCCAGGGCGGCGGCCTCGGCGACGCTGGAGCAGCCGGTTTCGCGCAGCGCGACGGCGGAGGGACTGAGCAGGCGCGGCTCGTAGTCGTGCAGGACGGCGGGCGCCAGGAAATGCAAGGGGCGTTCGAGCAGCGTGGCCAGTTGCCGCAGGCCGGGTTCGTCGCGTTTGCCGTCGATGCTGGCTAGGGCGTCCAGCTCGGCCAGGTCGCGCCCGTGTTCGCCCAGCGTTCGCTCCAGCAGCGCGCGCAGATGCTCGGCGTTACAGCCTCGGCGGCAGCCGATGCCGGCGATCAGCAGACTGGGGATGGGCAGGGGCATGCGCGGACCGGAGGAGATGGAAGGAGAGACACTATGGACCCGCGACCGGCATTGGTCGCGGGCGGAAGGGGTCAGGCGTCGACGCCGGCACGGTTGCGCCGGAACAGCCAGGCAGCGGCCAGGCCGAGGGCGGCCCAGAACAGCGCATTGCTGACCAGCGAGGCGACCACGAAACGCTGGGCCAGGGCTTCCGGCGCCAGGCTGGCATGGATCTCGGGCTGCGGCGCGCCGAACAGGTGCGGCAGCGCCAGCAGGACGGCGCCGACCAGCTTCAGCGGCCAGTTGCCGCCGAACACCAGCAGGGCCAGGCCCACCGCGGTGGCGGCGGCGGTGGCGATCCACCAGTACTGGCGTTGCACCAGGTCGGCCGCGGCGGTACCCGGCAGCTCCGGCGGCAGGCCCAGCGACGGCGCAAGGCAGAACACCGCGTAGCCGGCCAGGCCCCAGAGCAGGCCCTGCCAGGTCTGGCCCGGCGCGCGCAGGGTGAAGAGGCCGGCGAGCATCAGGGCGAAGCCGACCGCCACCACCAGATTGCCGCCGGTGGTGGAGAGGGTACGCTGCCAGCCGTCCTCCGGCTCCCAGGCCTCCTCGTCGTGGACATGGGCGGCGACGCCGGGGGCGTGTTCGTGGGGCTGGGTCGCGACCGGCTCGCTCTTCTCGTAGGTCTCCGCCTCGAGGATCAGCGGGGTGACCCAGAGAATCTGCAGCAGGGTCAGCAGCAGGGCGGCGAGCAGGCCGGCGAAGCCGGCGGTCTGGGCGATGCGCTTGATCATCCTGGTTCCCTCGCGACTCAGTGGCAGGGGAAGCCGGAGCTGTGCCGGGTATCGTGGGCGGCGTTGTGTACCGCGTCGATGTGCGAGAAACCGGCGAAATAGACCAGCAGCGCACCGAGCAGGCCGGCGCCGATGGCCAGGCTCAGTCGCTTCGACAGGGAGGTGGTGGAGCTGGCGTGCGCCAGGGTGCTGCTGGACATGGTGCGTTCCCTCTGGATCGGCATGGGCGTGGCAGAGGAGTACGCACGAGGAACGGGCCCGGACGGCCCGCTTCACGCTTGCGCCCGCCCACCGCGGGTGAATCAAACGAAAGGTTCCAGGCCGGTCTCCGGGCTCGCGCGCGATGCGCTTACCGTTGCGGGGGCAGCGCCGGACTGGCTCGGAGAGCGTCACCGGCTTCCCGTTTCACCTCGTGCGCGCCGGCACGAGACACCTGGGACAACCTGCCTAGGACAGCATGAAGGACCGCCGGGCGTCAACCGGCCCGATTGACCCTGGCCCGCGCACTGCGTAGCCTTGCCGGTTCGAGGTTCCTCGCCGGCGACGGCGGGGCTAAGAGGGAACGCGGTCGATGCCGCGGCTGCCCCCGCAACTGTGAACGGCGATCGTTCCCCAATGCCACTGCGTGACGCGGGAAGGCGGGGAGCCGGCGGAGACGCCAGACCGTGAGCCAGGAGACCTGCCTCGTCGATCCCGTGGCGCGATGCCCGGGGACAAGACTTCCATACAACCGGGCGGGGTGATCCGGTGGCGAATCCGTTGCGCGGCCCCTGCGTCCGCGCCACTCGTCCGCATGCCCGCCGAGCTGAACAAGGGCTGCCCATGAAAACCCTGGCGAAACTCCCCGTCACCATCGTCACCGGCTTCCTCGGCGCCGGCAAGACCACCTTGCTCCGGCACATGCTGGACAACGCCGAAGGCCGGCGCATCGCGGTGATCGTCAACGAGTTCGGCGAACTCGGTATCGATGGCGAGATCCTCAAGCAATGTTCCATCGGCTGCAGCGAAGAAGAGGCGCAGGGGCGGGTCTTCGAGCTGGCCAACGGTTGCCTGTGCTGCACCGTGCAGGAAGAGTTCTTCCCGGTGATGCGCGAGCTGGTGGCGCGCCGCGGCGACCTTGACCAGATCCTCATCGAGACCAGCGGCCTCGCCCTGCCCAAGCCGCTGGTGCAGGCTTTCCAGTGGCCGGAAATCCGCAACGCCTGTACGGTCGACGCGGTGATCACCGTGGTCGACAGCCCGGCGGTGGCGGCCGGCACCTTCGCCGCCCATCCCGAGCAGGTGGACCAGCAACGCCGCCAGGACCCCAACCTCGACCATGAATCGCCGCTGCACGAACTGTTCGAGGACCAGTTGGCCAGTGCCGACCTGGTGATCCTGAACAAGGCCGACCAGCTCGACGCCGAGGCCCTGGCACGGGTCCGCGCGGAGATCGCCGGAGAGCTGCCGGCGGCGGTGAAGATCGTCGAGGCGAGCCGGGGCGAGCTGCCGCTCCCGGTCTTGCTGGGACTCAACGCCGAGGCCGAGCTGCACATCGACGGCCGGCCGACCCACCACGACCACGAAGGCCACGAGGACCACGACCACGACGAGTTCGACTCCTTCCACGTCGATCTCCCCGAGGTGGAGGAAGCTGCGCTGCTCGAGGCCCTCGGCGAGCTGGTGGAGCGTCACGACATACTTCGCATCAAGGGTTTCGCCGCCATTCCGGGCAAGCCCATGCGCCTCTTGGTGCAGGGCGTCGGCAAGCGCTTCGACAGGCATTTCGACCGCAAGTGGCTGGCCGACGAAGCCCGCAGTACCCGGCTGGTGGTGATCGGCCAGGAGCTGGACCAGGCCGTCATCGCCAACCAGCTGCGCACAGCGCTTGCCTGATCCGTGATCCCTGGCTGGGTGCCGGCGATGGCGATTCGCCGGCACCCAGCTTCTTGCGTCCTACCGGTAGAGCGTCCATGCACCTGTTGCGCACCCAACCCGGCGGCTTCGTTCCCGACGACGGCATCGCCCACCTGGCCCAGACTCCCGCCGAGCTGGTGATCCTCTGCAGCGGCGATTCGCACCTCGCATTGCTGGCCGAGGCCGCCCGCGCGCTGCCGGACGACTATCCGAGCCTGCGCCTGGCCAACCCCATGCAGTTGCAGAACCACGCCTCGGTGGACCTCTACGTCGACGAAGTGCTGCGGCACGCGCGGGTGATCCTGCTTTCGCTGCACGGCGGCATCGGCTACTGGCGCTACGGCGTGGAGCAGCTGGTGGCGCTGGCCGAGCGCGGCGCGCTGCTGATCCCGGTGCCCGGCGACGACCGCCCCGACCCGGAGCTGAGCGCCCTCGGCAACCTGCCGGCGGAGCAGGCCGAGCGCTTCTGGCAATACTTGCGCCAGGGCGGCCTGGAGAACGCCGGGCAGTTCTACCGCTGCCTGGCCAGCCAGTGCCTCGGCCGCGACTACGCCTGGCGCGAACCGCAGGCGCTGCCGCGGGTGGCGCTGTTCCATCCACGGCATACCGAGACGACCCTGGAACACTGGCGTGCCGACTGGCAGGCCGGGCGTCCGGTGGTCGCGCTGCTGTTCTATCGCACCCACCTGCAGGCAGCCAACACCGCCTTCATCGCACGCTTCTGCGAACGCCTCGCGGCGCAGGGGCTCAACCCGTTGCCGATCGCGCTGGCCAGCCTCAAGGAAAGCGCCTGTCTGGCGCAGGTGGAAGACTGGCTGGAGCGCAGCGACGCCGCGCTGATCGTCAATACCACCGGTTTCGCCCAGTCCAATCCGGAGGCGCCCGAGTTGCGTCCGTTCCGTCGCGACGTGCCGGTGTTGCAGGCGATCTGCTCGCTGGACAACCGCCCGCTCTGGCTGGACAACCCGCAAGGCCTGGGGCCGCGCGACCTGGCCATGCACGTGGCGCTGCCGGAGCTGGACGGACGCATCGTCACCCGGCCGATCAGTTTCAAGGGCCTGGCCTGGCGCAGCGAACGCAGCGAGAGCGACGTGGTCTGCTATCTCGCCGACGACGAGCGCATGGATTTCGTCGCCGAACTGGCGCGGCGCTGGGCCGAGCTGGCGCGCAAGCCAAGCGCGGAAAAGCGGGTGGCGCTGGTGCTGGCCAACTACCCGACCCGTGATGGCCGGATCGGCAATGGCGTCGGCCTGGACACCCCGGCGGCGGCGCTGAACATCCTTCGCGCCCTGCGCCAGCAGGGCTACCCGGTCGACGGACTGCCCGCCAGCGGAACCGAGCTGATCCGCCAGTTGCTAGGCGGCGTCAGCAACGACCTGGAGCATCTCGACCTGCGGCCCTGCGCCCAGAGCCTGGCGCTGGACGACTACCTGGCCTGCTTCGCACGCCTGCCGGAGCGTAATCGCCAGGCGGTACTGGCGCGCTGGGGCGAGCCGCAACAGGACCCGATGTTCCGCGACGGGCGGATGATGGTCGCCGGCCTGCGCTATGGCCTGACCTTCGTCGGCATCCAGCCGGCGCGTGGCTATCAGCTCGATCCGGCGGCGGTCTACCACGATCCCGACCTGGTGCCGCCGCACGGCTACCTGGCGTTCTACTTCTGGCTGCGCCACGCCTACCGCGCCGATGCCCTGCTGCACGTCGGCAAGCACGGCAACCTGGAATGGCTGCCGGGCAAGGGAGTCGGCCTGTCCGCCGAATGCTGGCCGGACGCGTTGCTCGGTCCGCTGCCGAACATCTATCCGTTCATCGTCAACGATCCGGGGGAGGGCGCCCAGGCCAAGCGCCGCACCCAGGCGGTGATCATCGACCACCTGATGCCGCCGCTGACCCGCGCCGAGAGCTACGGCCCGCTGCGCGACCTGGAGCGCCTGGCCGACGAGTTCTACGATGCTTCGCTGCTCGACCCGCGCCGCGCCGAACAGTTGCGCGGCGAGATTCTCGTCCTCCTGCGCGACAACCGTCTCGACCGCGAGATCGGCTTGCAGCTCAGCGACGATCCGGACAGCTGGCTGCCGCAGCTGGACGCCTATCTCTGCGACCTGAAGGAGTCGCAGATCCGCGACGGCCTGCATGTATTCGGCGAATCGCCGAGCGGCCGATTGCGCCTGGATACCCTGCTGGCGCTGCTGCGGGTTCCGCGCGGCGATGGCAAGGGCGCCAACGCCGGGTTGCTGAAGAGCCTGGCGGACGACCTTGGCCTGGGCTTCGATCCGCTGGCCTGCGACATGGGCGAGGCCTGGCAGGGCGCGCGGCCGGCCTGCCTGGAAGAGCGGGGCGGGGAGCCCTGGCGCACCCTCGGGGATACCCGCGAACGCCTGGAATTGCTGGCGTTGCACTGGATAGAACGCTGCCTGGGCGGCGAGCCGCCGCCTGCCGCCTGGCGTGCCAGCGGCGAGGTGTTGCGCGGCTTGTGCGAACAGGTGGCGCCGACCCTGGATGCCTGTGGCGCGGCCGAGATCGACGGGCTGCTGGCTGCCCTCGAAGGGCGCTTCGTGCCGGCCGGTCCGAGCGGCGCGCCGAGTCGCGGGCGACTCGACGTGCTGCCCACCGGACGCAACTTCTTCTCGGTGGACGTGCGCAACCTGCCGACCCCGACCGCCTGGCGCATCGGCTTCCAGTCGGCCAACCTGCTGCTCGAGCGTCACCTGCAGGAGCATGGCGATCACCTGCGCCAGCTCGGCCTATCGGTGTGGGGCACGGCGACCATGCGCACCGGCGGCGACGACATCGCCCAGGCCCTGGCCCTGCTCGGCGTGCGACCGGTCTGGCAGGCCGGCAGCCAGCGCGTCGCCGATTTCGAGATCCTTCCGGTTTCCCTGCTGGACCGCCCGCGGGTCGACGTGACGTTGCGGGTCTCCGGGTTCTTCCGCGACGCCTTCGCCAACCTGATCCGCCTGTTCGATGCGGCGGTGCAGGCGGTCGCCGAGCTGGACGAGGCGGAGGAGCTGAACCCGCTGGCCGCTCGCGTGCGCCTGGAGCGCCAGCGCCTCGAGGCGCAGGGCACGGCGCCGGCGGAGGCGCGCCGGCAGGCCGGCTGGCGGATCTTCGGCGCCAAGCCGGGGGCCTACGGCGCCGGCGTGCAGGGCGCAATCGAAGAGCGGCTGTGGGAGACCCGCGCCGACCTTGCCGAGGTCTACCTGAACTGGGGCGGCTACGCCTACGGTGCCGCCGACGACGGCACGCCGGCGCGGGAACGCTTCGCCCAGCGCCTGGAGCGCCTGCAGGCGGTGCTGCACAACCAGGACAACCGCGAGCACGACCTGCTCGATTCCAACGACTACTACCAGTTCCAGGGCGGCATGCTGGCGGCGGTGGAAACCCTGCGTGGCGCGCCGGTGGCCAGTTACCACGGCGACCACAGCCAGCCGGACAACCCGCGCATCCGCACGCTCAAGGAAGAACTCAACCGAGTGGTGCGGGCGCGGGCGGTGAATCCGAAGTGGATCGCCGGGATGAAGCGCCACGGCTACAAGGGCGCCTTCGAACTGGCGGCGACGGTGGACTACCTGTGCGCCTTCGATGCCACCAGCGAGTTGATCGACGACCACCAGTACGCGCTGCTGGCCGACGCCTACCTGCTCGACGCGGAGACCCGCGAGTTCGTCCGCCAGCACAATCCGCAAGCCTTGCGCGACATGGCCGAGCGCCTGGTGGAGGCGCAGCGGCGCGGGCTCTGGCAGGAGCCGGGGGCCTATCGCGAGGCCCTGGAGAACCTGCTGCTGGACGTCGAAGAGGAATAGCGGAGCGGCATGGCCGCTCGCGCCGCTTTCAGCGCCCCTCGGCGAGCCGCCGGGCGGCGTCGCGGAGAATCCGCTCGGTGCCTTCCCAGCCGAGGCAGCCGTCGGTGATCGAGACGCCGTAGCGCAGTTCGCCGCCGAGCGCCTGGCAACCGTCGAACAGGTGGCTTTCCAGCATTACCCCGACCAGGTCGCTGGCGCCGGCCAGGCGCTGCTCCAGCACGCTGGCGAGGACGCCGGGCTGGTTCAGCGGGTTCTTGCCGCTGTTGGCGTGACTGCAATCGACCATCATCCGCGTGGCGATGCCCTGGCTTTCCAGGGCCTGGCGTACGGCCTGCACCTGCTCGGGGCCGTAGTTCGAACCGTGGCGGCCGCCGCGCAGCACCACATGGGTGTCCGGATTGCCGCGGGTCTCGATCAGCGCCGGGTGACCGTGCGGGTCGAGGCCGAAATGGCGGTGGCCGTGGGCCGCCGAACGGATCGCGTCGCAGGCGATGCCGACGCCGCCGTCGGTGCCGTTCTTGAAGCCCACCGGCAGGCCGAGGCCGCTGACCAGCTCGCGGTGGATCTGCGACTCGCTGGTGCGCGCGCCGATCGCCGCCCAGCTCAGCAGGTCGTCGAAGTAGCCGGCGGCCAGCGGTTGCAGGAGTTCGGTGGCCAGCGGCAGGCCGAGGCGCAGCATGTCCAGCATCAGTTGCCGGGACAGCGCCAGGCCGGCGGCCATGTCGTCGCTGCCATCCAGGTGCGGGTCGTAGGCGAGGCCCTTCCAGCCCACCGTGGTGCGTGGCTTTTCCACGTAGGCGCGCATCACCAGCAGCAACTGGCCGTCGAGTTCGTCGCTCAGCGCGGCGAGGCGTTCGGCGTATTCGAGGGCGGAGCGGGGATCGTGGATCGAACAGGGACCGACTACCACCAGCAGGCGCGGGTCGTCGCCGTCGAGGATGGCGCGGATGGCGTCGCGGCTGGCGGCGACCTGGCTGGCCAGCTCCAGCGGCAACGGCTGGCGGGCCTTGAGTTCGAGCGGGCTGGGCAGGCGTTCCAGGGCGGTACGGGCGGTGGCGCTGGGCAGGGCGACGGCCTGGACGTTCGGCGAAAGGGCGGTCAGTGCGGATACGGATGAGTTCATGGTCTGGCTTCCTGGGCTGGCGGCGGGTGTCCCGCGCGCGTCGTGCCCTATCGAGGTGTTCGGCAATGTCGTGGGTTGGCGAGCGGCTGGCGGCCGTCGCTAAATCGCCAGGTGTTGAGCGGGTAGCCAGTGCGGTAGCGGTATGCGGTCATGATCGATGTCCTGTGCGTTGGTCTGTGGTTGTGGCCTTGTGGGCCGGAAAAACAAAACCCCCGGTCGGGGAGCCGACCGGGGGTTTGCGTGTGCAGGGTAGGCGTCCCGTATACCGTGGGCGCCGTTGGGGTATCAGGCGCCGGAGTGGCTAAACCAATACCCGAAGAAATACGCGGCACGGGGTGCCTGCGGCGCACGCGCGCGCAACGACAGGCCAGGGCGCGAGGCGCTGGAATGCAGGTGCGGATGGCGAGTGTGCGGCATGGGTTTCTCCCGTGAACGAGTTCCGAGCTTACTGCAAGCGAGGCGGCCGGTTCAACGATTGTTTCACGGTTCGATACCGGCGCCGCCGGCCTGATAGACTTGGCGGTCCGTATTTCCGTCCGTCCGTCGCAGGAATCCCCATGAGCGCTACCGTGCATTACCCCCTGTCCGCCGTGGTCGCCGCCGACGAACTGAAGCTGGCGCTGTGCCTGGCCGCGGTCGATCCGGCGATCGGCGGGGTACTGATCGAGGGGCCGCGCGGAATGGCCAAGTCGACCCTGGCGCGGGGCGTCGCCGAACTGCTGCCGGCGGGCGAGTTCGTTACCCTGCCGCTGGGCGCCAGCGAGGAGCGCATCGTCGGCAGCCTCGACCTGGACGCCGCCCTCGGCGAAGGTCGCGCGCGGTTCTCCCCGGGCGTGCTGGCCAAGGCCGACGGCGGCGTGCTCTACGTCGACGAAGTGAACCTGCTGCCGGACCACCTGGTGGATTTGTTGCTCGACGTCGCCGCCAGTGGCGTCAACCTGGTCGAGCGCGATGGCATTTCCCACCGGCATCCGGCGCGTTTCGTGCTGATCGGCACGATGAATCCGGAAGAGGGCGAACTGCGCCCGCAACTGCTCGACCGTTTTGGCCTCAACGTGCGCCTCGACACCCAGCCGCCGCCGGCCGAGCGGGCAGAGATCATCCGTCGCCGGCTGGCCTTCGATGCCGACCCGCAGGCCTTCGTCGAACGCTGGGAAGGCCAGCAGGACACCCTGCGCCGCCGTTGCGCCGAGGCACGCCGGCAACTGGCGCGGATTCCCCTGGACGATGCGGCGCTGGACAGCATCGCCCGACGCTGCTTCGAGGCGGCTGTCGACGGCCTGCGTGCCGACCTGGTCTGGCTGCGCGCGGCGCGCGCCCATGCGGCCTGGCGCGGCGGCGAGCGGATCGAGGCGGAGGACATCGACGCGGTGGAACATTTCGCCCTGCTGCATCGCCGTCGCCAGTCGAGCCCGCCCCCATCGGCGGCCAATCCACCGCCACCGCCCGCGGCGGCCCCTGCCGCGCTCCCGGAGCGCACCGGCGACGGCGAGGGGCAGTGGGGCGAATTGCCGGCCCGGCCGGTGGCCATGGGGACCGCCCGCGAGCTGCCGCGCTGGCCAAAAAAGCCCTGAGCATCCGCCCGCGCTCGGTCATGGGTGCGGATGCCAGGAGCAGACCCGGGGCCCTGCGCGGCGGTCTTGGCGGCGCCCTGAGCCAGGGCGCGGAGGGCGCCATCCAATGGTTGCCGACCCTGCTGCGCGGACGTCCCCGACAGCGCCGCGACCTGCTGCGCCAGCCGCGCAGCCGGCGCCCGGGCGAACTCTGGCTGGTGATCGTCGATGCCTCCGCCAGCACCCGCCGGTACGGCGCCCTGGCCCAGGCCAAGGGGGTGTTGGCGACGCTGTTCGAGGAGGCCTATCGGCAACGCATCCGCCTGGCCGTGCTGCACGCCACCGGGCAGCAGGCGCAATGGCTCTGGCAGGGGCAGAAGGCCTCGCGGGAGTTGCAGGACTGGCTGCGCCAGCTGGGCGCCGGCGGCGGTACGCCGCTGCTCGACGCCTTGCACCAGGCCGCTGGCTGGCTGGCGCGCCGACAGCGGCAGAAACCCGCCGAGCATCAGCGTCTGCTGGTGCTTACCGACGGCCGCCTGCGCGACTGGCCGGCGCTGCCGGAGGCTGCCTGCCCGAGCCTGCTGATCGACCTCGAAAGCGGCCCGCTGCGCCTGGGCAAGGCCGAGCGCCTGGCCCGGGAGCTGGGGGCCGAGTATCGGCATATCAGTGAATTGAACGAAGTCTGAGGGCGTTTCGGCGAGCCCTGCGGCTTTTTCGGTCAAATTGTATTTCGACTGTAATTCAATAAATATTATGCGCGTAATATGTTCCTGCGATCCAGCCAATCCCTCTCACGGAGATATCCTCATGTCGCCGATTTCAGTCGTTATCGCCGGTTACGCCCGTTCGCCGTTCCACTTCGCCAGGAAAGGCGCGCTGGTCGATATCCGCCCGGATGACCTGGCCGCCGCGGTGCTCAGGGGCCTGGTGGAGAAACTCGATCTCGACCCTGCGCTGCTGGAGGACGTGGTCATGGGCTGCGCCTATCCGGAAGCGGAACAGGGCATGAACATCGCGCGCATCGCCAGTTTCCGCGCCGGCTTCCCGCAGAGCCTCGGCGGCGCGACACTCAACCGTTTCTGCGGTTCGTCCATGAGCGCCGTCCACTACGCCGCCGGACAAGTCCTGCTGGGCGCCGGGGAAGCCTTCATCGCCGCCGGGGTGGAGTCGATGACCCGGGTGCCGATGGGCGGTTTCAACCTGTCGCCCAATCCCGCGTTGCTGCAAGACTATCCGGCGGTGTACATGAGCATGGGGCAGACCGCCGAGAATGTCGCCGAGCGCTACGCCGTCAGCCGCCTCGAGCAGGAAGAGATGGCCGTACGCTCCCACGCCAAGGCAGTCGCCGCGCGCGAGGCCGGCTTGCTGCGCGAGGAGATCGTCGCCATCGACACCCCCGCCGGCCGGGTCGCCGAGGATGGTTGCATCCGCCCGGGTACCAACCTGGAGAGCCTGGCCCAGCTGAAGCCGGCGTTCGGCGGCAGTGTCACCGCCGCCACCTCGTCGCCGCTCACCGATGGCAGCGCCGCGCTGCTGGTCTGTAGCGAGGAATTCGCCCGCCGTCATGGGCTGGCGATCCTGGCGCGGATCAAGGCGGTGGCGGTGGCCGGCTGTGCGCCGGAAATCATGGGCATGGGCCCGGTGCAGGCGACGCGCAAGGTCTTGCAGCGGGCCGGGCTGGGCATCGCCGACATCGACCTGGTGGAGATCAACGAGGCCTTCGCCAGCCAATCCATCGCCTGCATCCGCGAACTGGGGCTGGACATGGACAGGATCAACCTGGATGGCGGCGCCCTGGCCCTCGGCCATCCGCTGGGCGCCACCGGCGCGCGGATCACCGGCAAGGCCGCCGCGTTGCTGCGGCGCACCGGCGGGCGCTATGCCATCGCCACCCAGTGCATCGCCGGCGGCCAGGGCGTGGCGACCCTGCTGGAAGCGGTGGAGTGATCGCGCGCCGATGAAAAAGGCCCGGTGGATGAGCCGGGCCTGGATGGGGAACCTGCGCCGGCGGCCCGGCGCAGGGTAGTCGCGGTTACTTGATGAAGTCGTGACCCCAGCGTTCGATCTGGCTGGCGCTCTTCTGCATCTGCAGCGACCGCGATTGTGCTTTCTGGCCGGCAGCGGCGATCTCGTCGTCGACCACCTTGGTCGACAGCGACAGCCAACTGGTCACGAAGGCCATGGCGTCGCTGTGGATCTCCAGGGCGTCCTGGTTGATGTTGGCGATGCCGTCGCACTTGCTGTGGTAGCACTCGTCGTAGGCCTTGCCGGCGGTGCCGCCGTACTTCTGCGCCTGCTCTTCGGTCTTCAGGCCCTCGGCGCCGGTGAACAGGCCGCCGAAGGCGATGCCGCTGTTGAAGAACTCGGCGTAGTCGGAGCGGAAGTCGATCTCGGTGCCTTCCGATTGCTGGCCGCGCAGGCGGAAGTAGGCTTCGAACAGGCGCTCGATGGCGGCCGAGCCGGGCGGACCCTGGAGGCCGAAGTCGGAACCGTCGCCGTCATAGATGAAGTTGCCGAAGTTCGGCGAGCCGATCATGTCGAAGTTCAGGTAGGCCTTGATCTTCTTCTTCTCTTCCGGGGCGAGGTTCTGCACGTAGTGGGTCGAGCCCACCAGGCCGGCTTCCTCGGCGCCCCACCAGGCGAAGCGCACCTTGTTGACCGGCAGCGCCTTGGCCAGCAGCACGGCCATCTCCAGTTGGGCGGCGCTGCCCGAACCGTTGTCGTTGATACCGGGGCCTTCGAACACCGAGTCGAGGTGCGCGCCGACCATCACCACGTTGTTCGGGTTGCCGCGACGAGTCTCGGCGACCACGTTGTAGGTCTCGGTCTTCTTGCGTACCACATCGACCACCAGGTGCAACTGCAGGTCCGGGGTCTGCGACCAGGCCACGCCGTTGTCGTAGGTGGCGAAGATCACCGGGATGCCGCCCTCGTAGGATTCGCCCACGGTGACGTTCTCCAGGCCCTTGCGGTCGTCGGTGTTGCCCTGGTTGAAGATGATCACCCCGGCGGCGCCGGCGGCCGCGGCGTTCTCGGCCTTCTGCTCGAAGTTGCAGGTGCCGCGCTGGATCAGCGCGATCGAGCCGGCCGGGAAGTTGGCGAAGTCTTCCGCCTCGCAACCGCTGGTGGAGGTGTTGCCGGCGCCGAGGGACAGGTCCACCGGGACCACCTTGGCGGTGACGTCGCCTGCCTCGGTCTGCGACAGGTAGGTGAAATCCTTCTCCCATTCGTAGCTGACCGGCTGCGGCACGGTGGCGCTCAGGCTACCCGGGCCCTTCGGGTAATAGGCGGTGAACGGGAAGGGCTGCACGCTGACCTTGTAGCCGGCTTTCTGCAGGGTCTGCTTCACGTAGTCGACGGAGGCCTGGTAGCCCGGCGTGGCGGCGGCGCGATTGCCGTCGTTGAGACTGGCGATGTCCTCCAGCTTCTGCAGGCGCTTGACCACGTTGCTGGCCTGCAGGCAGCGCGGCAGGCCGAGCGGGGTGCTGACCAGCAACGGCGATTTGCAGATCGACGGGTTGGGTTTGCCGGGGGTCCAGAACTCGGTGAACTGTTGCGCTTCCGAAGGTGCCGCCAGGGATGCGGCGGAAACCGAGAGGGCTAGGGCGCCGAGTGCGTATCTGAGATTGTTCTTGTTGCTCATGAGACTCCGTTCCTTGTGAGGCGATGATCGATAAGCCGTTGATGGCATGGCGCTATTGCCCGAAATGCCGCCTCGGGCACGGCCTGACTGCCAGACTAGGAGTGCTTTCCGGGCTGTCCTGGCGTAATTCCTGAAATGTGAATTTCATCAACTTTTTGCGGAAGAGTTGCTGATAGCTCGCTGGCGGGATGGAGGGCGGCTTTCTATCGTTAATGCCCTTCGGCTCGGGCCCATGGCCGTTGGTCGGGGCTGGGAGGATGGTGCAGCAGGAAGGAAACCGTCTGGCGCGCGGATAAGCGCGCGAGCGGAAGTGGCTGGCACCAGCGCTGTCACAGATTTGTCGGAAATTTTGTATACATTTGTCTGGATATTTTCGGATCGAATTGTCTACAGTGTGCGCACAACAATAAAAGCGAGAACAGCGCACCATGAAAACGACGTCCTCCGGAACCCCACCCGTTCCACGGCCTGAAGACGAGAACCTCGGTGTCGGCGCCAACATGGCCTACGGCCTGCAACATGTGCTGACCATGTATGGCGGTATCGTCGCGGTCCCCCTGATCCTCGGCCAGGCCGCCGGCCTCGCGCCCGGCGACATCGGCCTGCTGATTGCCGCTTCGCTGTTCGCCGGCGGCCTGGCGACCCTGTTGCAAACGCTCGGCGTGCCGTTCTTCGGTTGCCAGTTGCCGTTGGTCCAGGGGGTGTCCTTCGCTGGCGTGGCGACCATGGTGGCGATCATCGGCAGCGGTGGCAGCGGCGGCATTCCCGCGGTGCTCGGCGCGGTGATGGCGGCCTCGCTGATCGGGCTGCTGATCACGCCGATCTTCTCGCGCATCACCAAGTTCTTCCCGCCGCTGGTGACCGGCATCGTCATCACCACCATCGGCCTGACCCTGATGCCGGTCGCCGCGCGCTGGGCGATGGGCGGCAACAGCCACGCGCCGGACTTCGGCAGCATGGCCAACATCGGCCTGGCGGCGATCACCCTGGTCATCGTGCTGCTGCTGAGCAAGCTCGGCAGCGCCTCGATCTCGCGCCTGTCGATACTCCTGGCGATGGTCATCGGCACCGTCATCGCGGTGTTCCTCGGCATGGCCGACTTCTCCAAGGTCACCGAAGGCCCGCTGGTGGCGTTTCCCACGCCGTTCCACTTCGGCATGCCGACCTTCCAGGTCGCCGCGATCATCTCGATGTGCATCGTGATCATGGTGACCCTGGTGGAAACCTCGGCGGACATCCTCGCGGTAGGCGAGATCATCGACACCAAGGTCGACTCGCGGCGCCTGGGCAACGGCCTGCGCGCGGACATGTTCTCCAGCATGCTGGCGCCGATCTTCGGCTCCTTCACCCAGAGCGCCTTTGCCCAGAACGTCGGCCTGGTGGCGGTGACCGGGATCAAGAGCCGCTACGTGGTCGCCACCGGCGGGTTGTTCCTGGTGATCCTCGGCCTGCTGCCGGTGATGGGCCGGGTGATCGCCGCGGTACCCACCGCCGTGCTCGGCGGCGCCGGCATCGTGTTGTTCGGCACGGTCGCCGCCAGCGGCATCCGCACCCTGTCGAAGGTGGACTACCGCAACAACATGAACCTGATCATCGTCGCCACTTCGATCGGCTTCGGCATGATCCCGATCGCCGCGCCGACCTTCTATGATCACTTCCCCAGCTGGTTCGCCACCATCTTCCATTCCGGCATCAGTTCTTCGGCGATCATGGCGATCCTGCTCAACCTGGCGTTCAACCACTTCACCGCCGGCAACTCCGACCAGCAGTCGGTGTTCGTCGCCGCCAGCGAGCGGACCCTGCGCTACCAGGACATCGCCGCCCTGCACGAAGGCGACTATTTCCTCGACGGCAAGCTGTACGACGCCCAGGGCAACGAAGTGCCGCTGGCCGGCGACGACAGCCATGGCGCGCCGTCGCGACGGCGCAGCGAAACCGCTGAAGCCGGCAGCGCCTGAGCCGCGCCGTGCTGAACGACGGCCCTCCTCGCGAGGGCCGTTTTCGTTGTGCGCTTCAGAACAGCGCCTTGCCGCGGTCCAGGCGCTGGTCCACCAGCCATTTACCGTGGGCGATGGAGGCGCGCTGGGCGTTTTCCAGGTCGGCGAGGAAGGCGAAGCGCACGGGCAGGGCGATGCGCTTGCTGGTGTGGCCTTCGGGATCGGTGATGTGGCAGCCGCCGGCCCAGGGCGTGGGAATGCCCGGATGCTCGACGACGTCGGCGGTGATGGTGTAGCTGCGGTGCTGGCAGTGCAGGCTGGCCATGGCATGCTCCTCTCTGTCGGAGGCCGACCCGGCTACCTGCGCGACGCCTGTGGTTGCCACGGAGGAGCCTCGGGGCGGCGAGGATTTCCCTGCGTGTCCCTATCCCTATAGCAGATCGTCGCCGATCCGCCGCGAGAGCCGACGAAGGGCCCCGCTCAGCGGCGCTGGCGACGGCCGAGCATGCGCTCCAGGGTGCCGTCGCGGCGGACCCACTGGTGGTAGCCGGCGGCGAGCGCATGGAGCAGCACCACCGAGGTGCTCAGCCACAGGCCGACCACGCGGTGAACGGCGTCGAAGGGCTTCTCGAACGCCTCCCAGCTCAGGTTCCAGGTTTGTGAAATCCAGGCGAACAGCGCGGTGTCCTTGAAGCTGGGTACCACGAACAGGCCGAAGTCGGTGGGCAGGCGGGTGCCGACGTAGCCGGTGAGCGGCATCACCAGCATCAAGGCATACAGCGACAGGTGCGCGTAGTGCGCCAGGCGGTGCTCCAGCGGCGTCCCGGGGACCGCTGGCAGGCGCGGCCCGCGCAGCCGCGAGACGATCCGAGGGACCAGCAGCAGGCCGACCAGCAGGCCCAGCACCCAGTGCAGGTTGAGTACCGGCAGGCGCTGCGGGTGGTCGTGGCCGAGCACCCAGATGACGAAATAGGCCAGCACGATCGCGCCGATGAAACAGAACGCCATGCTCCAGTGCAGCAGGCGGGTGGACAGGCTGTAGACGGTCGCTGGATGCGTCACGGGAATGCCTCGCAGAGAGTGAAGGCGTGCAATCTATGAAACGTCCGGAGAGCGATCAAACGTATTTATGGATAATCGATAACGGAAAACTTAATCGAAACTTTCAAATGTGACGTTATTGCACCGAAACAGTGCTGCGAGTCGCTTTTTTCCGAACCGGAAGCTACTTGGCGGAATAATTCCGGGTCGGGATCATTGTAAGTTGGTTTTTCCTTCGCCCCGGCGCTCGCGCCACGCCGGCAGAGCCTGGGGCGGGGCGCGGCTGACCCTCAAGCATTATCGGGAAATATATTCCGTTGTCTTTCCGCTGACGTTTTGCCGACAGCAAGCTGACACAGATGTAATTGAACTCGATCGCTTCGTTTCTATAGTCTTCGAACACTTCGCCGTGCACTTTCAAGGACGGCAAGTGCATATCCTGCGTCTTTTCCGCCATGACGATTCTCGAGGTGAGAGCATGAGTAGTGAGCACGATGGCAAGGACCAGGACGACCTGTTCTCCCCGTTGCCTTACCTGCTGGTTTCCGGCGCTGTCGTGCTCATGACCCTGCTGCTGCGCTGCCTGTTCTGCCCGGGCGAGCAGTTCTGATCGCCCGGACCGGGACGACTCAGCGACCGCGGCTGAGGAAGTCGATCACCAGGCGATTCATCGGCGCGGCGCACTCTTCCGGCAGCCAGTGGCCGCAGCCGGGCAGGACATGGCCTTCGACGTCGTCCGCATAGGCTTTCATCTGCTCCAGCTGGAGCGTGCCCATGCCGCCGTGGCCGCCGCCGGCGAGGGTCATGGTTGGCATCTGCAGGCGGGTCTTCGCCAGTTCGGCGTTCTGCCGCACGCTCTCGTTCAACGCGCGGTAGTACTCGAACGAGGCGTTCAGGCTGTGCGGCTTGGCGTACGACCTGGCGTACAGATCCAGCAGGCGCTCGCTGAACACCTCGGTGTTGCTGGAATGGGACTTGATGAAGTGCTCGAGGAAGAGGCGTTCCTTGCCGGCAATCAGGGTTTCCGCCAGGCGGTCGTCGGCGGCGAAGAAACTGAAGTGCCAGACCAGCGACTCGCCCTGGGCGGTGAAGGCCGGGAAGCGGTAGATCCGCGCGTCCGGGATCGGCGCTTCCATGTACACCAGGCGGGCGATGTCGGCCTGGTTCTTCACCACCATCGGGTAGGTGTTCCAGATACCGATGTCGTGGGCCACCAGGTCGAACGGGCGATCCGGGCTGAATTGCCGGGCCAGCTTGTGCAGGTAGACGGCGACCTGTTCGCCGCTATAGCCGGTCTTCGGCGGCTCGGACTGGCCGAGGCCGGGCAGGTCCGGCGCGATCACGGTGAAGCGCTTGGCCAGTTCCGGCATCAGTTGGTGCCATTCGTACCAGGTCTGGCCGAAACCGTGTACCAGCATCACCAGCGGCCCCTGGCCGCCTTTCACGTAGTGCAGCTTCACGCCGTCGACTTCCCGGTAGGCGCTTTCGAAGCCATTCGGGACGGGGAATTCCTCGGCGGCGAAGCCGCCCAGGGAGAAGGTCAGGGCGATGCCGGCCAGGAGGCCGCGGCAGAGTCTATCGAGGATCATGGTTGTGCTTCCTTGGTGGGCTCAGTGAGGGATTTGGCCGCCGAGGGACGGCTCGGTGGCAGCTTGGCGTGGCGCCAGCATCAGCAGCAGGGCCACGGCCATCGCCGCCAGGCAGACCAGCGCGCCGACCTCGCCGAGCGGCGCCAGGCCGCTGCCGTCGATCACCCGGCTGCCGGCGAGGGCGCCGATGCCGATCCCGGCGTTGCAGGCGGAGATGTTCAGCGAGGCGGCGAACGCCGGGGCCCGCGGCGCGGACTTCATCACCCGCACCTGGCCGACGATGAACAGTGCTGCCTGGGCCACGCCCCAGGTCGCCAGGGCGGCGGCGAGCAGCCAGGCGTTGCCGAGGGTCGGCACCAGGGCGAGCATGCCCAGCGCCATCAGCAGGACGAACAGCAGGGTTGCGCCCAGCGGGCTGCGATCCACCAGGCGCCCGCCGAGCCAGTTGCCGAGCAGGCCTACCGCGCCGAAGCCCATCAGCGTCCAGCCGACCAGCGAACCGCTGAAGCCGGCCAGGCGCTGGAGGATGTCGGCCAGGTAGGTGTAGGGGGTGAACATGCCGGTGAAGACCAGCAGCGACAGCAACAGGTGGCCGAGCACCAGCGGTTGGCGCAACACGCTCGCCTGGCTGCGCAGCGAGATGCCCGGCCGTCCGGGAATGCGCGGCAGCCAGGCGGCCAGCAGCAGCGCCTTGGCCAGGGCCAGCGCGGCGAGTGCGGCGAATGCCAGGCGCCAACCCCAGGCGTCGGCGATCAGCGTGCCGATGGGAATGCCAAGTACGGTGGCGGCGACGATGCCGAAGAACACCAGCGCCACGGCGCGCCCTTCGCGCGAGGGGCCGGCCAGGTGCGCGGCGGTTTCGCTGGCCATGGCCCAGAACACCGGGAGCGCCAGGGCCGGGACGAAGCGCGCCACGGCCATCGTCCAGATATCGCCGGCCACGGCGGCCAGCGCATTGGCCGCGGCGAACAGCAGCAGGCAGGCGACGAACAGCCGCTTGCGTTCGACGCCCGCCAGCGCGGCGGTGAGGAACGGACCGAAGGCGGCGACGCTGAAGGCGAACAGGCTGACCAGCAGGCCGGCCTGGGCGACGCTGACCTGGAGGTCTGCGGCAAGCGCCGGGAGCAGGCCGACGATGACGAACTCGGTGGTCAGGATGGTGAAGCCGGCGGCGGCCAGCAGGAGGATCGGCAATAGCACGGCAAGACTCCTCCGCGAGCGCAGCCGTGGCCGCGCCCGGGAACGATGCATGGGAGGGAAGGGAATCAGGCCGTAGCGGACTGGCCGAGGGTCGGGTAATCGGTGTAGCCGGCAGCGTCGCCACCGTAGAACCGCGCCTGGTTGGCCTCGGCCAGCGGCGCGCCGAGACGGATCCGCTCGACCAGGTCGGGGTTGGCGATGAACGGCCGGCCGATCGCCACCGCGTCGGCCAGTCCGGCCTGGAGTATCGCTTCGGCACGCTCGGCGTCGTAGTTGCCGCAGACGATCAGCGGCGCGCGGAAGCGTTCGCGCAGGCGCTCGCGGAAGCTTTGCGGGTAGGCCGGGCCGCCGCTCCATTCCCACTCGGCCAGGTGCAGGTAGGCGATGCCGCGTCGCTGCAGGGCTTCGGCGAGGTAAAGGGTCATCGCTTCCGGCTCGTCGTCGTGCATGTCGTTGATCGTGCCCCAGGGCGACAGGCGCAGGCCGACGCGCTCGGCACCGACCGCGGCGACCAGCGCGTCGACGATCTCCAGCAGGAACCGCGCGCGGTTCTCCAGGCTACCGCCATAGGCATCGCTGCGCCGGTTGCTGGCGCTGGCGAGGAACTGGTTGATCAGGTAGCCATTGGCGCCATGCAGCTCGACCAGGTCGAAGCCGGCGTCGAGCGCGTTGCGTGCGGCGCGGACGAATTCGTCGCGGACCCGGCGGATGTCTTCCAGGGTCATTTCCCGCGGCGCGTCGGCGGGCGCCATGGACCCGCCGCCCTGGCCATCGGCGATGAACACCTGGGCCTTGGCCTGGATCGGCGAGGGCGCGATCGGCGCCTCGCCGCCGGCCTGCAGCGAGCGATGCGACATGCGCCCGACATGCCAGAGCTGCGCGGCGATCAGTCCGCCGGCGGCGTGCACCGCCTCGGTGACCTGGCGCCAGCCGGCCAGTTGCGCCTCGCTGTAGATACCGGGGGTGTAGGCGTAGCCCTGGCCGAGGCGGGAAATCTGCGTGCCCTCGCTGACGATCAGCCCGGCGCCGGCGCGCTGCGCATAGTAGAGAGCGTTCAGGGCGGTCGGCACGTCGCCCGGCTGTTGCGCCCGGGAGCGGGTCATCGGCGCCATGACGATGCGGTTGCGCAAGGCCAGGTTGCCTACGGCGAGCGGGGAGAGGAGCAGGTTGGACATGGTCTTTTCCTTTCGAAGGCGGCAGGGAGATGGCTTGAATATCTGTATCGGTCGCTAAATAATATGGCGATGGCAACGCTCGTCAAGTAAATTTATAGTGATCGATACAAATAATGGAGGTCAGGATGGCAACGCGAGGCAGGCCACGGGCATTCGACAGGGACACCGCCCTGCAGCGAGCCATGGACGTGTTCTGGGTGCGTGGCTACGAAGGCGCTTCGCTGGCGGCCCTGACCGAGGCGATGGAAATCAGGCCGCCCAGCCTGTACGCCGCCTTCGGCAGCAAGGAAGGGCTGTTCCGCGAAGCCCTGGCCCACTATCTCGGCCAGCACGGCCGCTATCGCCGGGATGTCCTCGATGGCGCGCCGAGCGCCCGCGAGGGCGTGGCCGAGCTGCTCCGCGAGACCGTCGCGCGCTTCTGTTCCGACGAGTTCCCGCGCGGTTGCCTGGTGGTGCTCGCGGCGCTGACCGGAACCCCGGAAAGCGAGGCGGTGCGGGACGCGTTGAGCGCCGAGCGCGGCGAGTCGATCCGCCTGTTCCGTGAGCGCATGCGGCGCGGCATCGCTGACGGCGACCTGGCGGCGGACACCGACGTGGAGGAGTTGGCGACCTTCTATGCCACCGTGCTGTTCGGCCTCAGCGTGCAGGCCAAGGACCGGGTGCCTTGCGAGCGCCTGCTGGCGGTGGTCGAACGGGCGCTGCGCGCCTGGCCCTGAGCGGGCCGCATCAGGCCGCCGCGCTGCGGCGCAGCCATTCCAGCAGCAGCGTGGCAGGCTCTCCGGCCTGCAACGGTCGCGGGGTCAGCAGGTGATAGCTGCTGCCGTCGGCGAGGAATCCCAGTGGCGCCGCCAGCAGGCCGGCGGCCAGATCGTCGCGCACCAGTTGCCAGGGACCGATGGCCACGCCGAGTCCGGCGCCGGCCGCCTGCAGGCTCAGGTAGAAGTGCTCGAAGCGCTGCCCTTCGGTCGTCGCCGGCGCCTGTCCGGCGAGACGGGTCCAGGTGTTCCAGGCTTGCGGGCGGGTCGCCGTGTGCAGGCGCGGTGCGACGGCGCGAAGCCCGGGCGGGCCTGCATCGAGGTGGAAATGCCGTTCGACGTCGCTCGCCCGGCAGACCGGCCCGACCTGCTCGTCGAACAGCCAGTGGGCATGGCTGCCGGGCGGCCAGGGGAAGTCGTTGCGGCGGATCGCCAGGTCGATGCCGCGGCCGAAGGCGAACGGCCCGCCGCCGGCGACCAGCTGGATCGACAGTCGTGGCTGTTCCTGCATGAATCCGGCGATCCGCGGGATCAGCCAGCGCATCAGCAAGGTCGGTTCGCAGGACAGCACCAGCGCGGTGGGGCCGGCCTCCGCGCGCAGGGTCTCGCCGGTGCGCTCGATCAGGTCGAGGGCCGGGCCGGTGCCGGCGAGCAGGCGCCTGCCGGCCTCGCTGAGGAAAACCCGCTGGCCGCGGCGTTCGAAGAGCGCACAACCGAGTTCCTCTTCCAGGGTCCGCACGGCGCGGCTGATGGCACCGTGGGTCAGGCACAGGGCCTCGGCGGCACGGGAAAAGTTCTCCAGGCGGGCGGCGGCCTCGAAGCAGCGCAGGGCGTTCAGCGAGGGCAGGCGACGGCGCCTGAATGGTGAGTTTTCCTCACCGTGGTTGTCAGTATTCATCGTTCTCGCTCGGCGCCAAGGCCCGGTAGATTGTGGAGTCCATTCTACCTTGGAGCCTTCCAGGCATGACAGAATTGCTAGCTTTCCTGACCATCACCGTGCTCGCGGTGATCAGCCCCGGCGCCGATTTCGCCATGGTCTCGCGCAACAGCCTGCTGTATTCCCGCCGCGCCGGCCTGCTCACCGCGCTGGGCATCGGTGCGGGGGTAACGGTACATGTCGGCTACAGCATCCTCGGCGTCGGCGTGCTGGTGCGCGAGTCGCTGGCGCTGTTCACCGCGCTGAAGCTGGCGGGCGCCGCCTACCTGGTGTTCCTCGGCCTGCGCATGCTGCTGGCGCGGGAGGTTGCGGTGGCGGACGAGGTGGCGGGCGGCGCCGGGGTTTCGTCCTGGGCGATGTTGCGCAGTGGCTTCCTGACCAATGCGCTCAATCCGAAGACCTGCCTGTTCGTGGTCAGCCTCTTCATGCAGGTGATCGATCCGCATACCGCGTTGCCGGCGCAATTGGGCTACGGGGTCTTCATCGCGGTCGCCCACGTGGCCTGGTTCGGCCTGGTCGCCTGCTTTCTCTCGAGCCCGGCGGTGCGCGGCCGGCTCCTGCGTTTCCGTCGGCGCATCGACCAGTTCTTCGGCGCCCTGCTGGTCGGTTTCGGCGTCCTGCTGGGGGCGAAA
>NZ_KV811305.1:283022-399135 GCF_001813025.1 Pseudomonas sp. HMSC066A08
AAAGCCCGTGAGCATGGGGCACTGATGGCCGCTTGCCGCCTTTGAAGCGAGGCCGGCGGCTCCCTAGAATGTGCCGTTCATGCCGTTGCCTGTGGGCGACGGTCCCAGGATCGCGGGACGCACGGGAGTTGCATGAAGAAGGGAGCGATGCTTTTCGCCGTACTCTGGGCGGTACTCGGCGTGGGCCTGCTGGTCGGTTTGCCGGTGGCCATCCATTTCGTTCTCGGCCAGTACGACGAGGCCGGGTTCAGCGGGCCGCAACTGGTCTTCGAGGAACAGGGCCATTCCTACCTGGCGTTCACCCTCGACGACTATCGCGCCAACGAAGTGGACAACGGCGTGGTACACGGCAGCAGCCGCAGCTATGCCCAGGTGGTCGACCTGGAGGACGGCAGCCTGCGCTGGAGCACGCGCCTGGATGCCGACAACGAGCGCGGCGACGACTGGGGCTCCGGCGAACTGCTGGGCCAGTCGTCGCGCTACCTGTTCTTCCTGCGCAACGAACTCTACGTACTCGACCGGCGCGACGCCGCCCCTGCGCTGGCGTTCGACGATCTGGAGCAGCGCACTGGCGGCCTGCCGTTGAAGTCGGCGCCCTGGGGGAAGGACGCCTATCGCTACGACGAAGGCCGGGGCGGATTGCTGATGCTCGCCCTGGACGGTCGCGTCTGGTTCCTCGACGGCGACAGCCTGGCCCTGCGCGAAGCTCCGGAAGTCGATGCCGCGCGGTATTTCCACGGCGACCCGATGCCGCCGGCGAATGCCGGGATCGACTGGCAGGCGCCGGGCCTGACGCGCCTGCCCGACGGACGCCTGCTGATCCTCGCCAGCGATCACGAAGCCCGCGCGCTGGAGCGTGGCGAGGCGCTGCCGGCAGCGAACCAACGGGCGCGACGCCAGCGCCTGTCACTGGGCACCCTGGATTGGCGGTCGCCGGCGGAGAACCGACTGCGTCCGCTGCTCGACGCGGCCTTCCTGCAGGCTGGCCTGCTGCCCGATCCAGCCGCTGCCGAAGAGCCGCAGCGGCTGCTCGAGCGACCGTCCGAGCGGCAGCGCCAGCGTCCGTCGCTGCCGCCCGAGCCGCAGCCGCCGGAAGAGTTCGACGAGCGCGTGGAGCGTTTTCCCAGTACCCGTGCGTTCCTCGCGGCGCGCGACGCCTACCGCCAGGAACGGCGACGCTGGATCGCCGCGCACGATGCCTGGCGGGAGCGGGTCGCCGACCTGGAGGCGGCGGCGGATGCCGAGTACCGTCGCCGGCGCGACGAGCAGACGCGCGAGGAGGCGTTGTACCGTCGCTATGCCTCGGCGCTGCCGGGCGGCGATTCCAGGTTGGCGCGCCGGCCCTGGCGAGTCGACGGCAACTGGCTGGTGCTGCACCGGCGCAGCCTGGCCGAGCGTAGCGAGCTGCTGCTCAGCTCGGTTTCCGCCGATGGCAGCTTGCTCTGGACCCTGGGGCTGCCCATCGAGCGTCCGGAACGGCTGTTCCGCCTGGATGCCCACAACCTGCTTCTCAGCGGCCGTGGAGAGGAAGGCGGGCGGTTGCTGCGGGTCGATCTGCGCCGGGGCAGCGGCATCGTCCATCGCCTCGGGCGCGGCGGCGCGCCATTGCAGCGGGTCGAGTGGCCCGAAGGCCAACCGTGATCGCCTGCGCCCGGCCTGGGTGGCTGCCCAGCGGCGAGGGCCGGGCGCCGACTCAGGGGTTCCTGAAGACGAATACGTCACTGTCCACCAGGCGCGTCAGGCGGATGCGCAGCAGCAGGGTGCGGTGGGCTGCGAGGAAGCGCGGCACTTGCGCCAGCGGAATTGCCAGGCCTTCGCTGTCGCCGGGGCCCACTGCGGTATAGCCGACCGGCTGGCGCGGCGGATCGAACGGCGGCTGGGCCGAAACGCTGAGCGACAGGGTGTCCACGGCGAAGCCGGCGAGCAGGTCGTCGAGGGACTCGATCGACAGGTACAGCGAGCGGTAGGCGGGGTTGTCCTCGTAGGGATGGACGTCGGTGATGACCTGCTCGTAGAAGCGCTGTTCGAAACGCCGGTCGCTGTTCAGCTTGCGAAAGAACTGGATGAAGTAGTCGCGCACCTCCTGGTCGAGGTCGTCGCAGATATGGCTGACCAGGTTCAGGTAGCGCGGCGAGCGGCGCTCGATGCCGGGGTCGAGCTGATCGATGCGGCGCTGCCAGGGGAAGCTTGCGCCGCTGCTCCGGTAATCGGCGTCCTCGACCTCCAGCGCGGCGCGGATCAGCTCCAGGGTATGCGGGTTCTTCGGCCCGCGGTCCTTCAGCGCCACGCTGGCGTGGTTCTCGCCATCGACGATGGCGAAGGCGATCTCGCCGCGCGATTCTTCCAGGCGCCAGCCGGGCCTGGCGCGCTGGCGGACATCCAGTTCGAGGCTCAGGCGGCAGGCGTTGAGGTTCGCCGTGGCGATCCGCACCGTGCCGTCGCCGCCGGCCTCGTTGGCGATGGCTTCGACGCCGTTGTAGCCGACATTGCCCACCAGCACCGTGGCGAGCAGGCGGCCGGCGCCGTACCAGGCCTCGGCGCCGAACAGGTCGCGCTCGGCGAGTTGCCAGGAGTACGGCGAGCCCAGTTCCAGTCCCTTCAGCACCTGGGTGCCGGTCTGCCCGACGAAGCGGTTCCAGCCTTTCAGCACGCGACCGATGAAGGAGCGTCCCTTGTGCGCCAGCGGCGAGCCGAAGTTGGCCGGGGCGAGCATCAGGAAGCGCTTGACCGGCGCGCTGGCGGGGTCGAAATGGCGGGTCAGCCAGTCGCGCAGCACCAGGGCGCCGGTGCTGTGCACCACCACGTCAACCGTGCGCGGCGCCCGCGACAGTCCCTGGGCGGTCCAGGCGCGATCCAGGGCGGCGGCGAGGTCGGCGTAGGTGACGTCGTCCTGCAGGGAGATCCAGTCGGCGAGGCGGATCTGCGTCGGCGCGCTGCCGAACCAGGCTTCCAACTGTTCGGCGAGGCGGCGGAACGACTTCGAATCGTCGCTCCAGCCGTGGACGATGACGATCGAACGGGGCATGTCCGGCATCCTCTGGGGCTGATCCGGGCGACTATAGATCATGCACCGCGGCGACGTGCCCTGACCTGTGAAAACGTCTAGGATGCGGCGGTCGCCATCCGGAGGTCGCATGTCGTCGTCAGCGCTTTCCATCCGTACGGGCCGCCCGGCCGACTTCGCCGGGTTGTTGGCCATCGACCCGATCGCCCGCGAGCAGGCCGGGCGCCGTGGCTTTCTGGTCGAGCGGCTCGCCCAGGAGCAGTGCCGCGTGGCGGAGGAGGACGGGCGGCTGCTCGGTTACGCGGTGCTGGAGCGGAGCTTCTTCGGCCGCGACTTCGTTTCCCTGCTGATGGTCGCGCCCGACTGCCGCCGGCGCGGCATCGCCAGCGCGTTGCTGCGGCAGGCGCGGGACGACTGTCGCGGCGACCGCCTGTTCACTTCCTGCAACCGCTCCAACCTGCCGATGCGGCGCCTGCTGGAGCGCGAGGGTTCCAGCCGAGCGGGATGATCGACAACCTCGACGAAGGCGATCCGGAGC
This sequence comes from Pseudomonas sp. HMSC066A08, assembly GCF_001813025.1. Lineage (NCBI taxonomy): Bacteria > Pseudomonadati > Pseudomonadota > Gammaproteobacteria > Pseudomonadales > Pseudomonadaceae > Pseudomonas > Pseudomonas sp. HMSC066A08. The sequence goes on from NZ_KV811305.1 coordinate 286,565, forward strand.
TGGTCTTCGTGCGTTTTCTCGCGCCGTCGCGCTGAGCCTCGGGCTCATGTCAGGTTGCCGGCGAGGAACTGGCGCAGGCGCTCGCTGCGCGGCGCGCCGAACACCTGGTCCGGCGTTACCCGGCGCGGCGGCGCCCTCAGCAATCCGGCGCCGCGCCCGTTCGGCGAAGAAGGATGACCGGCGCCTGTTCGAAACCCTGCGCCTGCTAGTCTGATTCCTACTGGCACGGACGTACGGTCGCTCAAGATCGGTCGTGCTGCGACCGATAGCCTGGAAAGCCACGAGCGAGGATGCCGGCATGCTGCAATGGTTCGCTAACCTGTCGTTCCGCAGGAAAATCGCCCTGCCTATCCTCTTGCTGGCGGTGCTTCTGCTGCTGGTGGGCGCGCTCGGCGTGCATGGCATCGCCCAGCTGAACGAATCCAACCAGCGCCTGGGCAAGCGTTTTCTCCCCGGCATCGCCCTGCTGCTCAACGCCGACCGCGATCTCTACCAGGCCTTCGTCGCCGAGCGCAGCCTGCTCGAGGGTCACCTGAGCGCCGAGCAGATCGCCGGCCTGAGGAACGATCACGCGGAAAACCTGCAGCAGGCCCTGGATCGGGTGCGCCAGTACGCGGCGATGCAGCCGGGCGAGGCGGAACTGGCCAAGGTCGCCGAGTTCGAGCGCGGCTATGCCCTCTGGAGCGCGACCTCGGCGCGGGTGCTGAGCCTGGCGGCCAGCGATCCGAGCGCCGCGGCGCAGCTCAGCTACGGTGACAGCGATCGCCAGTTCGGGGCGATGCGCGAGGTGATCAACCAGCTCGACGAAATGGAAGAGGCGGCCGCGGCCGCCGACGGCGAGGCATCCTCCGCGCTGGGCGAGCGCCACCGCTGGCAGCAGGTGGCGCTGGTGGCGTTCGGCCTGCTGGTCTGCCTGTCGCTGGTGCTGATGTTCCCCGGCCTGGTGACCCGTCCGTTGCAGCGCCTGTTGCAACGCCTGGAAGAGATCGCCAACGGCGATGGCGACCTGCGCGTGCGCCTGGAGGTCACTTCGCGCGACGAACCCGGCCGCCTCGGCAGCGCCTTCAACGCCTTCCTCGACAAGTTGCAGCCGCTGATCCGCGAGGTCGGCCGGGTCACCGGCGAGGTCGCCGATTCCGCCGGTTCGCTGGCCGGCATGACCGCCGCCAACGATCGTCTGATCAACAGCGAGCACGCGTCGGTGGACCAGGTCAGCACCGCCGCGACGCAGATGAGCAGCGCCGTCCACGAAGTGGCGCGCAACGCCCAGAGCGCCGCGCAGGTGGCCCATGACGCTCGCCGGCAGGCGCGCGAGGGCGCCAACGTGGTGGAAGCGACCATCGAGGTGATCCGCCAGTTGGCGCAGGAAGTGGAGAGCAGTTCCGAGAGCATCCAGCAACTGGCCCAGGAAACCGCCAGCATCGACGCGGTGCTGACGGTGATCAAGGGCATCGCCGAACAGACCAACCTGCTTGCCCTCAACGCCGCCATCGAAGCCGCTCGGGCTGGCGAGCAGGGTCGCGGTTTCGCCGTGGTGGCCGACGAGGTACGGGCGCTGGCGGCGCGCACCCAGGATTCGACCAAGGACATCCAGGCGCGCATCGAGCGCCTCCAGGCCGGGGTGCAGAACGCCGTGCGGGCCATGCAGTCGGGCAGTCTCAAGGCGCGCGACAGCGTCGAGCGCGCCGCCGGGGTCGACGGTGTGCTGGCCGCCACCGGCGACGCGGTGGGGCGGATCAACGACCTCGCCGCGCAAATCGCCTCGGCCTGCGAGGAGCAGAGCCGGGTGATCGACGAAATCGCCCGCAACATCAGCGAGGTGCGCGAGCTTTCCGCCCAGGCGGCGGAACATTCGGAGCAGGGTACCGGGGCCAGTCGTCGGCTGTCCGAGCTGTCCTCGGAACTGGCGCGGCTGGTCGGGCGTTTCCGCGTCTGAAGCGCCGCCGCCTAGCGCGGCGCCAGCCAGATCGCCACGCCGGCCAGGGCCGCCGGGACCAGGAAGACCAGCAGCAGGATCGGCAGTTCTTCGCGCAAGCCATAGCCGGCGTGCTGGACGCCGACCCACAGGTTGACCAGCGCGACGGCCAGCCAGGTCGGCAGGAACAGGCCGGCAGCGAGCGCCGGCCCGGCATCCCAGAGTTTGCCGAAGAGCAGGAACAGGCCGAGCAGGACGATGCCGCCGGCGATTACCAGGGTCACGTGCATGGAGATTTCCCGGGCAGGTGCCGGTCGCCGTGGCGGCGACCGGCACCTGGGTCACTTGGTGGTGTAGCCGCCGTTGATGAGGATGGTCTGGCCGGTGATCCACCAGCCTTCGCTGACCAGGTGGCGGATGAACGGCACCACGTCTTCGATGTCGGTCAGGCCGGTCCTGGAGAAGGGCGACAGCGCCGCTGCGGTCTTGTGGTAGGCCACCGCGTCGGCGCCCTCGGCGGGATAGAAGAACGGCGTGTCCATGGGGCCCGGGCCGACCGCGGTGACCGAGATGCCGCGCGCGCCGAATTCCTTGGAGGCGGCGCGGGTGAAGTGTTCCACCGGCGCCTTGGTGCCGGCGTAGGCGGCGTAGTACGGGGTATAGGCGCCGAGCAGGGAGGTCACCAGGGTGCAGATCTTGCCGTTGTCGTTGACGTGCTTGCCGGCTTCGCGCAGGAAGAAGAACGCAGACTTGGAATTGACCGCGCTCATCTCGTCGTATTCGGTCTCGCTGATCTCGGTGATGGGTTTCTTCAGCACCTTGCCAACGGTGTTGATGGCGATGTCCGGCTTGCCCACCGCGGCGATGGCGTCGGCGAACAGCTTTTCCATGGCCGCGGCGCTGGTGAGATCGCCCTGCAGCGCTACCGCCTTGGCTCCGGCTGTCTGCAGCGCGGCGACGGTGGCGTCGGCATCGGCCTTGCTCGCGGCGCTGTTGTAGTGGATGGCGATCGCCTTCGCTCCGTGGGCGGCGAGATCACGGGCGATCAGCCCGCCCAGGTTCTTGGCGCCGCCGGTGATGAGGACGGTCTTGCCTTGGATGGAGTGGTCGACCATGGGGTGGTTCTCCTGCGGTGAGTGGAGAACCCAGTCTAGGGAGGGCGGCCTTGCGGAGTAATCGCGGCGACCTGGATAGATTGTCCAGAAACGCCGATCAATTCCCGCCTCCGGAGGAGCGCAGCCAACTGCACGAATCTTCTAGAACCCCGGGGCGGGCGCGTTATAGTCGCGGCGACGAAACCAACGAGTGGGAAGACCTGACGCACGATGGGCAGCCGAGACTGGATCGACCTGGCCCGCGACGCCGAGACCGGGATCGAGACCCTGCGCGCCCATTTCGAGGGCCACGCCTACGATCCGCACTGGCACGACAGCTACCTGATCGGCTACACCGAGATCGGCGTGCAGCAATTCAACTGTCGCCGACGCCGACACGACAGCACCGCCGGCCAGGTATTCCTGGTCGAACCGGGAGAGATCCACGACGGCCGCGCGCCGATCGCCGGCGGCTTCACCTACTCGATGCTGTACCTGCAACCTGACTGGCTGCGGCGCGAACTGCGGGCGACCTTCGACGACGCGCCCAGCGACCGTGACCCCGGCTTCCACGCCAACCTCACCGAAGACCCGCGCCTGACCCTGGCTATCGCCCAGGCCTTCCGCGTCCTGCATGGCCGCGAGCTGCGGCTGCTGCGGCAGACCGCCCTGGAGCTGGTGCTGGAGCGGCTGCGCGTGCACCTCGGCTGGCGCGAGGCGAAGCCGTTCGATCCGCGCCTGCCGCTGGTGGCGCAGAAAGCCCGCGACTACCTGCACGCGCACTTCTACCAGGACATCGGCCTGGACGAACTGGCCAGTGCCTGCGGCACCGACCGCTTCCGCCTGAACCGTGCATTCAAGGCCGCCTACGGCTTGCCGCCCTACGCCTACCTGGTCCAGCTGCGCCTGGCCAAGGCGCGGCAGATGCTCGCTGTCGGCGGACAACCGGCGGACCTCGCCGGCGCCCTCGGCTTCGCCGACCAGAGCCATCTCGGCCGCTGGTTCCGGCGCGCCTACGGGATGACCCCGGCGGCCTACCGCAGGCAGTGCACCCAGCTTCCAGACTGAGGCCCGGCGCGCCGCCAGGATGAAGGCTTCCCCCGCCACAGGAGCCTGTCCATGCAATCCCTCGTTCCTTTCCTGCTGTTCGCCGTCGTTGCCTCGATCACCCCCGGACCGACCAACATCCTGGTCCTGAGCAACAGCCAGCGCCACGGCCTGGCTGCCACCTGGCCGATCGTACTCGGCGCCTGCGCGGCGGTGGCGGCGCTGATCCTGCTGCTCGGGCTCGGCCTGGGCGAGCTGCTGCGACGCCACCCGCTGCTCCAGCAGGGGCTCGCCTGGCTCGGCGTCGGCTGGCTCAGCTACCTGGCCTGGAGCCTGTTCCGCAGCGCTGGCGGCATCGACGGCACGGAGCCGCCGCGGCGCCTCGGCGTGTTCGGCGGCGCGGCGTTGCAACTGGTCAATCCCAAGGCCTGGATGATGGCCCTGGCCGCGCTGGCGCTGTTCGCCGGGGAGGGGGCCGGACAGGCCGGGCGGATCGGCCTGCTGGCATTGCTGTTCTTCCTGGTTTCGTTGCCGTGCCTGGCCAGTTGGGCCTTGCTCGGCGTCGGCAGCGCGCGGCTGCTGCGCTCGCCGTCGCTGATGAAGCGCTTCAACCAGGGCATGGCGCTGTTGTTGCTGGCATCGGCCTGGGCCGCCCTGCTGCTCTGAGGCGGTCCGGTAGCTTCCTGACAAACCTGTGGGTTGGTACGCGAGGCCCGGGTTGGCTATGGTGGGACGATCCGTAGCCATGGCGCGGCCGCCGTCAGCACGCCGCGCAAGGAACCCCCATGCTGAAACCCGATATCACCGCCTTCTTCGACCCGGCCACCTCCACTTACAGCTATGTGGTGCGCGACCCGTCCAGCCGCGCCTGCGCCATCGTCGACCCGGTGCTGGACTACGACCCGGCCGCCGGGCGTACCAGCCATGCCAGCGCCGAACGCCTGATCGCCCACGTTCGCCAGCACGACCTGCAGGTGGAGTGGCTGCTGGAGACCCACGTGCACGCCGACCACCTGTCGGCGGCCATCTTCCTGCAGCGCGAACTGGGCGGGCGCCTGGCCATCGGCGCGCGAATCACCCAGGTGCAGGCGAAATTCTCCGGCCTGTTCAACCTCGGCGAGGCTTTCCCGGTGGACGGCCGCCAGTTCGAGCACCTGTTCGAGGACGGCGAGTCGTTCCGCATCGGTGCCCTGGAATGCCGCGCGCTGCATACCCCGGGGCATACCCCGGCGTGCATGACCTACCTGGTCGGCGACAGTGCCTTCGTCGGCGATACCCTGTTCATGCCCGACTACGGCACCGCCCGCTGCGATTTCCCCGGCGGCGACGCGCGCCAGCTTTATCGCTCGATCCAGCGCCTGTTCGCACTACCCGACGCGACCCGCCTGTTCATGTGCCACGACTACACGGCTCCCGGCCGCGACGAGCACCGCTGCGAAACCAGCGTCGGCGAGCAGCGTCGGCACAACGTGCACGTCCGCGAAGGCGTCGCCGAGGAGGCGTTCGTCGCCATGCGCCAGCAGCGCGATGCCACCCTCGGCATGCCGACCCTGATGCTGCCGGCGATCCAGGTCAACATGCGCGGCGGCAACCTGCCGCCGGTGGAAGGCAACGGGGTGCGCTACCTGAAGATCCCGCTGGATCTGTTCTGATCAGTTGCGGCGACGCAGCAGGAGAATGAAGAACAGCCCTCCGATGGCCGCGGTGGCGATGCCGATGGGCAGATCCTGGGGGGCGATCAGGGTGCGCGCGGCGACATCCATCCAGACCAGGAACAGCGCGCCGAGCAGGGCGCACACCGGCAGCAGTCGGCGGTGCTCGGCACCCACCAGCAGGCGCGCGGCGTGCGGCAGCATGAGACCGACGAAGCCGATGGCGCCGCTCACCGAGACCAGCACGCCGGTCAGCAGCGAGCAGCAGACGAAGACCCACAGGCGTACGCGGCGGGCGTCCAGGCCGAGGGTCACGGCGGTCTGTTCGCCGGCCATCAGCGCGTTCAGCGCACGGCCCAGCCCGAGCAGCACCAGCAGGCCGCCGGCCACGCACAGCGCCGGCAGCCAGATCAACGACCAGCGCGCCAGGCCGAGGCCGCCGAGCATCCAGAACAGCACCGAGGAGGCGGCGCGGTGGTCGCCGAGGAACAGCAGCAGGTTGGCCAGCGCCAGGAGCACGAAGGACACCGCGACCCCCGCCAGCAGCAGCCGGTCGCTGCCCAGGCGGCCGCCGCGGCTGGCCACGCCGAGCACCAGCAGCATGCTGCCGAGGGCGCCGAGGAAGGCCGCCAGCGGCAGGGTCAGCAGGCCGATTACCTCGCCGATGTAGAGCACCACCAACACCGCGCCGAGGGTCGCGCCGGAGGTGGCGCCGAGCAGGTGCGGATCGGCCAGCGGATTACGCGTGACCGCCTGCAGCGCCGCTCCCACCAGCGCCAGGCCGGCGCCGACGCAGGCGCCGAGCAGTACCCGCGGGGCGCGGATCAGCCAGACGATGTGCTCCTGGCCGGCGCTCCAGGCGCCGGGCTCCGCCGCCACGCCGAACAGGCGCTGGAGGACGATGCGGCCGACCAGGCCGCTGTCGAGTCGCGCCGGACCGAAGCCGAGGGCGACCACGCAGGACAGGCCGAGCAACATGACCAGGCCGCCCAGCAGCAGGCAATAGGCGCGGGGGCTGCGGAACAGGGTCATGGACGTGGCGCCCGAGGGTGGAGGCCGGCGACCAGGGTTTCTATCGCCGCGACGTTGCCGATGCCCGGCGTGGCCTGGTTATAGGGCAGGACGATGAAGCGTCGCTCGCGGATCGCGGTCAGGCTGCGCAGCGCCGGGTTCTCTTCGAGGAAGCGCTGTTTCTGCGCGGCGCTGGTCTCGCCGTAGTCGACGATGACGATGACCTGCGGATCGCGGGCGACCACGCTTTCCCAGTTGACCTGGGTCCAACTGGCCGCCACGTCGTCGGTCACGCTGCGACCGCCGGCGGCCTCGATCAGCGCCTGCGGCATGCCCAGGCGGCCAGAGGTGAAGGGGCGGTCCTCGCCGCTGTCGTAGAGGAACACCCGCGGCGCCTCGGCGTTCGCCGGGATGCCGGCGCGGGCGCGCTCGATGCGTGCCTGGAGACTGGCGACCAGGCGCTCGGCGCGCGATTCGACGTCGAAGATCCGTCCCAGGTTGCGCAGGTCGCGGTACAGCTCGTCGAGGCTGGCGCGGCGCGGCGCGGCGATCTGTGCGCAGGATTCGCTCAGCTCGTAGACCTTCACCCCCAGCGGCTCCAGGCTGGCCGGAGTGAGGTCGCCGCCGACGCGCATACCGTAGCCCCAGCCGGCGAAGAAGAAGTCGGCGTCGACATCGAGCAGGGTTTCCGCCGTGGGGTAGCGCGCCACCAGCTCGGGCAGCGGCTTGAGCGCGGCGATCAGTCCGGGATCGGCATTCTTCCACCAGCCGCTGATGCCGGTATAGCCGACCATGCGCGTCTGCAGGCCGAGGGCGACCATCATCTCGGTGAGGTTGATGTCGTGGCTGACCGCGCGCGACGGCGCGCGCTCGAACGTCACCTCGCGCTCGCAGCTGCGCACGCTGAGCGGGTAGCGCTCGGCCAGCGCGGCATCGGCGCAGGCGAGCAGGGCGCCGAGCAGCAGGTGGTGCAGGATCGGGTGCTTCATGCTTGGGTAATCCAGGTCAGGCGTGGGTGGTCGGCGAGGGGGTGGCGGTCGACCAGGGCGCGGACGCCGAACACCCGCAATAACAGATCGGCGTCGAGCACCTCGGCCGGCGTACCCTGGGCGACGATGCGGCCGCCGTCGAGCACGTAGAGGCGGTCGCAGAAGGCCGCCGCCAGGTTGAGGTCGTGGAAGCTCGCCAGGGTGCTCAGGCCGAGGCCGCGCAGCAGGCGCAGAAGCTCCAGCTGGTAGCGCGGGTCGAGGTGGTTGGTCGGTTCGTCGAGGATCAGCAGGCGCGGCTCCTGGACCAGCGCGCGAGCCAGCAGGGCACGCTGCTTCTCGCCACCGGAGAGGCTGGCGAAGGGGCTCGCTGCACGCCCTTCGAGACCGACCTGGAGCAGCGCCTGGCGGACCCGCTGGCGGTCGTCCGCGCCGTGGCCGTCGAACAGGCCCTTGTGCGGCGTGCGGCCCATGGCGACCACGTCCTCGACGGCGAGGCCGAAGTCCTCGGGGAATTCCTGCAACACCACCGCGATACGCCGTGCGGCCCAGCGCGGCGGCTGGCGCCAGAGGTCGTCGCCGTCGAGCACCACCCGACCGCGCTGCGGTCGCGCATAGCGGAAGGCGCAGCGCAGCAGGCTGGTCTTGCCGCTGCCGTTGGGGCCGATCAGGCCGACGAAACTGCCGGCCGGGACTTCCAGGTGCACGCCGCGCAGCAGCTCGGTGGAGGCGTCGGGCGACCAGTGCAGGGCATCGAGGTGAAGGGACGACATGGCTACTCGCAGGTCCGGTGGTTCAACAGAGACGATTGCCGCGGCGCCGGCTTCAGAAACTGAAGTCGGCGGTGACGTTGAACGAGCGCGGCTGGCCCATGATCCATTGCTGGCCGTTGTTGTTGTCAGCCAGGGCGTATTGGCGGTCGAACAGGTTGTACAGCTCAAGGCCGAGGGTCAGGTCCGGCCGTACCCGCCAGCCCAGGTTGGCGTCGACCACCGTGTAGCCGGGCAGGCTGGCCTGGTTGGCGGCGTCGGCGTAGCGCCGGTCGACGTAGCGCAGCCCGGCGCCGACGCGCAGGGTATCGGCGAAGGATTTGTCCAGCCAGAGGTTGGCGGTGCGCCGTGGCACGTTCCTGGGGCGGTTGCCGTTGCGCGAGTAGGTCTGCCCGGCGATCGATTCGTCGAAGTCGTCGTATTCGGCACGCACCAGCGCGGCGTTCGCCGACAGCCGCCAGTCCTGGGCCAGGTTCAGTTCCAGGCTGGCCTCCAGGCCGTCCGAACTCTGCTGGCCGACCTGCTGCGCGTCGTGCGGCGGCAGCGGGTTGGCGCTGAGCAGCTTCTTCTTGACGATATGGTAGGCGGCCAGGGTCCATTCGCCGCGACCGTCCGGGAACAGCTGCTTGAGGCCGACCTCGGTCTGCTTCGAGTGGGTCAGGTCCATCTGCTGCTGGGCCGCGTTGAGGGTGATCAGGTTGCTCACACCGTCCTCGCTGGTGGAGTACTGGCCGTACAGCGACAGTTCCGGGGTCAGCGCGAAGACCAGCCCGGCGCGCCAGTTGCCGCCCCGCAGGCTGCGGTCGCTGCGGGTGCCGGCGCGCAGGTCGTCGCGGTCGATATGGTTCTGGTCGCGGCGCACCCCGGTCACCAGCGACAGGCGCTCGTTGAGTTGCAGGCGGTTCTCGGCGAACAGGGCGAAGGTGCGGGTCTGGCTGCGCGAGTGCGGCCGGTAGGGCGAGCGGCTTTCGAAATAGCCGGGCGCGGGATGCCAGGGGTCGATGCTTTCGCCGCCGTCGACAACGTCCTCGTATGGTGAGTTGTTGGTCAGGCGGAAGCGGATGCGGTTGTACTCGGCGCCGACCAGGGTGCGGCTGTCGAGGCCGAACAGGGCGTGCTGGAAGGCGAAGGTCTGGCGGTCGCCGATCTGCTCCTGCTCGTGGCTGATGCGCAGGTAGTCCCTGCGCAACAGCTCTTCGCGCGGGACGTCCCATTCGTAGGTTTCGGCGTTGCGCCAGTGGCGGCGGGCCTTGATGTAGTACAGCTGGTTGCTCGCGGTGACGTTGTCGGAAAGGCTCCAGTCGCTGGTCAGGCGGGTCCACTGGTCGTTGTAGCGCTGCACGTCGTTGCGCACGTTGTAGTTCTTCTCGCGCAGGCGCTTGTGGTACTTGCCGCCGACCAGCGGGGTGCCGAAGTCGTTCATCGGCTCCTGGTCGCCATAGTCGTGGGCGAGGGTGAAGGCCAGATCGTCGCTGGCCTGCCAGCGCAGCGCCGCGCTGATGCCCAGGTTGCGCGAGTCGCCACGGTCGATCCAGCCGTGGCTCTGCTGCTGGTTCAGGTTGAGCCGGTAGCTGAGGCTGTCGGTCAGCGAGCCGCCGCTGTCCAGGGCCAACTGGCGGTTGTCGTAGGAACCGTAGCCGAGGTGCAGGTGGTTGCGAATCTCGCCGGCGAAAGGCTTCTTCGGCACTACGTTGATCACCGCGCCGGTGGCGCCTTCGCCGTACAGCACCGAGGCCGGGCCACGGATCACGTCGATGCGCTCGACCATCCACGGATCGCTGGGGAAGTTCACCGTGCCCATGCCGGTGTACAGGCGCGTGCCGTCGAACAGTTGCATCACCGACGCATGGCCGCTGAAGCCGCGCGCCGAGAGGCCGGTACCGCCATCTCCTGGGGTGCCGATGAAGCTGATACCGGGGCTGCGGGTAACGGCGGCCTGGACGCTGGGGTTGTTGCGTCGGCGAACTTCCTCGCCGCTGATGCTGCTGGTGCTCGCCGGGGTGTCCAGGGCGCTGAGGCCCAGGCGCGAACCGGCGCCGACCGGAGTGGCGAGGTCGATGTGGTCGAGTTCGGCGGGGTCCTGGCGAACGCTGACCAACTGGCTGGGCAGGGCAAGGGCGGCTTCTTCGGTTTCGGCGAAGGCAGGCGGCACCAGCAGCAGGCTGGTGGAGAGGCCGAGGGCGAAAGGCTCGGTGCGCAAACGGCTGAAGCGGGGCATGGGCGTTCCATCTCATGACCGGGCAGGACGGAACGCGCAGGAAATCGCAGGCGCGACAGCGCCTCGAACAACCGGCTCGCTCCCGCCCACCGCGGGTGTGCCAACAGGGCGTTGCAGGCCGGTCTCCGGGCTTGCGAGGGTCGTGAAATCCTCGCCTTCCCATGCCGGAGCACAGTGGCCTGAAGAGGATTTCGCTCGCTTACCGTTGCGGGGGCAGCGCCGGACTGATCACCGAAGTGACGCACCGGCTTCCCGTTTCACCTCCTGCGCGGCGGCAGGAGGCACCTGGAACGGGCCGGATGGGAACATCCGCACCGTTTCCAGTCAAGCCTTGAACGATCTGGATTGGATAAAATGTTATAATATAACAATTCATCCGTGCAATTTTTCTTCCCCGCGCCCTGGCGTGGCTTCCCGGGTCATCACATTTTCTTCACGCCGGCCTGCTATGCTGCCGGCCTTCCTTGGGGAGTAGCCTGCCGTCACCCGTTGACGGCGCGCTGGTCAACATTCTTGGCAACCTGCCATGGCCAGCGCATCCAACCGGATTGGTGAGACCAACGACATTCCTGCGCCGAAGCCGGGCCGCGGGGGCATGTCGTTGACTCATGCCCGGCTGGAGTATCCGCGTGAATCCCGTTTCCCTGATCTTCCTCGCCTTCGCCATGTCCACCGATGCCTTCGCCGCAGCCATCGGCAAGGGCTCCAGCCTGGATCGGCCGCGCCTGTCGGAGGCGCTGCGCACCGGGATAATCTTCGGCGTGATCGAGGCGATCACCCCTCTGGTCGGCTGGCTGCTTGGCCAGGCCGCCAGCCAGTTCGTCGCCGACTGGGACCACTGGATCGCCTTCGTCCTGCTGGTGCTGCTCGGCCTGCACATGATCCACAACGGCCTGCGCGCGGATCATGCGACGGAACAGGAAAAGCCCGGCCAGCATTCGTTCTGGATTCTCGCGGTGACGGCGCTGGCGACCAGCATCGACGCGCTGGCGGTGGGCGTCGGCCTGGCTTTCGTCGACGTCAATATCTTCCTCGCCGCCGGTGCCATCGGCCTGGCCACCACGACCATGGTCACCCTCGGCACCATGCTCGGCCGGGCGCTCGGCGCGGTGACCGGCAAGCGCGCGGAGATGGTCGGCGGGCTGGTGCTGATCCTGGTCGGCGCGACCATTCTCTACGAGCATCTCGGCGCGGCGTGAGCGGCGCCGGAGACGGAGGCGGGACAGGTCGCGGCGAGTGGGTGGGCGTTCGCTTCAGGCGCTTTCCCAATCGCGGATCGCCGTCAGCAGCGCCTCGCCGTCGGCGAACTCGCGGTCCGCCGGCGGCAGCGCCGGACGCGCCAGGACCAGCACCGGCAGGCCCATTTCCCGCGCCACCTGGAGCTTCGGCTCGGTGGCCTGGCTACCGCTGTTCTTGCTCACCAGTACGTCGCAGGCGAGGCGCTCGAACAACGCCCGTTCGCCATCCAGGCTGAACGGCCCGCGCGCGCCGATCACCTCGGCGCGCGGCGCGGCCGGCTGGCCTTGCAGGCAGCGCACGGTCCAGTGCTGGTGCGGCGGGACCTGGCCGAGATGCTCCAGCGGTTCGCGGCCGAGGGTGAACAGCGGACGGCGGAAGGGTGCGAGGGCGGCGATCAGTTCGCGCCAGTCGGCTACCTCGCGCCAGTCGTCGCCGGGCCCGGCCTGCCAGCCGGGCCGGCGCAGCGCCCAGCAGGGCACTCCGGCCAGTCGCGCGGCGCGCACGGCGTTCCGGCTGATCCTTGCGGCGTAGGGGTGGGTGGCGTCCACCAGCAGGTCGAAGCCCTGCTCGTCGATGAACGCCGCCAGCCCTTCGGCGCCGCCGTAGCCGCCGACCCGGACCCGGCAGGCCAGGTCGCCGGGCACCTTGCCCAGCCCGGCGAGGCTGTAGAGATGCGCCGGACCGAGCTGGCGGGCGAGGGCCAGGGCCTCACCGATCCCGCCGAGCAGCAACAGGCGCTTCATCGGCGCTCCTCGCAGGCCTGGCCGACCAGGTTGCCCTGGCGGTCGATGGCGAAGACTTCCAGCGCCACCTCGGCGGGCACGATGCCGCGGGCGAAGCGCAGGGCGTGGGCGCAGACCGCATCGCCCAGGGCCACGCCTTCGGCGTGTGCCTGGGCCAGCGCCTGCTGGCTGGTATTGGCGGCGCGCATGCTGTCCTGTAGCGCGGTGCCGGCACCGAGCGCGGCGGCCCAACCGGCCAGTTGCGGCAGGTCGATGCTGGAATGGCGGCTGTGCAGGTCGAGGTGGCCGCCGGCGAGCTTGCTGATCTTGCCGAAGCCGCCGCACAGGCTGAGCTTTTCCACCGGCGCCCTGCGCAGGTGCTTGAGCACCGCGCCGGCGAAGTCGCCCATCTCGATCAGGGCGATCTCCGGTAGCGCATAGCGCCGGCGCATGGCGTCCTCGCTGGCGTTGCCGGTACAGGCGGCGATGTGACGGACGCCGTTGGCGCGAGCGACATCGATGCCCTGATGGATCGAGGCGATATAGGCCGAGCAGGAGAACGGCCGGACGATGCCGCTGGTGCCGAGGATCGACAGCCCGCCGAGGATGCCCAGGCGCGGGTTCATGGTCTTCAGCGCCAGCTCGGCGCCGCCCTCCACGCCGATGGCGACCTCGAAGCCGCCGGCGTAGCCCCGTTCGGCGGCGAGCTGGGCGAGGTGGCGTTCGATCATCTGTCGCGGTACCGGATTGATCGCCGGCTCGCCGACCGCCAGGGTCAGCCCCGGGCGGGTCACCGTGCCGACCCCGGGGCCGGCATGGAAGCGCACGCCAGGCTCGGCGCTCAGGCGCACCCGGGCGAACACCAGGGCGCCGTGGGTGACGTCGGGATCGTCGCCGGCATCCTTGAGGGTGCCGGCTTCCGCGCCGTTTTCCCAGGCGCGGCAGAATTCCAGGCGCATCAGCACCTGCTGGCCCTTGGGCAGGACGATCTGCACCGCGTCGCTGATCGTGCCGCCCAGCAGCAGGCGCGCCGCCGCCAGGCTGGTGGCGGTGGCGCAACTGCCGGTGGTGTAGCCGCTGCGCAACGGCGCGGGCTGCTCGGGGGTTTCCTCACGCATCGCGGGGAGGCTTCCTGGCGGCGGGTTTGCGCAATTCCAGCAGGGTGATCGGCAAGGCCTGGCGCCAGGTGTCGAAACCGCCCAGCGGCCGCGCGTGGGCGACGCCGAGGCGGGTGAGGTCGCCACCCAGGCGTTGCTGCCAGTCGAGCAGCACCCGTTCGCTCTGCAGGGTGACCGCGTTGGCGAGCAGGCGACCGCCGGGCCGCAGGCGCTCCCAGCAGGTCTCCAGCATGCCCTCGGCGGTGACCCCGCCGCCGATGAAGATGGCGTCCGGCTCGGGCAGTTCCAGCAGCGCCTCCGGGGCGCTGCCGGCGACCAGGTGCAGGGTCGGTACGCCGAGGGCGTCGCGGTTGTGGCGGATATGTTCCTGGCGCTCGTCGTTGGCTTCGATGGCGATCGCCCGGCAACTGGGGTGCGCGCGCATCCATTCGATGCCGATGGAGCCGCAGCCGGCGCCGACGTCCCAGAGCAGCTCGCCGGGGCAGGGCGCCAGGCGCGCCAGGGTCACGGCGCGGACGTCGCGCTTGGTCAACTGGCCGTCGTGGCGATAGGCCTCGTCGGCCAGGCCCGGGGTCAGCGGCAGGCGCACGGCACCGGCGCCGGCGCGGCATTCCACCGCCACCAGGTTGAGATCGGCGGCGCGCGGCAGCGACCAGTCGCCGGCGAGGCCGTCGAGACGGCGCTCGAGCGGCCCGCCGAGGTGTTCCAGCACGCTCAGGCGACTGGCGCCGAAGCCACGGGCGTTCAACAGGCGGGCGATGGCGGCCGGGCTGTCGCCGTCGTTGCTGAGGACCAGCAGGCGCCGGCCGTCGTGGACCTGTGCCTGCAGCGCCGCCAGCGGACGCGCCACCAGCGACAGGCAGGTGACCTCCTGCAGGGCCCAGCCGAGGCGGGCGGCGGCCAGCGACAGGGAGGAGGGCGCCGGCAGGACCCGCAGTTCGGTCGCCGGCAGTTGCCGGGCGAGACTGGCGCCGACGCCGAACAGCATCGGGTCGCCGCTGGCCAGCACGCAGGTCGGCTGGCCGCGCCGGGCCAGCAGTGGTTCCAGGGAGAACGGCGTCGGCCAGGTTTCGCGGGCGCCGCCGATGCACGGCGGCAGCAGTTCCAGCTGGCGCGCCGCGCCGACGATCCGGCTGGCTTGCAGCAGGGCACGCCGGGCCTGCTTGCCGAGGCCGGGATAACCGTCCTCGCCGATGCCCACCAGGGTCAGCCAGGGAGGCGTCGAGTCTGCCGATGACACGGTTCCGATACTCCTGAAATGCGTCTGTGAAGGGCCCGCGACGGCTTCCGGACGGAATGGGTTTTCCCGGCCCCGGGCTGGGCGGCATAATAGCGCGTTCGTCGGTGCCCGGCCCTTTCGCGTTAGCGCGGGGCCAACGAGGGCCGAAGAGGGAACACGGAGCCCCGGTCTTTTCGAAGCCCGGGCCTAGCCGTGGCTGCCCCCGCAACTGTATGCAGCCTGTATTCGCGCCATTCGCCACTGGATTACCGGGAAGGCGGCGCGAAGCGGAGGTTCCTCCCCCGGGTGGAACGCCGGGCTGCGAGCCAGGAGACCTGCCGCCGAAACCAGTCGCGAGTGCCAACATCGGGCGGGGTGTACCGATGCCGTGGTCTGTCCCTGGGGGACAGCGGTGCGGTCGCCGCGACGCCGATTCGAGTAGCGTTTTTGAACGACGACCAGACCCCGGCGCCCCTGCCCGTACCACGTCCGTCGCCCTGTCCCGGCCTGCTGCGTATCGTCCAGGCGCTGGACGGCGGCATCTGCCGCGTCAAGCTCGACGCCGGCCGCCTGGACGCCGCCCAGGCACGCGCCGTGGCGGCCGCGGCGCGGGATTGCGCCAGCGGCGTGATCGAGGCGACCAACCGTTCCAACCTGCAATTGCGCGGCGTCCGTCGCGGCGAGGAAGAGCGGCTTGTCCGCCGCCTGCTGGACGCCGGCCTCGGTCCCCGGCATGGGCCCCTGGCCGGCGCCGACGACGTGCGCAACCTGATGCTCAGCCCGGCCGCCGGGCTCGATCCGCACCTGTCGCTGGACGTACGCCCGCTGGCCGCTCGGCTGTTGCTGCGGCTCCAGGCGGACAGCCGCTACCACGCGCTGTCGGCCAAGTTCGCCATCCAGCTGGACGGTGGCGAAGACCTGGCGATGCTCGAGCATCCCCATGACATCTGGCTGTCGCCGATGCCCGCGGCGCCGACCGCGACGCTGGTCTTCGGACTCGCCGGCTGCCCGGCCCGCGACCGCCCCCTGGCGGCGTTGCCGGCGGAGCGGGGCGAGTCCCTGGTGCTGGCGCTGCTCGACCTGTTCCTCGAACGCGCCCAGCCGCAACAGACGCGGATGCGCCACCTGTTGCAGGAGCTGGCCGGAGAACCCTTGCTGGAGGCCTTGCAGGCGCGCCTGGATTTCCCTCTGCGGCGTGACGAGCGGGTGGCGGCCTGGCGGCGTTCGCCGGGGCGTCCGTGGAGTCATCTCGGCGTCCAGCCGCAACGCCAGCCAGGCCTGGCGATGGTCGGCGCGGCGGCGCCGCTCGGCCGGCTCGACAGCGCTTGCCTGGAAGGCCTGGCCGAGCTGGTCGAGCGCCATGGCGACGGCAGCCTGCGCCTGACCCCCTGGCAAGGCGTGCTCCTGCCGAACCTGGCGCACGTCGAGGCCCACCAGGCGCTGCTCGGCCTGCGCGGGCTCGGCCTGCTGACCGAGCCCGACGCGCCGTTGGCGCGGCTGATCGCCTGCAGCGGTTCCAGCGCCTGCGCCAAGGGCCTGGCCGACACCAAGGGCGACGCCTTGCGCCTGGCCGAACGCCTCGGCCCGCGCAGCGACCTGCCGCAACTGCACCTGTGCGGCTGCGAACGGTCCTGCGCCGCTGCTCACCGCGCGCCGCTCACCCTGCTGGCGCGCAGCGGCGGGTTCTACGACCTGTACCGGCACGACCCATGTCACCCCGGATTCGGCCAGTTGCTGGCCAGCCGCCTGACTTTCGCCACTGCCGCCGACTACCTGGCGGCCCTGCCTTCCCAGCCCACTTCCGGAAAACCCGCATGATTGACTACATCCGCGATGGCCAGGCGATCTATCGCCAGTCGTTCGCCACCATCCGCGCCGAAGCGAACCTCGCCGGCATCCCGGCCGACCTGGAAAAGCTCGCGGTCAGGGTGATCCACGCCTGCGGCATGATCGACGTGGTCGACGACCTGCGCTTCTCGCCGGGCGCCGGTGCCGCCGGCCGCGCCGCGCTGGCCGCCGGCGCGGCGATCCTCTGCGACGCGCGGATGGTCGCCGAAGGCGTGACCCGCTCGCGGCTGCCCGCCGCCAACCGGGTGATCTGCACCCTCAACGAAGCGGACGTGCCGGCGCTCGCCACGGAACTCGGCAATACCCGCTCGGCGGTGGCCCTGGAGCACTGGCGCGAGCACCTGGAGGGCAGCGTGGTGGTGATCGGCAACGCGCCGACCGCACTGTTCTACCTGCTGGAAATGCTCGACGCCGGCGCGCCGAAACCGGCGCTGATCCTGGGTTTCCCGGTCGGCTTCGTCGGTGCCGCGGAATCCAAGGAGATGCTCGCCGCCGATAGCCGCGGGGTGCCCTACGTGATCGTCCGCGGTCGCCGTGGCGGCAGCGCCATGGCCGCCGCGGCGGTGAACGCCCTGGCCACGGAGCGCGAATGATGAGTGTCGCGAAGGGCCGCCTGCTGGGCCTGGGCGTCGGGCCCGGCGATCCCGAACTGATCACCCTCAAGGCCCTGCGCCTGCTGCGTGCGGCGCCGGTGGTCGGCTATTTCGTGGCCAAGGGCAAGAAAGGCAACGCCTTCGGCATCATCGAGGCGCACCTGGACGAGGCCCAACTGCGCCTGCCGCTGGTCTATCCGGTGACCACCGAGAAGCTGGAGCCGCCGCTGTGCTACGAGACCATCATCAGCGATTTCTACGACACCGCCGCCGAGCAACTGGCCGCGCACCTGGATGCCGGCCGCGACGTGGCGGTGATCTGCGAGGGCGACCCGTTCTTCTACGGTTCCTACATGTACCTGCACGACCGCCTGGCGACGCGCTACGAAAGCGAGGTTGTGCCTGGCGTCTGCTCGATGCTCGGCGGCGCGGCGGTGCTCGGTGCGCCGCTGGTGTACCGCAACCAGAGCCTCTCGGTGCTCTCCGGAGTGCTGCCCGAGGAGGAGTTGCGCCGGCGCCTGGCGGATGCCGACGCGGCGGTGGTGATGAAGCTCGGACGCAATTTCGACAAGGTCCGCCGCGTGCTGGTCGAACTTGGCCTCGAGCGCCGCGCGCTGTACGTCGAGCGGGCGACCATGGCCAACCAGCGGATCGTGCCGTTGGAACGGGTGGAGCCGATGGCCTCGCCGTACTTCTCGCTGATCGTCGTCCCCGGCGACAAGTGGCAGGGAGGGGCCGGCGGTGAGTGACGCCCAGCTGGTTCCGGCCATCGTCATCCTCGGCCAGGGCGCGCTGGATACCGCGCGGCGGGTCCAGGCGCGCTATCCCGGAGCGCTGGTCCACGGACTCGCCGGGCGGGTCGAGGCCGACCGTTCCTATACGGACTTCGGCGACACCCTGCGCGAACTGTATTGCGCCGGCCGCCCGATCGTCGCCCTGTGCGCCGCCGGCATCGTCATTCGCAGCCTGGCGCCGTTGTTGCAACGCAAGGGAGCGGAGCCGCCGGTGCTGGCCCTGGCCGAGGACGGCAGCGCGGTGGTGCCGCTGCTCGGCGGGCTGGCCGGGGTCAACCGGCTGGCGCGGGAAATCGGCGAGGTGCTGGCCGTGGCGCCGGCGATCACCACCAGCGGCGAGCTGCGCTTCGGCACCTGCGTGCTCAACCCGCCCGCCGGCTATGTCCTGGCCGACCTGGAGCAGGGCAAGCGCTTCGTTGCCGATTTGCTCGGTGGCCAGCCGGTGCGCGTCGAGGGTGCCGCCGGTTGGCTCGACGCGGCCCGTTTGCCGCGCGACCCGGAGGCAGCGCTGGCGATTCACGTGACGCCCTCGGCGCGTGCGCCGCGGGCCGAGGAACTGCTGATCCATCCGCGCTGCGTGCTGGCGGCGCTCGAACCTGCCGACGCGGCGGCCGACGCGGTGCGCCAGGCGCTGGCCGATGCCGGCCTGGCCGCGGCGGCGCTCGGCGGGTTGCTGGCCGACAGCGCGCGGATGGCCGATCCGCGCCTGCAGGCCGCCGCCGATGCGCTCGGCGTACCGCTGCGCTTCCTGGCGCAGGCCGATCCCGCTGCGCGCCTGCGCCAGGCCTTGCCCGCCGCCGAGCAGGTCGGCGACCGGCTGGCGGTGGCCGCCGCGCCCTTGGCGATGGACCGCATCGGCCAGCGTCGCGGCCGACTCACGGTGATCGGCCTGGGGCCCGGCTGCGCCGAGCTGATGGTGCCTGCGGCGCGGCGGGCACTGGACGAGGCCGAGGACATCCTCGGCTACCAGACCTACGTCGACATGGCAGGACCCTTCCGCGCCGGACAGGTGCTGCATGGCAGCGACAACCGCGAGGAATTGCAGCGCGCCCGGCATGCCTTCGAACTGGCGGCGACGGGCAGGGCGGTGGTGGTGGTATCGTCCGGCGACCCCGGCGTGTTCGCCATGGCCGCCGCGGTGCTGGAAGCCCTGCATGGCGCTGGCGAGCCGGCCTGGGACGCGGTCGAACTGCGGATCTTCCCTGGCGTCTCGGCGGCCCTGGCCACCGCGGCCAGGGCGGGGGCGCCACTGGGCCACGATTTCTGCCTGCTGTCGCTGTCCGACAACCTCAAGCCCTGGGAGGTGATCGAGCGGCGCCTCGACCTGGCCGGCGCCGCCGACCTGGCGATGGCTTTCTACAATCCGATCTCGCGGGCGCGGCCCTGGCAACTGGGACGGGCGCTGGAGATCGTCGCCCGCCATCGTTCGCCGCAGACCCTGGTGGTGCTCGGCCGCGACATCGGGCGGCCCGGCGAGCGCCTGCTGCGCACCACCCTGGGCGAGCTGCGTGCGGAGCAGGTGGACATGCGCACCCTGGTGATCATCGGCTCGTCCACCACCTGCAGCTTCCCGCGCGCCGACGGCGAAGCCTGGGTCTACACGCCGCGCTGGTACCCATCGGAATAGCGGGGCGGGAGCGCGCGCGGAAATGTGGCAGACTGCTGCGCGCATCCCTGTACCGCGGAGCCTGAATCCATGTCCTTTCGCTGTTCCCCGTGTCGCCTGGCCGGCATCCTGCTGGCGGCGCTGTTCGTTCCGGGGCTGGCCGCGGCGGCCGGCTCCTGCGAGCGCCTGGTGGCCACCGGCAACCCGGAATACCCACCCTACCTGTGGCGCGACCCGCAGGATCCGAAGCGCCTGATCGGAGCCAATGCCGACCTGTTGCAGCGCCTGGGCAAGGAGCTCGGCGTGCGCATCGACGTGCTCTACAGCGGCTCCTGGGAGAAGGCCCAGGAAGAGGTGACCAGCGGTCGCGCCGACCTGCTCGCCGGGGCCTACCTGACCCTGGCACGGCTCGGCAGCATGGACTACGTGCATCCTCCGTTCCTGATGACCAGCGGGGTGGTCTGGGTGAACAAGGACGCCGCGTTCCCGTTCATCGGCCGCGACGACCTGATCGGTCACAAGGGCAGCGTGCTGGCCGGCAGCAGCCTGGGCGAGGAGTTCGACCGCTTCGCCAAGGCCAGCCTCGACCTGAAGCCGGTGCCGAGCCTGACCCAGGGCTTGCAGGACCTGATGCTCAAGCGCAGCGAGTTCCTCCTCTACCAGGCGTTGCCCGGGCAGGCCCAGGTCGAGGCGCTGGGCATGGCCGACGACCTGGAAGCGCTGGAACCGGTGCTGAGCAGCGAGGGGCTGTACCTGACGCTGTCGCACAACTCCGCCTGCAACGATCCGTGGCTGCGCGGACAACTGGCGAAAAAGATGACAGAATTGTCGGCTGCCGGCGTTCCCGTAACGCTCTTGCAGGACAATCTCGAACGCTGGAAAGCCCAGCAATTGCCGGCTTCCGGCGCCAGCTCGACTACGCAGGAAAGTGACTTGTGAGCATTCGATGGATGATGGCCGCAGGCCTCGCCGCGCTGACCCTGAGCGGTTGTGCGAGCAACGACCCGGCTCCGCTGGAGCAGATGCGCCTGACCGAACAGGCGCTGGAGCAGGCCAAGGCGGTGGGTGCCACCGACGACGTGGCCGAGCTGAAACTGGCCCAGGACAAGTACGCTGCGGCGCAAATCGCAATGACCGCGGAGTCCTACAAGAAGGCTCGCCTGTTGGCCGAGCAGGCCGAACTGGACGCACGCCTCGCCGAGTCCAAGGTGCTGACGCAGAAGAGCAAGGACCAGCTCGGCGAGCTGGACAAGAGCCTGAAACGTCTGCGCAAGCAACTGGGGGAGACCGACTGATGCCGGGCAAAGCGACTCTCTTCGCCACCCTGCTGGCCTGTGCCGCGCTGGCTGGCTGCGCCGACCACAAGCTCAGCGAACAGTCGCTGGCCAAGGCGCAGAGCGAGTTCGACCAGGTCAAGGAAGATTCCGACGTGCTCCGCGCGGCGCCCAAGGATGTGATCCGTGCCGGCGAATCGCTGGCCCGCGCCGAACGCCTGTCCAGCTACTGGGGCAGCAGCAGCGACGTGATCCAGTATGCCTACCTGAGCCAGCGCTACAGCGAGATCGCTCGCCAGCACGCCTTGCTCAACCTCAACCAGGAGCGCCTGACCCGCCTGCAACTGGAGCGCGAGCGCCTGCAACTGGCCCTGCGCGAAGCCAAGCTGCTCAGCGTGCAGGAGCAGGGCCAGCGCCTGAGCGAGGAGATCGCCAGTCTCAGCACCGAGGAAACCGAGCGCGGCCTGGTGCTCACCCTTGGCGACGTGCTGTTCGACTTCAACCGCGCCGAACTCAAGCCGGCGGCCAACCGCACCGCGCTGAAGCTGGTGCAGTTCCTCCAGCTCAATCCGCGGCGGGTGATCCGCATCGAAGGCTATACCGACAGCGTCGGCGACAGGCAGGCCAACCTCGACCTGTCGCGCGAGCGCGCCCAGGCGGTGGCCGACGTGCTCGCCGATCTCGGCGTGGATCCCGCGCGCATGCAGGTGGTCGGCTACGGCGAAGCCTTCCCGGTCACCGACAACGCCTCCAACCGGGGGCGGGCGCAGAACCGCCGGGTGGAGATCGTCTTCTCCAACGACAAGGGCCAGCTCAGCGCGCCGCGCTGAGAACCGCGCCGCCGCAGGAAGCCCCGGTACCCCAAAGGGTCCGGGGCTTTTTTCGTCTGGCGAACCGGGCGGCGCCGGATTTCTCTGTCAGAACTTGCGCAAGAGCGGGCTATCATCGGGATCGAACTAGTTCGAGCGGCAATCCGTGCAGCATAAGCACCTTGTATTTCGTTATAACGAGTAGAGAGGCGCAATGAGTTCGAACGAAACCCTGCCGGGGTTGGTGATCGCCGATTCCTTCCCGGTCATGCAGTGGGCGCTGCAGCGCTACCTCAGCGAGGAGTGCGGACGCCAGGTGCTGGCGGTGGTCGGCGATAGCGACAGCCTGGTGGAGCGCCTGGCCGACCTGCCGCCGGAAAGCATCCTGATCACCGAGCTGGGCTTGCCGGGCCAGCGCAGCCGCGACGGTATCCACCTGGTGGAATGGCTGACCCGGCACTGCCCGCAAATGAAGGTGATGGTCTACTCGGTGTTCAGCGCGCCGTTGCTGGCCAAGGCGGTCCTGCGCAGCGGCGCCTCGGCCTACATCAGCAAGCGCAGCCCGCTGGAGACGCTGAAGGCGGCGCTGGAGTGCATGGCGCTCGGACAGACCTTCCTCGACCCCGGCCTGCACCCGCAGCGGCATACCGGCAAGCCGCTGAGCCCCACCGAGGTGGACATCCTCCGGCGCCTGGCGCGTGGCGACACGGTCAGCGAGATCGCCCAGCGGACCATGCGCAGCGTGTCGACCATCAGCACCCACAAGAAGAACGCGATGGTCAAGATAGGCCTCAACAGCGACGCCGAACTGATCGCCCTGGGCGTGATGAACTGGCTCCACGAACTCGCCTGACCGGGTTCGAAACATCTCGACCGCCAGTTGCGGAACAATCCTCGCCAGCCCCCCGGGAGCCATCCCGCCGCAGCCGAGGAATCCGCATGATCCGCCAGCCCCGCTTTGCCCGTTTCGTCCTGCCGTTGTTGCTGAGCCTGTGCCAGCCGTCCTTCGCCGCCGAACTCCGCGCGATTGCCGAAGCCCGTCGCCAGGAGCTCCTGCTGGAGGACTCGCCGGTGGCGTGCGGCGAGGCGGGCTGCACGGCGCGGGAAAGCCTCAGCCTGGTGGCGTTGCAGGCGCAGGCCCGGGTCCTGGTGACCCGCCTCGGCCGCGATGACTTTTTCCCGGCCGCCCGCCAATCCGCCGCCGTCCCGGACTACCGCCTGTTCGGCGATCTCGGCCTGGCGCCAAGCCCCTTCGCCTGGCACGCGTCAACCGGCGAGAGCGCGGCGGCGGACGCGTTGCGTTTCTGACTTTCCCTATGGCCGCTCCCCAGGCGGCTCTTGGCGGACTGTTTCCCGCCCGTACCCGGCCGGTGGCGACCGACCGGGTTTTCTTTTCCTCGCGAACGTGCCGCCTCTGCGACCGACCCGTACAGTTTTGCGACTGTATGCCTGGTTGTCGGCCGAACTGTTCTGGAGCAGTTTCACGAATTGAGCTACTGTTTCGGTTCAATCGCCGAGGAAAACCCGCCATGACCAATCTGCTGCTTTACCAACGCATCGCCCAGCAGTTGGCCGAGGACATTCGCCGTGGCGTCTACCAGCCGGGCGAGCGGGTACCGTCGGTGCGCAAGCTCAGTACCCAGTTGAACGTCAGCCACGCCACCGTGTTGCAGGCCTACGCCACCCTCGAGGACCAGGGACTGATCCGCGCCCGTCCGCAATCCGGCTTCTACGTCCACCGCACCCCGGCGCTGACCGCGCCGACCCCGGATATCGCGCGGGTCGAGCGTCCCGGCCTGGTCACCCGCAGCAGCATCATCAACCAGGTGCTCGCCGAGTCCCGCCGCGAAGGGGTATTCCCGCTCGGCGCGGCGGTGCCGCACGTGGACTACCTGCCGGTGCGCGCCTTGCACCAGCAACTGGCCAAGGTCACCCGCTTCCAGAGCCCACGGGCGTTCAGCTACATGTTCAGCCCCGGTTTCGAGCCGCTGCGGCGGCAGGTGGCGATCCGCATGCGCGACGCCGGCGTGGTGGTCGACCCGTCGCAGGTGACCATCACCCACGGCTGTGTGGATGCGATCCACATGGCCCTGCGGGTGCTGACCCGTCCCGGCGACCTGATCGCCACCGAGTCGCCGAGCTACTACGGCCTGTTGCAACTGGCCGACGTGCTGGGCCTGAAGGTCATCGAGATTCCCAGCGACCCGCGCACCGGGATCAGCCTTGAAGCGCTGCAACTGGCGGCCAACCAGTGGTCGATCAAGGCCTTGGTGCTGACCGCGCGGCTGAGCAATCCCTTCGGCGGGACGATTCCCGAGGATCGCCAGAAGCAACTGCTGAAACTGACCGCCGAACACAACATCGGGGTGGTCGAGGACGACATCTACGGCGAACTGATGTTCGACCAGGGCCAGGCGCGCTCGCTCAAGTCCCACGACCGCGACGGCCGGGTGATCTACTGCTCGAGTTTCTCCAAGACCATCTCGCCCGGCGTACGCATCGGCTGGATCATCGCCGAGCGCTACCAGGAGGAGATCCGTCGCCTGCAGACCTTCACCACCCATTCGGCCTGCACCGTGACCCAGATGGGCGTCGCCGCCTACCTGGAGAACGGCGGCTACGACCGTCATCTGCGCTACATCCGCCAGGAGTACCGGAAGAACATGACCGCCTACCAGCTGGCGGTGCAGCAGTATTTCCCGGAAGGTACGCAGATGACCCGGCCCAAGGGCGGCTTCATTCTCTGGGTCAGCCTGCCGGCCAAGGTCAACACCAAGGAACTCCACGTGCGAGCCCTGGAGCAGGGCATCAGCATCGCCCCGGGGCTGATCTTCAGCAACACCGAGCAGTTCAACAACTGCCTGCGGCTGACCTGCGGGATTCCCTGGAACCGCGAGGCGGAGCGGGCGATCATGACCCTCGGCATGCTTGCCGGGCAGCTTTGCCAGGAAGGCCTGATCGCCGCCTGAGCGCGAGGCGCTCCCTTGGCTGAGGGGCGCCCCGCGACAGTCCGCGAAGAATTTTCCCGGGGTTTAACCCGAATCCACCGACAGCTTCGTCTCAGCGGGTATCTCCGCTGCACGACGAGGTCGTCTCGATGTTTTTCCCGGCTTCCATCCGGACCGGCACTTTCGCCGAACTGTCCGACGCTGGAAAATGTCTACCGATAGCCGCTCCGGCCGCGCTTCTGGCGACGGCCCGGGCGTTTCGTGGCGACGCCGATGCGCGCCGCGAAGGATGTGGCCGATGAGCCTGCTCTCGGTCGCCTTTGACACAGGACAGGAGTCGACCAGCGGCATGCATGCCTCCACCAGCGCCACGACGGCCGCCGGCAGCGACGAAACGCTGCTGGCGCGTTACCGCAAGGGCGACAGTGCGGCCTTCGAGGTGCTCTACCAGCGCCACCGGCAAGGTCTCTATCGTTTTCTCTGCGGCCTGGCCGGACAGACCGAACTGGCCGACGAGATCTACCAGGAAACCTGGCTCAGCCTGATCCGCAGCGAGAGCCAGCCGCAGGGCCGGGCGAGCTTCCGCACCTGGCTCTACCAGATCGCCCGCAACCGCCTGATCGATCATTGGCGCAAGCATGGCCAGCGCCAGCCGTTGCAGGACAGCTACGACGAACAGTTGCACGCGCAACCCGACCAGGGCGCCGGCCCCGAGCAGCAGCTCAGCCTGAGCCGCGACGGCGAGCGCTTGCAGAGCGCGCTGGAGACCCTGCCCGAGGAGCAGCGCGAGGTATTCCTGATGCGCGCCCACGGCGAACTGGAACTGGCCGAGATCGCCACGCTCACCCAGTCGCCGCTGGAGACGGTGAAGAGCCGTTTCCGCTACGCGGTGCAGAAGCTGCGCCGGCTGCTGGCCGAGGAGGTGGCGGTATGAACCCACAGAAGCATTCCGCGAGCGTCGCCGAAGAGCAGATGCTGGCGCATTTCCGCGCCCATACGCCGCAGCAGCCGGTGCCGGCGCTGGATCAGGCGATACTCGCCGCCGCGCGTCGCCAGGCGGCGCATGTCGAACCCGCCCGGTCCTGGTGGCGGCGCTGGCTGGAAGCCTCCCGCAGGCCGCGTTGGCAGGCGGCCTTCGCCAGCCTGCTGGGCGTGGCGCTGGTGCTGGGGCTGGTCAGCCACAATGTGCTGGACGACGCCGAGCGCCCGGCTCCTCCCGAAGTGGCGTTCAGCGATGTGCCCCTGCGCGACGGAGTCACCGGGGCCGCCACGGCGAAGCGGGCCATGCGCGCGCCGGCGGCGCCGGCTCCGCTGTCCAGCGAGATGTCGGAGCCCCCGGCCTTGCTGGCCAGCTACGCATCGTCCGGGGAGGCGCCGCAACTGATGGCCGAGGCCGCGCCGCCGGCTCCGGCTGCCCTGGCCGACCGACCGCCGGCCCAGGCTGCGCAGCAGGCGAAGGTCCAGGCGGAGCTGGCCGGCGACTTCGTCGCCCAGGCCAGGGGCAAGGCGGTTGCGGTGAAGCCGGAGGTGCTCGACGAGGCGCTCGGGGCGGTCCTTGCCCTGCGTGAGCAGGGCAAGACGGAGCAGGCCGCGACCCAATTGGCCGAGCTGCAGAAACGCTTCCCCGGAGAGAACCTGCTGGAACGACTGGAACGCCTCGCGACGATAGCCGCGAGCGCCCGGAAACAGCCGTGACGACCATGGCCTGCGACGCCGCGATGGCGTCGCGGGCTGACATCAAGCGGTTATCCGTGCATGACAGGTTAGACATGGTGCGAACAACCGAGAGAGTGCCAGGATGACGATAGTGACCCCTTGCCTTGGTTGCAGTCTGCCGTCAGCATTGCCGCAATTGGCCATACCTGCGTGACTATGAAACGTCTTTGCCGAATTTGCGTCGTTGTTCTTTTCGGTTGCTTCCTGGCGGCCTGCGATGACGGCTCCAAGGCACCGGAAAAGAAAGCCCCGGAAGCACCGCCGCAGGAGCAGCGCGCCCCTGCCAGGCCAGTGAAGCCTGCACGAGCGGAGCCAGCGCCTGCCGTGCCTGCCGCGCCGAAAGCCGCTGCGAAGAAGGTCGCGCCAGCCGCGGAGCAGGTTGCCGAACCCAAGCCGCCGGCCAAGCCGAAGCCTACGGCTGCGCCGCCGAAGCCGGCCAGCAGGCCGGTCGCCAAGGACAAGCCGGCGCCGGCGAAGCGCGCTTCCACCGCTCGTCTCGACCCCGAGGTACGCAAGCCGCTGCCGAGCGCCAAGCTGGACCTGCGCCTGCCGAAGGAACTGGTGCAGAAGATGGCGCCGCCCGGCACGGAAGAGACCCATAAGCCCAAGCCGCTGTTGCCGCCGATGTTCGAGGAAAAAGACGACAGCGACTTCCGCCTCAACGGCCAGTTGCTCTATCGCGACCGCGAACTGGGCGTGTCGCGGCCCCTGGAAGGGGCCGAGTTGCAGTTCGAGTTCCGCCAGTAGGCCGCCACGGTGCTCAGAAGCGGTAGCGCTGCTCCTGCAACGCCTGGTACAGCTCCGCGTCCAGCGGCTGGTAGCCGGCGCTGCCGGGCAACCTGACGAAGAGTTTGTCGCTGACCCGCGCGGGATCGTAGGCGTCGCGCTTGAGGTCGGTCTTCTTGTACTTGAAGGTGCCGGTGGTCTCGACTTCGCGCAGCAGGCGCAGGAACACCGGTGTGGCATAGGCCGGCAACTCGCGGTCGAGGTGCGCGGCGAGGGCGTCGCGGTCCAGTTCGACGCCATCGGCCAGGCGCAGCGCGGCCATCCCGCAGCGGCCGTTGGTGCCGGGAATCTCCACGCCGTAGACCACCGCATCCTCGACCCCGTCGAAGGCGCCGAGGGCGTTTTCCACCTCGGTGGTGGAAACGTTCTCGCCCTTCCAGCGGAAGGTGTCGCCGAGACGGTCGACGAACTGGGTGTGCTTGAAACCGATATCGCGCATCAGGTCGCCGGTGTTGAACCAGGCGTCGCCCTTCTTGAACACGTCGCGGAGGATCACCGCTTCGCTCTTGGCCGGATCGGTGTAGCCGTCGAACGGCCACTTCGCACTGATCTCGCTGATCAGCAGGCCGACCTCGCCCTTGCCGACCTTCTCCATGAAGCCCTTGGCGTCGCGCACCGGGCGGTCGTTCTCCAGGTCGTAGCGGACGATGGCGTAGGTGGCTGGGGAGAAGCCCACCGTATTGTCGAAATTGAATACGTTGGTGAAGCCGATGTTGCCTTCGCTGGAAGCGTAGAACTCGGTGATCCGCTGGATCTCGAAGCGTTGCTTGAACTCGGCCCAGATCGACGGGCGCAGGCCGTTGCCGATCATGCAGGTCAGGCTATTGCCGCGTTCCTCGGCGCACGGCGGCTGGTTCAGCAGGTAGCGGCAGAGCTCGCCGATGTAGCCGAAGCAGGTCGCCCGGTAGTGTTGCACGTCCTTCCAGAAACCGCTGGCGGAGAACTTGCGGCGCAGGGCCATGGCCGCGCCGCCGGCGAGCGCCGCGCTCCAGCAGACGGTCACGGCGTTGTTGTGGTAGCAGGGCAGGGTCAGGTAGAGCACGTCGTCGCGGCCCAGGCCCAGGCCGGAATGGCCGAAGCCGCCGTAGGCCTTGATCCACTTGCCGTGGCTCATGATCGAGGCTTTCGGCAGGCCGGTGGTGCCGGAGGTGTAGATGTAGAAGCAGGAGTCCTTGAGCCGCACCCTGCCGGTGTCCTCGAGGTTCTCCGAGGTCTGCCCCTGGGCCAGGCGCATCAGGTTGCGCCAGCCCATCGGCGGCGAGCCGGGATCGCCGAGGGTGTCGCCGTCATCGACCCAGTAGCAATGGCCGGCGTTGCCGAGCACCTCCTGACGGACTTCCTCGAACACCTCCCGCAACTCTTCGCCGACCACGAAGTGGCCGGGCTTCACCAGGTTCAGGCTGTGCACCAGGACCTTGCCGCGCTGGGTGGTGTTGACCAGTGCGCCGATGGCGCCGAGCTTGGCCAGGGCGGCGAGGATCGCCAGCAGCTCGACGCGGTTCTCCAGCATCACCGCGACCACGCTGCCGTGGCCTACGCCCTCGGCCTTGAAGGCGCGCGCCAGGCGATTGGCCCAGCCGTTGAACAGGGCGTAGCTGATCCGCCGCTGGCCGTCGAGCACCGCCGGGTTGTCCGGGTACAGGCGTGCCGCGCGCTCCAGCGCCCAGCCCAGGGACAGGCTCTTCTCGCGGTTACGGATCGCGGTGTAGTACAGGCCGCGCAGCATGCGCGGCACGCGGCCGAAGGTGGCAGGCAGGCGGGCAACGAAACGGTTGAAAGTGATCAGGTCGGCGTGGGTCATGGCTCTCGCGCTTGTCGTTGTTGTGCGGGGCGTAGGACGCTCCCGCGACTCTAGACCGCAGCCGCCGCCTCGGCTATGACCGTTGCGCGGTCGCCCCGGGGCACTTCGGCAAATAGCCCGGAAGCCCGCCGCAGAGCGCCGCGCGCCTTTCGTCGGAGACCTCAGTCGAGGAACAGGTCGGGCACCAGCGCGCCACCCTCCGGGTCGTAGCGGTACTGTTCGAAATCGCTCTGGCCGCGCTCGCGCAGCAATTCCTCGTCGACCAGCAGGCGCCCGCTGAGGCTGCGCCCCTCGCTGGTGAGAATGGCGTGCGCGGCGTCGGCCATGATCGCCGGGGTGCGCGCACGGCGGAAGGCGTCACGGCTGCCCAGCTCGAACTCGATGGCGGCGGTGGCGATCATGGTCTTCGGCCACAGCGCGTTGACGCTGATGGCGTATTTCCCGAACTCCTCGTGCATCCCCAGGGTAAGCATGCTCATGCCGTACTTGGTGACCGTGTAGGGGCCGTGCTGGGCGAACCACCTGCCGGCCAGGTTGATCGGTGGCGACAGGCTGAGGATGTGGCCGTTGGCACTCCTGCGCAGGTAGGGCAGGGCGGCCTGGCTGCAGACCAGCACTGCGCGGGTGTTGATCTGGTACATCAGGTCGAAGCGCTTGGGCTCCAGCTTCTCCACCCCGACCAGGCGGATCGCCCCGGCGTTGTTGACCAGCGCGTCGATCCCGCCGAAGCGTTCGGCGGCGCGGGCCATGGCCGCCGCCACGGCCTGCTCGTCGCGCACGTCGAGTTGCAGCGGCAGGGCCTGGCCGCCGGCGGCCTCGACCTCGGCGGCGACGCTGAAGATGGTGCCTTCCAGCTTGGGATGCGGCTCGGCGCTCTTCGCCGCGATCACCAGGTTGGCGCCATCGCGCGCGGCGCGCAGGGCTATCTCCCGGCCGATGCCGCGGCTGGCGCCGGTGATGAACAGGGTCTTGCCGTGCAGTGACATGGGCGTCTCCGTTTTCTTGTCGTTGTCGTTGCGGATGAGCGGCGGGTTGTCTCAGGCGTCGGCTTCCACCTCGACCAGCACCTGCCGGTTGCGCACCTGCTCGCCACGGCCGACCTGGACGCGGCGGACCACGCCGTCGACTCCGGCCTTCAGCGGGTGTTCCATCTTCATTGCCTCCAGCACCAGCAGCAGTTGGCCCTTGCCGACCCGTTCGCCCTCGCCGACCAGCACCTCGACGATGGCGCCGTCCATCGGCGCCTTGACCGTGCCGGAACTGGCGCCGACCTGGGCGCTGGCGCCGGCGTGGGTGACGTCGAGCAGTTCGAGGTTGCCGCCGTGGCCGTACAGCCAGAGGCGCCCGCCGTCCAGGCGGTAGGCGTGGCGACGGCGAATGCCGTCGAGTTCGGCGCTGGCCCAGCGTCCGTCGCAGTCGAGCAGGCGCACGGCGATCTCGCGTCGCTCCAGGCGCGCCAGCAGTCGCGGCCGACGACCGCTTTCGAGGACGTCCAGGCCGATCTCCAGGCGCTGTTCGGCGTGCTTCAGGACGATCTTCCACGGCGCCCCGGCGGCGCTGCGCCAGCCGGCCAGGCCGGGCTGGTGCGCGCTGGCCTCGGCGCCGGCCTGGTAGAGCAGGGCGGCGGCCAGGGCCAGTTCCTCGGCGCCCGGCTGGCGCGGTTGCAGGCTGGGGTCATCGGCGAAGCGTTCGCCGATGAAGGCGGTGGTCGCCTCGCCGGCGGCGAAGTCCGGATGCGCCAGGAGGTTGGCGAGGAACCGCTGGTTGCCGTCGACCCCCAGCAGCACGCAGCGCTCCAGCGCGCGGATCAGTTTGCGCCGGGCTTCGTCGCGGGTCGCTCCGTAGGCGATCAGCTTGGCCAGCATCGGGTCGTAGAAGGGCGTCACCGCCTGCCCCTCGACCAGGCCATGGTCGATGCGTACGCCGGGCAGCAGTTCCGGGTCCCAGCGCAGCACCGTGCCGGTCTGCGGCAGGAAGCCGCGACCGGCGTCCTCGGCGTAGAGGCGGACCTCGATGGCATGCCCGCGCAGTTCCACCTGCTCCTGCCGCAGCGGCAGCGGATGGCCCTCGGCGACGCGGATCTGCCAGGCCACCAGGTCCTGGCCGGTGACCAGTTCGGTGACCGGGTGTTCGACCTGCAGGCGGGTATTCATCTCCAGGAAGTAGAAGCGGCCATCCTCGCCGAGAAGAAACTCGACGGTGCCGGCGCCCACGTAGTTGACCGAAGCCGCGGCCTTCACCGCCGCCTCGCCCATGGCGCGACGCAGGTCGGCATCGAGCACCGGGCAGGGGGCCTCCTCGATGACCTTCTGGTGGCGGCGCTGCACCGAGCAGTCGCGTTCGCCGAGGTAGAGCAGGTTGCCGTGGCGGTCGCCGAACACCTGGATCTCCACGTGGCGCGGGCGCAGCACGGCCTTCTCCAGGATCAGTTCGGCGCTGCCGAAGGCGCCCAGCGCTTCCGAGCGCGCGGTGCGCAACTGGTCCAGCAGTTGGTCGGGTTCCTCCACCAGGCGCATGCCGCGGCCGCCGCCGCCGGCACTGGCCTTGATCATCAGCGGGTAGCCGATGCGTTCGGCCTCGCGCCGCAGGGTCGCGTCGTCCTGTTCGGCCCCTTCGTAGCCGGGGATGCACGGCACCCCGGCGGCGAGCATGGCGATCTTCGACAGGCGCTTGCTGCCCATCAGGTGGATGGCCTCCGCATCCGGGCCGATGAAGACGATCCCGGCGGCTTCGCAGGCACGGGCGAACTCGGCGTTCTCGGAGAGGAAGCCGTAGCCGGGGTGGATCGCCTCGGCGCCGCTGCGACGGGCGGCGTCGAGGATCGCCTCGAGGTTCAGGTAGGACTGAGCCACCGGTGCCGGGCCGATGCACACGGCTTCGTCGGCCAGTTGCACATGGCGGGCGTCGGCGTCTGCCTCGCTGTACACGGCGACGCTGCGGTAGCCCAGTTCATGGGCGGTGCGCAGCACCCGGCAGGCGATTTCACCGCGGTTGGCGACGAGGATCTTGTTGAAGCTGGGCATGTCGTTCGGCTCCTGCAGGCAATTGCCCTGTTTCGCGGTGGTGGCTCACTGGGCCCAGACCGGTTTGCGTTTTTGTACGAAGGCCAGGGTGCCTTCGCTGCCTTCGGCGCTACCCACCGCTTCGGCGAACTGGCGCGCCGCATCGTCCAGCAGGGCTCCGAGTTCGCCGCTTTCGCTGGCCAGCAGCAGGGCCTTGGTGGCGGCGTTGGCGTTCGGCGCGCAGCGGCGCAGTTGCTCGAGGGTTTCCTCCAGGCGCTGTTCGAGGGCGTCGGCATCGGCCTCGCAGAAATGCACCAGGCCCAGGCGCAGCGCCTCGCGGCCGTCGAAGCGGGCGGCGGTGAGGGCCAGGCGGCGGGCCTGGGTCAGGCCGATGCGGCGGACCACGAAAGGCGCGATCTGCGCCGGGAGAATGCCGAGGCTGGTTTCCGGCAGGCCGAATTGCGCATCGGCGGCGGCGATCGCTACGTCCGACACGCAGGCCAGGCCGAAACCGCCGCCGAGCACCGCGCCTTCCACCAGCGCCACCAGCAGTTGCGGGGCGGCCTGGGCTTCCTCCAGCAGGCTGCCGAAGGCGCGGTTCAGCGTGCGGTAGGCTTCCGCCCCGGCGGCGCGGGCACCGGCCATGTCCTTGATGTCGCCGCCGGCGCAGAAGTGCCCGTCGGCGCCGCGCAGCACCAGCGCCCGCACGCTACGGTCGTCGCGCACGGCGGCGAGCACCGCGCGCAGTTCGCCGACCATCGCCAGGCTCATGGCGTTGCGGCTTTGCGGGCGGTTCAGGGTGATCCGCAGGACGCCCTCGACGGGTTCCAGCAGCAGGGTCTCGCAATGCGGTAGGCTCATGCCGGTTTCCTCCTGGAACGTCAGCCTTTCTTCTTGCCCGGCAGGATGCCCATCAGCTTGCAGATGATGCCGAGCATGATCTCGTCGGCACCGCCGCCGATGGACACCAGGCGGGTGTCGCGGTAGGCGCGGGAGACCGGGTTGTCCCACATGAAGCCCATGCCGCCCCAGTACTGCAGGCAGGCGTCGCTGACCTCGCGGCCGAGGCGGCCGGCCTTGAGCTTGGCCATGGAAGCCAGGCGCGTCACGTCCCTGCCTTTCACGTACAGCTCGGTGGCCTGGTAGACCAGGGCGCGCAGCGCCTCGACCTCGGTCATCATCTCGGCCATGCGGAAGTGGATGACCTGGTTGTCGATCAGCGGCTGGCCGAAGGTCCTGCGCTCCTTGCAATACTCGATGGTGACGTCGATGCAGTGCTCCAGGCCCTTGATCATGTTGGCCGCGCCGAACAGCCGTTCTTCCTGGAACTGCAGCATCTGCATCATGAAGCCGGCGCCTTCCGCGCCGATGCGGTTGCGCTGCGGTACGCGGACGTTGTCGAAGAACACCTGGGCGGTCTCCGAACTGCGCATGCCGAGCTTGTCCAGGTGCGGACTGAGGGTAATGCCCGGGGTCTTCATCGGGACCACGATCAGCGACTTGTTGACGTGCGGCTTGTCGTCGGAGGTATTGGCGAGCAGGCACATGAAGTCGGCCGACGGCGAGTTGGTGATCCACATCTTGCTGCCGTTGATCACATAGTCGTCGCCGTCCTTGCGCGCGGTGGTCTTCAGGCCGGCGACGTCGGAGCCGGCGCCGACCTCGGAGACGCCGATGCAGCCGACCATCTCGCCGGCGATGGCCGGGCGGAGGAACTCCTCGCGCAACTCGTCGGAACCGAAGCGGGCCAGGGCCGGGGTGCACATGTCGGTCTGCACGCCGATGGCCATCGGGATGCCGCCGCAGGTGATGCTGCCGAATTCCTCGGCGGCGACGATCGAGTAGCTGTAGTCCAGGCCCATGCCGCCGAACTTCTCCGGCTTGGAGATGCCCAGCAGGCCGAGTTCCCCGGCCTTGCGGAAGATCTCGTGGATCGGGAAGCGGCCGTCCTTTTCCCACTGGTCGACGTTGGGGTTGATTTCCCGCTCGACGAAGCTGCGAACGGTGCGGCGGAGTTCCTCGTGTTCCTGGGTGAAGATCATGGGTTGTCTTTCCTCCTGGGCATCATTGTTTTCCGGCAGGATCCGCTTGCTCTCTCCCAACCTTCTTCCTTCAGGGAGCGCGCGGGGAGAGGGGCTGTCGCCGGCTCGCCTGTTTCAGTCAGAACCTCGCGACCCCGAAGCTGTTGCCCTTCAGCGGCCGCGCCTCGGCTTCCGCGCAGATATCCAGCAGGTAGCCGAGCAGCCTGCGGCTGTCGCGCGGGTCGACCAGGCCGTCGTCCCACAGGCTGGCGGTGCCGTAGAGCGCGGTGGACTGGCTGTCGAGCTTCTGCGCGGTGACGGTTTCCAGCATGTCGAGCATCTTCGGATCGGCTTCCTTGCCTTCCTTGGCGTGTTTCTCCTCGGTGACGATGCGCAGCACCTTGCCGGCCTGGGCGCCGCCCATCACCGCGGTGCGACTGTTCGGCCAGGCGAAGATGAAGCGCGGGTCGAGGCCGCGTCCGCACATCGCGTAGTTGCCGGCGCCGTAGGAGCCGCCGACCACCAGGGTCAGCTTGGGCACGCGGGCGTTGGCCACCGCCTGGATCATCTTCGAGCCGTGCTTGATCACGCCCTGGCGCTCCGACTCCGTGCCGACCATGAAGCCGGTGGTGTTGTGCAGGAACAGCAGCGGCGTGTTGCTCTGTTCGCAGAGCTGGATGAACTGCGCCGCCTTGGCCGCGCCCTGCGGGGTGATCGGTCCGTTATTGCCGATCAGGCCGCAGGCGTGGCCCTCGATGCGCAGGTGGCCGCAGACGGTCTGGCCGTCGAACTCGTTCTTGAAGTCGAGGAACTCGGAGCCGTCGGCGATGCGCGCGACGATCTCGCGGACGTCGTAGGGCTTCTTCGGGTCGGCCGGAACCACCCCGAGCAGCTCCTCCACCGGGTACAGCGGTTCGCGCCAGGAACGCGCCGGGCGCGCCGGCAGTTGTGCGTTCCACGGCAACATGCCGACGATCTCGCGGGCCAGGCGCACGCCGTCGGCGTCGTTTTCCGCCAGGTATTCCGCGGTGCCGGCGACCTGCGCGTGCAGTTCGGCTCCGCCGAGCTCCTCGTCGCTGGCGATCTCGCCGGTGGCGGCCTTGAGCAGCGGCGGCCCGGCGAGGAACATCTTGGCCTTGCCGCGCACCACCACCACGTAGTCCGACAGCCCCGGCTGGTAGGCGCCGCCGGCGGTGCTGGAACCATGCACCACGGTGACCTGGGGAATGCCCATGGCGGAGATCCGCGCCTGGTTGGCGAAGCCGCGCGCACCTTCGACGAAGATCTCCGCCGCATAGTTGAGGTTGGCGCCGCCGCTTTCGGTGAGGGTCACCACCGGCAGCTTGTTCTCCATGGCGATCTGCTGCAGGCGCAGGGTCTTCTTCAGCCCGGTCGGGGAGATGGTGCCGCCCTTGATCGCGCTGTTGCTGGCACTGACCAGGCAGCGCACCCCGGCGATGTAGCCGATCCCGGCGATGATCCCGCCGCCGGCCTGGGTACCGTCCTTGTCGTCGTGCAGCTTGTAGCCGGCCAGCGAGGACAGTTCGAGGAACGGCGCGCCCGGGTCGAGCAGCAGCGCCAGGCGTTCGCGCGGCAGCAGTTGGCCGCGTTTCTCGAACTTCGGCCTGGCCTCGGCGGCCTTGTCCAGGACCTTCTGCTCCAATTCGCGGAAGCCGGCCACGGCGGCGAGCATGGCCTCGCGGTTGCGGGCGAAGTCCTCTCCGTTGACGTCGAGTTCCGACTGGATCGCGGGCATGTCAGTCCTCCTGGTCCTTCAGTACGTCGGGCAGGTAGGCGCGGTGGAAGCCGTTGTACGCGCGGCTCTGTCCCGGCTTGCCCTTGAATAGCGGGAAGGCGCGGCTGCCCTGGCTGGCGGCGCCGTCGATGCGGATCGTGTTGCCGCTGACGAAGGCGGCGCCGGGGGAGAGCAGGAAGACGATGGCGGCGGCGACTTCCGACTCGCTGCCGATGCGCTTGAGCGGCACGTGCTCGCGCAGGGTCGGGATCACCGCCTTGAACGCGCCTTCGTAGGTATCCATGCCGCTGGACGCGATCCAGCCCGGCGCCACCGCGTTGACCCGCACGCCGGCATGGCCCCACTCGACGGCGGCGGTCCTGGTGAAATTCTCCATGCCGGAGCGTGCGGCGCCGGAGTGACCCATGCCGGGCATGCCACCCCACATGTCGGCGAGCATGTTGACGATGCTGCCGCCGGTCTTGCTCATCGACTGGTTGAACACTTCGCGGGCGACCAGGAAGCCGCCGACCAGGTTGGTGCGGAGCACGGTCTCGAAGCCCTTCTGGCTGATCGAGGCGAGGGGCGAGGGATACTGGCCGCCGGCGTTGTTGACCAGGTGATGGATGGTCCCGCGTTCGGCCAGGATATTCGCCACCAGCGTCTTCACCGCCTCCTCCTCGCGGATGTCGCAGGCGTGCCAGCTGACGCTGCCGCCGTCCTCGACGATCTCGCCGGCGGTCTTCTCCAGCTTTTCCGCCTTGCGTCCGACCAGCACCACGTGGGCGCCGAGGGCCGCCAGCTCGTGGGCGGTGCAGCGGCCGATGCCGCTGCCGCCGCCGGTGACGATGATGGTCTGGCCGTCGAACAGACCAGGTCGGAAGATCGAGTTGTAGCTCATTGTTCTGGTGACTCCGATGAATCCCGTAGAGGGGCAGCGGAACGCCGCATTCGCCGTTCCTGGTTGTGGTTATCTGCCTTGCGTTTCCAGCGCGTCGGCGAGCGCCTGCGGCACCGCCACCGGGAACTCCAGCATCTGCTGGGCAAAGGCCTTGCCCTGCGGGTCGATGCGCAGGCTGGCGACGCCGCCGCCGCCGAGGGCGTTCTCCAGCAGGAAGTTCAGGCTGTGGCTGCCCGGCAGGTACCAGCGGCCGACCCGGCCGGTCTGCGGGTCGAGCACATGCTGCATCCAGTCCACCACTGCGCCTTCCTCCAGTGCCTCGGCGATCCACGGCAGGTACTCCGGGCGCCGCGCCATGACCCCGATGTTGCTGTGGTTGCCCTTGTCGCCGGAGCGCGCCACCGCCAGCTTCACCAGCGGCACGCTGGCGCTGGCGGGCTGCCCCGGGCGTGGCGGCTGGCGCGCCTCGGCCAATCGTGCAGGGTCGAAGGCTTCGAGGACCGGCAGTTCCAGCGGATGGCGCTGGCCGTCGATCTCTACGCTCAACGCGCATTGCGCCTTGTCGATCAGGAAAGAGAACAGGCGGATCACCGGATACACCGTCGGCCGGCCGCCGACGATGCCGGTCAGGCCGGGCGCCATCCCGGTGGCGGCCTGGGCGATCTCGCGGGAGAACAGCACCAGGGCTTCCTTGCGCGGATGCCGGACGGCCAGCTTGACCACCACTTCGCGGCTGTCCTGCCGACGCCCATGGGGGCCATAGGTGGCTTCGCTGCCGAGCAGTTCGACGTTGACCTCGCGGTAGGGCTCCCAGCCGCGCTCGGCGAAGATTTCCTCGGTCCTGGCGATGATCGCCTGGCTGACCCGCTCGGCCTTCCTCAGCGCATCGATGCCGGCGATCAGGCAACTGGCGGTGCAGCGGAAACCGTCCGGATAGGTGGCGCTGACCTTGTACCGGTCGGTGGGCGGCAGGCCGCGCGCGCCTTCCACCGCGACCCGGTCGGGTCCGACCTGGCGCAGGCGCACCTCGGTGAAGTCGCAGACCACGTCGGGCAGCAGGTAGGCGCGGGGGTCGCCGATCTCGTAGAGCATCTGTTCGCCGACGCTCAGTTCGCTGACCAGGCCGCCGGTGCCGGGCGCCTTGGTCACCACGAAGCGCCCGTCGGCCTCGACCTCGACGATGGGGAAGCCGATGTGCTCGTAGTCCGGCACCTGCTCCCAGTCGGTGAAATTGCCGCCGGTGCACTGCGCGCCGCATTCGACGATGTGCCCGGCGAGGGCGGCCTGGGCCAGTCGGTCGTAGTCGTCCCAGGCCCAGCCGAACTCGTGCACCAGGGCGGCGCTGACCACCGCGCTGTCGACCACCCGGCCGCTGATCACGATGTCCGCGCCCAGGCGCAGGGCCTCGACGATGCCCGGTGCGCCGAGGTAGGCGTTGAGCGAGACGCACATCGGCGGGAAAGGCGCGTCGCTGAACATCTCGCGGATGCCGGCCTTGGCCAGTTCGGCCTGGCGCGCTTGCAGGTTGTCGCCATGCAGCACGGCGATCTTCAGCTGCACCCCGGCCTTCTCGCAGGCCGCGGCGAGGGCGGCGGCACAGGCCTGCGGATTGACCCCGCCAGCGTTGCTGATGACGCGGATCTTCTTCTCGGCGATCTCGCCCAGCAGCGGTGCGAGGACCTCGACGAAGTCGGTGGCGTAGCCGGCGTCCGGCTGTTTCAGGCGGGCGCCGGCCATGATCGACATGGTGACCTCGGCCAGGTAGTCGAACACCAGGTAGTCCAGCGGCGCGCCGCGTACCAGTTGCGCGGCCGCGGTACAGGTGTCGCCCCAGAAGGCCGAGGCGCAGCCGATGCGTACGGTCTTTTGCATTGTTCTTGACCCGTGACGGCGGAAGTGTGGGGCGACATTACCAAGCAAGCGCTTGGTTGAGAAGAGGGTGGAAACAAATCCGTTCGCGGCTGTTACCCAAGCGCTTGCTCGGTCGTCTTCGCAGGCATACATTTCATGAATGCCGACAAGCACTTGCGGGGCAATCCCGAGGCCGGTCGGCAAATACGGAGCGGCCGGGCGCGCGGATGAGCGGCACCGAGCCGCCGACGATCCGGAAAAGGGGTACTCAGCGTTGGACGATCAGAAAGCCCGGGAAGTGATGCTGGAGCTGGTGGCCACCGGACAGCTCACCGATCCGGAAAGCGCCCGCGGCAAGCTGCTGCAGACCGCCGCCCACCTGTTCCGCAGCAGAGGCTACGAACGCACCACGGTGCGCGACCTGGCCAGCGCGGTGGGCATCCAGTCGGGCAGCATCTTCCATCACTTCAAGAGCAAGGATGAGATCCTGCGCTCGGTGATGGAGGAGACCATCCTCTACAACACCGCGCTGATGCGCGCCGCCCTGGCCGATGCCGAGGACCTGCGCGAGCGGGTGCTGGGACTGATCCGCTGCGAGCTGCAATCGATCATGGGCGGCACCGGCGAGGCGATGGCGGTGCTGGTCTACGAGTGGCGCTCGCTGTCCACCGAAGGCCAGGAGTACATCCTCGGCCTGCGCGACATCTACGAGCAGATGTGGCTGGACGTGCTCGGGGAGGCGCGGCTGGCCGGCTACTGCCAGGGCGATCCGTTCATCCTGCGGCGCTTCCTCACCGGCGCGCTGTCCTGGACCACCACCTGGTTCCGTCCGGAAGGACCGATGAGTCTCGACCAGCTCGCCGAGGAAGCCCTGGCGCTGGTGATCAAGGACGCCTGATCACTCGGAGATCAGGCGGAACGGGTAGCTCAGCAGGAGGAAGTGCAGGGTGTTGATCGAGGCGTGCAGCAGCACCGCCAGGGACAGCCGCCCGCTGAAGTGCAGGACCATGCCGTAGCCCAGCCCGGCGATCCCGGCCAGCAGCGCGTACACCGGGTTCACCAGCAGGTGCAGCGCGGCGTAGGCGAGGGTCGCGACGATGATTCCCGGCCAGGCGCCGAACCAGCGGATCAACTGGCTTTGCAGCAGGCCGCGGAAGAAAGCCTCCTCGGCCAGGGAGACCACCCCGACGTTCAGTACCAGCCACCACCAGAAGGCATCCGGCCACTTCGGCTGCCAGCTCGCGGCATTGGTCATGATCGACAGCAGCGGCACCACGAAGAAGGTCAGGCAGAAGGCCAGCGCGGTGATATCCAGCGACACCAGCGGTTGCTTCGGCCGGCGCAGCCACCAGGCGAGCAGGGTAAGGGCGACCAGGGCCTTGTCCCAGGGCAGCCAGATCATCTGGATCGGCGGGCTGGCGCTGGCCAGGTCCCAGGGGAACAGGCGCAGGGGAATGAAGCCGGGCAGGTAGTGGATGGCGATCAGGGCGCTGGCGGCGAGGCTCACCGGCCACCAGAGCAGGGTCGGCAGCCAGCGTTCGGCGTAGGTCACCCAGATGATGTAGAGCAGGACGATGACCGCCGTCAGCAGCGCGACGTGCCCGGTGAAGAAGCCCCCGAGCAGGAACAGAATGGGTAGAAGCGGTATCAGACGCCCGAGCATGCAGCCTCCCGTTTAAAGGAGGGATTCTAAAGGCATTTCGACCCGCGGATGGGAAAAGCTCAAGGAACGGTCCTTCTGCCAGAGGGAAACACACGGGGAACGAACCCCAGGTTGCGCAGGAAAAACCACGCGCGGCCCGCATGACTCCGCTCCGCGAGCCTTCGCCTCGCCGGTTTTCGCCCGCCGGGGTTTTCCTTCGAGACCTAGTGACCCGCCGGCAGGCCAATAGGTTCAGCGGTCCTTCGCCTCCTGCGCGTCCAGCTCGGCGTTGCGTTCATGGATGCGTTTGAGCTGTTCCTCGCTCAACGGCAGCTTCTTCGCCGAGTCGCGCAGCAGCAGGAGTCCGCCGACGATGGAGCCCAAGGCGAGGACGATGATCAACCAGGCGTACCAGGGCATGTTGTTCTCCCTCATCGATATGAATGTTCACCATACGCCGGGTTTGCCTTTCTGTCAGACAACGCTCCGGCGCAAGGTCCTGTGGTTGAGACTCCCGGCGGCGCTCGGAAGTTGCGGGCGGAGAAAGCGCTGAGCCTGGCCGGCGTGATGCCTGTCACATGTTGGCAATCTGACATTGCTTAACTGGCGGGTATCCCTTCATTGCCCCGTCCGGGCCTGCCAGCGAGAGGTTGCCGATGTCTCCGAGCGCGTTGTCCCGTCTGTTGCGCCCGGTGGAACCCCTGACTCCGGCGATGAGCATCAGCGACGTCGCCGACCGCCTGCTGATGCCGGAGCACCGTGCCTTCCTCTCGCTGCCGGTGGTCGACGACGAGCGTCGGGTTCTCGGCCTGGTCAGCCGCTACACCCTACAGGATATCTTCATGCAGCGTTTCGGCCGCGACCTCTGGGGCCGCCATCCGGTGCGCGACGTCATGAACCGGGCGCCCCTCAGCGTCTCCCTCGGCGCCAGCCTGGAAGAGGCGGCGCAGCAGGTCACCGGTCGCCTGCAGTATCCGATCACCGAGGACTTCGCCCTGGTCGACGAAGAGGGCCGCTATCGTGGCCTGGGCACCGTGCTCGACCTGCTGAAGGCCATGGAGGTGCGCATCGCCCAGCGCAACCGGGTGCTGCGCAAGGCGCTGGTGGACCTCAAGGAGTCCCAGGCGCAACTGGTGCAGTCGGAAAAGATGGCTTCGCTCGGGCAGATGGTGGCCGGGGTCGCACACGAGCTGAACACGCCGCTCGGCTACGTCGGCAACAACCTGGCGCTGCTGGAGGAGCTGAGCGATCCCTTGTTGCGCCTGGCCGATGCCCAGGCGGCGCTGGTCGACTGCCTGGGGGACCCGCAGTGCGACGAAGCGCGCCTGGCGCAGGCGCTGCAGGCGGCCGACGCGGTGCGCCGCGAAGCCGCCGTCGAACAGTTGCGCGAGGACCTGCGGCAGTTGTTCGCCGATACCCGCTACGGCCTCGGCCAGATCGGCGAGCTGGTTTCCGGGCTCAAGGACTTCGCCCGCCTGGACCGCGCCTTCAGCGAGGAGGTCGACCTCAACGACTGCGTGCGCAACGCCGTGCTGATCGCCCGCACCGCCA
This sequence comes from Pseudomonas sp. HMSC066A08, assembly GCF_001813025.1. NCBI lineage: Bacteria > Pseudomonadati > Pseudomonadota > Gammaproteobacteria > Pseudomonadales > Pseudomonadaceae > Pseudomonas > Pseudomonas sp. HMSC066A08. The sequence continues at coordinate 328,434 of NZ_KV811305.1, forward strand.
TCAAGGACAAGGCCGAGATCAGCAGCCAGCTCGGCGAGTTGCCGCTTATCGCCTGCGCGCCGTCGCAGATCAACCAGGTGCTGCTGAACCTGCTGACCAACGCTGCGCAGGCCATGGAGCGTTTCGGCCGCATCCTGCTGAAGAGCTGGGCCGACGAGCGCCAGGTGTTCCTCTCCGTGCAGGACAACGGCAAGGGCATGCCCGCCGAGGTCCTCGGGCGGATCTTCGACCCGTTCTTCACCACCAAGCCGGTGGGGCACGGCACCGGGCTCGGCCTGTCGATCAGCTACAAGATCATCCAGCAACATGGCGGGACCATCCGCGTGGCCTCCGAACCGGGCCGCGGAACCCGCTTCCTCATCAGCCTGCCGCGAGAGCAGGCCCGCGAACTGAAACGGAGCGCCTGACATGAGCCCATCTCCCGTCCGCATCCTCTTCGTCGATGACGAGGAGCGCATCCTGCGCAGCCTGGCCATGCAGTTCCGCCGCCATTACGAGGTGCTCACCGAGAGCGACCCGCGACGCGCCCTGGAGCGCCTGAAGACGGAGCGCATACAGGTGCTGGTCAGTGACCAGCGCATGCCGCAGATGAGCGGCGCCGAACTGCTGGCGCAGGCTCGCGAGCGCTATCCGGAGACCCTGCGGATTCTCCTCACCGGCTATTCCGACCTCGATGCCGCCGTCGATGCGCTCAACGACGGCGGCATCTTTCGCTACCTGACCAAGCCCTGGAATCCCCAGGAAATGGCCTTCACCCTGCGCCAGGCGGCGGAGATCGCCAGCCGCCAGGGCCTGCCGGCGCCGCCCTCGGCCACGCTGGCGGCGCCGCTGAGCGTGCTGCTGCTCGACGAGGACCCGGAAACCCTGGACTGCGTCGGTGCCTTCTGCCATGCCGGCGGGCATCGCCTGCTGCGCGCGCGCAACCTGGCCGAGGCGCTGGTGTGGCTGAACACCGAACCGGTGGAGGTGCTGGTCAGCGACCTGAAGCTGGCCGGGGAGCATACCGCGCCGCTGCTGAAATCCCTGGCCCAGGCCCATCCGCGCCTGCTCAGCCTGGTGGTTACGCCGTTCCGCGACACCCAGGCCCTGCTCGAACTGATCAACCAGGCACAGATATTCCGCTACCTGCCCAAGCCGATCCGCAGGGGATTGTTCGAGAAAGGCCTGAAGGCGGCCGCCGAGCAGGCCTTGCTGTGGCGCGGGCGAAGCCTGCCGGAGGTCGACCGGCTGGCCGAGGTGCCGCGCGACGAGCGCGAGAAGGAACGGGTCGGCAGCCTGCTCGGCATGCTTGGCCGCCTGCGCGAGCGGCTGACGGCCTGAACGCCGGCCTAGCCGGCGTCGCAACCGGCGGCCTTGGCCTGGCGGCTTTCCACCAGGCGTGCGCGGAGTACGTCGTAGCTCCAGTTGAAGGCCATGGTGTAGGGCAGGAAGAACAGGATCAGGCCCATGTCGAGGAGGAACGCCTCGACCAGTCCGATCGACAGCCACCAGGCGGCCAGCGGTACCAGCACCACGATCAGGCCCAGCTCGAAGAGCATCGCATGCAGCACCCGGACCTGCAGGGTGCGCTGGAAGCCCATGCGCCGCTGGGCGCGGTCGAAGAGGCTGTTGAAGAGCATGTTCCAGAGCATCGCCACGGTGGAGAACATCAGCGTCAGCGCACCCATGTGCGCCAGGGGCTTGTTCATCACCAGCGACAGCACCGGCGCGGTGAGAAGGACGGCCAGGCCCTCGAAGGCCAGGGCGTGGAAGATCCGCTCCTTGAGAGTCTTGTCGAGGGCGGTGTGGGTGTGGGTCATGGCGAACGCTCCCGGTTCGTCGTTGAAGTCGGGCTGTATTGTCATCGGTCTTTGGGATAGGGTTAAGTTGGATACCATCGGAAAAACCGATATGCATTTGTCGCCCGAATCCCTCGAGGCCTTCGTCCAGGCCGTTTCCCTCGGTTCCTTCAGCGCCGCCGCGCGCAAGCTGGGCAAGAGCCAGTCGACCGTCAGCGAGGCCATTGCCCGGCTGGAGATCGACCTCGGCCTGGAACTCTTCGACCGCAGTGGCCGCCAGCCGCAACTGACCGAGGCCGGACGCACGCTGCTGGGACGGGTCGAGGAGGTCCTCGGCGCATCCGACCGCCTGCGTCGGGTCGCCGCACTGCTCGCCGGCGGCTCGGAGCCACGGGTGACCCTGGCGCTATCCGACACCTACCATTCGGCGCGCTACGAGGCGCGCCTGGCCGAACTGGACGAGCGTTACCCTGAGCTTGAGTTCGAATGCCTGATCGCCGAGGACCAGGACGTGATCGCCCAGGTCAGCCGCGGCCGCGCCACCCTCGGCCTGCTCGCCGCGCAGCCGCACTACCCGCCGGAGCTGGGCGTGGCGGCGGTCGCCGAGCGTGCCGAGTTCGGCCTGTTCGCCGCCGTCGACCATCCGCTGGCGGGCCTGGAGCGGGTCAGCGAGCGCGACCTTTCCGAATGGCGTCTGCTGCGCCTGAACACCTATAGCGAGACCGGCGCGGCGATCAACGACGGCCTGCCGTCCAGCGGCGGGCGCTGCTGGTCGGCGCCCAACTACCTGTTGCTGCTGGAAATGGCCACCCACGGCTTCGGTTGGGCCGAGCTGCCGCGCTGGCTGGTCAGCGGCTACGCCAACGGACGGCTGAAGGAGTTGCCGGTGTCCGGCTGGCCGCGCAGCCAGGCGGTGGATGTGGTCTGGTCGCGGCAGCGGCCGTTGGGACCGGCGGCCAACTGGTTGCTGGACCGCTTGCTGGATCGCGACCTGCCTATCTAGGGAGGGGCCGGCTGAGCCCTGGTTCAGCCGGCGAAGCCGCCGGCGGCGAGGAAGGCGAGTTCCTCGGCGCTGGACGGGCGACCGAGGATCGGATTGCGATGGGGGAAGCGCCCGAAGCGGCGGATGATCTCGCGATGCTCACGAGCGTGGGCGAGAAAGGGCTGGCCGAGTCCCTGGTTCAGCGTTACCGAGCGATCCTGGTCGGCAAGGTTCTCGGCATGGGCGAACGGCAGGTAGAAGAACAGCCGCAGCGCGTCCTCGACCTGGTGGTCTAGGCCTTGTTCCAGTGCCCGCTCCGCCCGGCGCCGCGCTTGGGCGTCGCTGGCGTACATGCGCGGGGTGCCGCGGAAGGCGTTGCGCGGGTACTGGTCGAGCAGCAACAGCAGGCCGAGATGGTCCTCGGCTTCACCGGCAGCCGGGCGCAGCGCGTTGGCGCAGGCTAGCTCGTAGAGATGGGCGAAGCGCTCGCGGAAGCGCCGGTCGAAATCGGCGTTCCTGGCGAACCAGAGGGCAGGGCCGGCATTGCGCCAGAAACCGACCACTTCCGGCAGCGGGGACGCGCTGGGAGGAGGCAAAAGCGCTGCATGGGGCATCTGCGGATCCTGGGAGTAGAGTAGGGACTCCAGGCTATTGGTCCGGGTTCTTTGGATAAACGTGGGTGGCATGGATAGACTGTCCAGCCATCCCGAATAGAGAGAAGGGGCCTGCCCATGGATCGTCTGGACAGCATGCGCGTGTTCCTGCGCGTTGCCGAAACCGGCAGCTTCACCAAGGCCGCGGACCTGCTGGACATGCCGCGGGCGACGGTCTCGGCGGCGGTCCAGCAGCTCGAAGCGCAACTCGGCAGCCGGCTGCTGCATCGCACCACCCGGCAGGTCCAGTTGACCCACGACGGCAGCGTGGTGCTGGAGCGTTGCCGCCACTTGCTGGAAGACATGGAGGAGCTGGAGAGCCTGTTCCACGACGGCAGCCGTGCCAGCGGCCGGCTCAAGGTCGACGTGCCGAGCCGGGTGGCGCGACTGCTGATCGCCCCGGCGCTGCCGGAATTCTTCCGCCAGCATCCGGACATCGAACTGGAGCTGGGCTCCAGCGACCGTTCGGTGGACCTGGTGCAGGAGGGCGTCGACTGCGTCCTGCGGGTCGGCCAGTTGGGCAACAGCAGCCTGGTGGCGCGACGCCTCGGCGAGCTGCAACTGATCAATTGCGCCAGTCCCGCCTACCTGGAAGAGCATGGCGAGCCACGGACGCCAGCCGACCTCGACCGGCACTGGGCGGTCAACTATGCCTCGCCCAGCAGCGGCCGGGTGTTGCCCTGGGAGTACCGCGAGGATGGGCGCACCATGACCCGCGCGCTGCGCAGCCGGGTCACGGTGAACAACGCGGAAAGCTACATCGCCTGCTGCCTGTCCGGACTGGGCCTGATCCAGATCCCTGCCTACGACGTGCGCGAGCACCTCCAACGCGGCGAGCTGTGCGAGGTGCTGCCGCAGTGGCGGGCCGAAGCGATGCCGGCGTACGCCCTGTATCCGCACCGGCGGCATCTGTCGCGACGGGTCAGGGCATTCGTCGACTGGCTGGAGCAACTGCTCCGCGCCCGCCTCTAGTCCGCGACGTTCATCTCCCCGGCGCGTTCCGGGCTACGGCAAACGGCCGGATTCTGCGACAATGCGCGCCGTTTTCGATTCGCCGCGAGAGAGCCCATGTCCGCCTGCCAGTCCCCCATCATCGTCGCCCTGGATTTCCCCACCCGTGAGGCCGCCTTGGCGCTGGCCGATCAGTTGGACCCGAAACTGTGCCGGGTGAAGGTCGGCAAGGAACTCTTCACCAGTTGTGCCGCGGGTATAGTCGAGACCTTGCGCGGCAAGGGCTTCGAGGTGTTCCTCGACCTGAAATTCCACGACATCCCGAACACCACGGCGATGGCGGTGAAGGCCGCCGCCGAGATGGGCGTGTGGATGGTCAATGTGCACTGCTCCGGCGGCCTGCGCATGATGGCCGCCTGCCGCGAGACGCTGGAGGCCTTCAGCGGGTCCAGGCCGTTGCTCATCGGCGTGACCGTGCTGACCAGCATGGAGCGCGAGGACCTGGCGGGCATCGGCCTCGACATCGAGCCCCAGGAGCAGGTACTGCGCCTCGCCGCCCTGGCGCAGAAGGCCGGCATGGACGGCCTGGTCTGCTCGGCCCAGGAAGCGCCGGCGCTGAAGGCTGCCCATCCGGGCCTGCAACTGGTCACGCCGGGCATCCGCCCGGCCGGCAGCGCCCAGGACGACCAGCGGCGCATCCTCACCCCGCGTCAGGCCCTGGACGCCGGCTCCGACTACCTGGTGATCGGCCGGCCGATCAGCCAGGCCGCCGACCCGGCCAAGGCGCTGGCGGCGATCGTCGCCGAGCTGGGCTGAGGCGGCTTCCCCCACGCCTGCCGTCGGCGACTGTCGCGCGCCGTGTCGAGCCGGACATGGCGCAGGCATCATCCGCGCCGGCGCCCTGGGGAGCGCCTGCGGTCGCCTGTCCCTCCCCAGCGTCTAGGCTTGTAGCGGGCACTCCGGCAAGTACCGGTGGCAACGGTTTCACAGTTTCGTGAGGAAAAATTGCAAGTGCCTTGCCGGCTGGCCCCAGGCCAGTAGGATCGCTGTTTTCCCCGGAAACGCGAGGTCGGGATGCTGAACACCCTGGAAGCCTGCCTGAAGGCGGTCGATGAGATTCTCCTGGGCAAGGACCGCCAGGTGCGCCTGGCCCTGGCCTGCCTGCTGGCCCGTGGGCACCTGTTGATCGAAGACCTGCCGGGGATGGGCAAGACCACCCTCAGCCATGCCCTGGCGCGGGTGCTCGGGCTCAGTTTCCAGCGCATCCAGTTCACCTCGGACTTGCTGCCGGGCGATATCCTCGGTACCTCGGTGTTCGACAAGGACAGCGGGCAATTCGTCTTCCATCCCGGGCCGATCTTCGCCGAACTGGTGCTTGCCGACGAGATCAACCGTGCCACACCGAAAAGCCAGAGCGCCTTGCTCGAGGCGATGGAAGAAGGCCAGGTGACCATCGAGGGGGCCACCCGGCCCTTGCCGGAACCGTTCTTCGTCATCGCCACGCAGAACCCGGCCAGCCAGGGCGGCACCTTCTCCCTGCCGGAATCGCAGCTGGATCGCTTCCTGATGCGCCTGTCGCTGGGTTACCCCGGGCGCGCAGCGGAACGCTCGCTACTGCTCGGCGAAGCCCGGCGCGATCTGCTGCCGCGCCTGGAACCCTTGCTCGACCACGCGGCGCTGGCCGCTTTCCAGGCCGAAGTGCCGAAGGTCCGCGCCAGCGACGCGCTGGTGGACTACGTGCTGCGCCTGGTCGAAGCGACCCGCACGCAGCCGGCCTTCGCCCTCGGCCTGTCGCCGCGCGGTAGCCTGGCGTTGCTCGCTGCGGCGCGTGCCTGGGCGCTGCTGGCGGGACGCGACTATGTGATTCCGGAAGACGTGCAGGCGGTGTTGCCGGCGGTCGCCGGGCATCGCCTGCGCGACCAGGCGGACCCCACCGGGCACGGTGGCGGCGCGCTGGTGCAATGGCTGCTGCGCGAAGTCCCGGCGCTCTGATGCGCCTGCGCAACTGGCCGCGCTGGCAGCGCTGGCTGAACCGGCGGATACCGCCGGCGAGCAGCGTCGAGCTGAACCAGCGCCGCGTATTCATCCTGCCGACCCGCCAGGGCGGCGCTTTCGGCCTGGCGCTGCTGGTGATGCTGCTGGCGGCGATCAACTACCAGAACAGCCTGGCCTACGGGTTGACCTTCCTGCTGCTGTCCCTGGGCGTGGTGACCATCCTCCATACCTATCGCAACCTTGCCGGCCTGCGCCTCACGGCGTTGGGAGCGGACCCGGTGTTCGCCGGCGAGCGCGCCGGTTTCCGGGTGCGCCTGGAAAGCCCGCGACGGGCGCGCCAGGCCATCGCCGTCGGCTGGCCGGAGCGGCCGCTGGAATACGCCGACCTGGCAGGCGACGCGGCTGCCGAGGTGCTGCTGTTCCACCCGACCGAGCGCCGCGGCTGGCTGCGGCCGGGGCGCCTGCGGGTGGAGAGTCGCTTTCCCCTCGGCCTGCTGGTGGCCTGGAGCTGGGTCGACCTGCGCCAGCAGGCGCTGGTCTACCCTCGGCCGCTGGCCGGCGAGCCGTTCCTCGCGCCGGGCGCGGAGGACGCCGAGGAGCAGGGGCGCGCGCTGGCGAGCGCGGGTGTCGACGACTACCAGGGACTGCGCGCCTACCAGCCGGGCGACTCGCGGCGGCGCCTGCACTGGAAGGCGTTTTCCCGTGGCCAGGGGCTGCTGGTGAAGGACTTCGCCGCGCTCGGCGGGGAAGACCTGTGGCTGGAATTCGAGCGCCTCGGCGGGGATCTCGAAAGTCGCCTGGGCCGCTTGTGCCATGCAGTCCTGGAACTCTCCGCGCGGCAGCAGCCCTATGGCCTGGCGCTGCCCGGCACGCGCCTGCAACCGGCCAGCGGCGAGGCCCAGCGCGAGGCCTGCCTGCGCGCGCTGGCGTTGTTCGGAGCGGCGCGATGAACGCGATTCCGCGGGTCGCGCTGGTCTGGCTGCTGGTGGCGCAGGTGCTGGTGATCCTGCCGCACCTGGCCTACATGCCGCCGTGGATCGCGGCCATGTGGCTCGGTTGCGCGGCCTGGCGGGTGCAGGTCTTCCGCATGCGTGCCGGCTATCCGCGCGCCTGGGTCAAGCTGGCCCTGGCGCTGCTCGCCGGGGCCGGGGTCTGGTTGTCGCGCGGCAGCCTGGTGGGCCTGGACGCGGGGGCGGTGCTGCTGATCGCCGCGTTCATCCTCAAACTGGTGGAAATGAAGACCCGCCGCGATGCGCTGGTACTGGTGTTCCTCGGTTTCTTCGCGGTGGTGGTGGGCTACCTGTTCGACGATGGTTTCCTCGCCGCGCTGTACAGCCTGCTGCCGGTGACCGCGTTGCTGGCGGCGTTGATCGGCTTGCAGCAGAGCGCTTTCGCCAGTCGGCCCTGGCCGACCCTGCGGCTGGCCGGCGGGCTGTTGCTGCAGGCGCTGCCGCTGATGCTCCTGCTGTTCCTGTTCTTCCCCCGCCTGGGGCCGCTGTGGTCGTTGCCGATGCCCGGCAACAAGGGGGTCACCGGACTCTCGGAGAGCATGGCGCCAGGGGATATCGCCGAGCTCGGGCGCTCCGCCGAACTGGCGTTCCGGGTCCGTTTCGAGGGCGCACCGCCACCGCGCGAGCAGCTCTACTGGCGCGCCTTGACCATGGAGCGTTTCGACGGACGACGTTGGGCTCAGGCGCCTCAATGGTCGGGCGAGGATGCTTTGCACTGGCAGAAGCGTGGCCCCGAGCTGCGCTACGACGTGATCATGCAGCCCAGCTCGCAGTCCTGGCTGTTCGCCCTCGACGTGGCGCAGACCGACCAGACCGACACGCGCCTGATGAGCGACTTCCACCTGCAGCGGCGGCAGCCGGTCGAGCAACGTCTGTTCTACCGAGTCAGTTCCTGGCCACAGGCGCTGCGCGAGTCCAGCATCGATCCGCGCACGCGCTGGCGCAACCTGCAGTTGCCGATGCACGGCAATCCGCGCGCGCGAGCGCTGGCCGACGAGTTGCGCCAGGCCCATGCGCAACCGCAGGCGCTGGTCGCGGCCCTGTTGCAGCGCTTCAACCGCGAGCCCTTCGCCTACACCCTGAAACCGCCAGCGACCGGCGCCGACGGGGTGGACGATTTCCTGTTCGACACGCGCAGCGGCTTCTGCGCGCATTACGCCGGGGCGATGGCTTTCGTTCTGCGCGCCGCGGGCATTCCTGCGCGAGTGGTGGCCGGTTACCAGGGCGGCGAGCTGAATCCGGCGGGCAACTACCTGCTGGTGCATCAGTTCGACGCCCACGCCTGGGTCGAGTATTGGCAGCCGGAGCAGGGCTGGCTGAGCGTCGACCCGACCTACCAGGTGGCGCCCGAACGGATCGAACAGGGGCTGGAGCAGGCCCTGGCCGGCGACAGCGAGTACCTCGCCGACGCGCCGCTGTCGCCGTTGCGCTACCGTGGCCTGCCCTGGCTCAACGACATGCGTCTGGCCTGGGACAGCCTGAACTACGGCTGGCAACGCTGGGTCCTGGCCTACCAGGGTGAGCAGCAGGGCGCCTTCCTGCAGCGCTGGTTCGGCGGGCTCGATCCGACCCGACTGGGCCTGTTGCTCGGTGCCGCGGCGATATTGTCGGTCGGTCTGCTCGCGCTGTTCCTGCTCAAGCCCTGGCAAGGCCGTGGCGATCTGCGCAGCCGCCAACTGCGCCGCTTCGAACGCCTGCTGGAGATGCATGGCCTGCGCCGTTCCCCGGGCGAAGGGCTACGCTCCTATGGCGAGCGCGCCGCCCGCGTCCTGCCGGCGCAGGCGCCAGCCATCGCGGCCTTCGTCGGCGCGTTCGAAGCGCAACGCTATGGACACGGCGGTGCCGATGATCCAGGGTTGCGTCTGCGCGCATTGCGCCGGGCGCTGCCCTGGCGCCTGGTGCGCGCGCCGACGCGGGATGCTCGGGGAGAGGAGAAGGCATGACGGGGTTCATCGATGAACTGCTGGCCGAGGTGATCGGCCAGCAGGTGGCGTTGATGTCGGCGGTCGCCCGCCTGGAGGCGCGCACGGACGGCGAGGCACTGCACGACCTGCGCATCGCCCTGCGTCGTCTGCGCAGCCTGCTGCGGCCGATCCGCGGAGTCCCCGGTGTCGAGGAGCTGGAGCATGCCGCCGCCGAGGTCGGGCGGCTCAGCGGGCCGATCCGCGACCTGGAGGTGCTGCTGCCGGCGCTCGCCGCCGAAGGGCTGCGGGATGCGTTGGCGGTGCGCCGGCCGGTGCTGGAGTCCGGCTACGTAGCGGTTCTCGCCAGCCAGCCGTTGCACCGCCTGCAGCTTTGCCTGGACGTCTGGCCGGCCCTGTTGCGTACGGCCCAGCGGCATGCCGTGCTGGATGGCTTGCACGGCCGGGTGCGCAAGCGCCTGCGCCGGCAATGGAAGATCCTGCGCGCCGAGCTGGCGGACACCACCTACGAGCACTGGCACCCGCTACGGCTGCGGATCAAGCGCGTGCGCTACGGGCTGGAGGCCTATCCGCACGATTGCAGCATTCCCGGCTCGCTGCTGGCGCCGCTCAAGGCGGCCCAGTCGGCTCTGGGCGATTGGCACGACCTCGAACAGTGGCTGTTGCGATGCCAGCGCGAGCCGGACCTGGCGCCCGTGCGCGAGGTCTGGGCGGCACGCTTCGAACTGGCCCGGGAGCGTGCCGGAAGGGCCCTGTCGACATTGCAGGAGGCGCTTGCCGGGCACTGACGCCGCCGGTATTCCGATCGGCTTTTTCCCAAGGATCGCCTCGCCTAAGATGGGCCCTCGAATCCCCTCGCGAGGCACACATGAATTTTTCCGAATTGATCCAGGCGGTCCGCCGCGACCCTTCCTCGGTGGTAGTACCGGCCAGTTGGGGCCAGGGCCGCGCCACCTTCGGCGGCCTGGTGGTGGCGCTGGCCTACGAGGCCATGCTTGCGGTGGTCGAGGCGGGGCGTCCATTGCGCTCCATCGGCGTCAGCTTCGTCGGACCGCTGGCCCCCGAGCAGCCGGCGAGCTTCAGCGCCCGGTTGTTGCGCGAGGGCAAGGCGGTGAGCCAGGTACAGGTCGAGGTCCGTCAGGGCGAGCAGGTGGTGACGCTGGTCCAGGCCAGTTTCGGCGTCGCCCGCGCGTCGGCGGTGGCGGTTGAAGCGTTGCCGGCGGCCGGGATGAAGGGCCCCGAAGAGAGCCAGGAGCTGCCCTATATCCGTAACGTGACCCCGGAGTTCACTCGCTACATCGCCATGCGCTGGGCAGTGGGCGGCCTGCCGTTCTCGTCGAACAAGTCGCGCCAGATGGGCGGCTGGATGCGTTTCCGCGACGAACCCGAGGGAGAGCCCATGGAGGTTTCCCACCTGCTGGCGCTGCTCGACTCCTGGCCGCCGGCGCTGCTGCCGCACCTGGGTACCCCGGCGATGGCCAGCTCGCTGACCTGGACCGCCGAGTTCCTCCAGCCGCTGCCGCAGCAGCGCAGCGGCGACTGGTGCCGTTACCTGGCGGAGATCGAGGAGGCGCGCGACGGCTACGGCCACGTGGCGGCGCGGATGTGGAGCGCCGACGGTCAGTTGCTGGCGATCAGCCGGCAGATGGTCACGGTGTTCGGCTGAGGCGCATGTCAGGCGGGCGCGTACTCGGTGCGGTTGCGCCCGCCGCTCTTGGCCTGGTAGAGCGCGCTGTCGGCGCGCACCAGCAGGCTTTCCAGGTCGTCCCCGGCGTCCCTGCGCAGGGCGACGCCGATGCTCACGGTCATCCGCAGCGGTTCGCCGTCGGGATTGCTCACCCGCAGCGCCTCGACGCTGGCGCGTAGCCGTTCGGCGACGTCCAGCGCCTGGTCCAGGCTGACCTCCGGAAGCAGCGCGGCGAATTCCTCGCCGCCCAGGCGACCGAGCAGGTCCACCTCGCGCAGGCCCTGGCGCAGGGTCTCGGCGACACGTTGCAGGGCGCGGTCGCCGGTCAGGTGGCCGTGGCTGTCGTTGATGTTCTTGAAATGGTCGATGTCCAGCATCAGCGCCACGCAGGGATGGCGGAAGCGTTCGGCGGCCTTGAGCATGAGTTCCGCCTGGTGCAGGAACGAGTGGCGGTTGTGCAGGCCGGTGAGGGTATCGGTGCTGGCCAGCAGACGGAGTTCCTGCTCCATGGCCTTGCGCCGGCTGATGTCGTAGCACCAGATCAGGGTCGCCGGCTCGCCGTCGATTTCCAGGTGGCGCGCGCAGATCACCGCCCAGCAAGGCGTTTCCCCGCATAGCTGGGCTTCCCAGCCATCCACCTGGCCGCGCGCCTCCAGGGCGTTCTGCAGGCGGCTGTATTCGCTGGCGCTGGCGAACAGCCGGGGCAGGCTGAAGTCGTCCTGGGCCTGGCAACCCAGGCGCTTGAGCAGGCGCGGGCTGACGTAATGGATGCTGGCGCCGCAGGCGCTGAGCAGGACCACGTCGCTCGGGCTGGCCTCGAGGATGAAATGCAGCAGCGCCTTGCCTTCGCTGAGCTGGCGGGTGCGCTCGCCGACGCGTTTCTCCAGGGTGGCGTTAAGCTCGATCAGATGCCCGGCCAGTTGCTGCGCGCGCTTGAAGTCGGCGACCAGGCGCAGCACCAGCAGGGCACCGCCGGCACCGATCCCGAGCAGCGCCCAGAACAACGCGTAGAACGCCCGGTGCAGGCGCTTGCGGTCGACGTCCAACTGGTTGGTCAGGGCGATGTTGCTGGCGACGACGATCTGGTGGGTCGGTTCGAGCAAGGGCGGAACCTGTTGGACGATCTCCGCGGCCAGGCGGCGCGCGGCGACGGGATCGCCCCAGGGGGCCTGGTCCGACCAGCGATCGCTGAGCTCGATCAGGCGTTGCAGGGTGGCCTGTACCTCCGGACGCGGTTCGGCGAGATGCCTGAACAACGACTGGCGGCGCAGCGGCGCGATCAGGCTGGCGAGGACTTCGAGACGGATCGCCAGGTCGTCGGGTTGGCCTGCGCCGCTCTCGGTGCGCCGCGCGGCGTCCAGCGTGCGATCCAGTTCGGCGCGCAGCGAGTAGGTCTGCCACAGCTCGTTGTGCAGGTTCGGCTGGGCCAGTTGCTGGGCCTGGCGCACCGCCAGCCACAGCGCAGCCCCGGCGATCAGCGCCATGAGCAGCACCAGGCCGAGCAACAGCCCCATGATCTGGCGTTGCCGGCGCAGCTTTGTCGGATCGAGCAGCGGCACAGTCATGTCCGTTACTTACTCAAGAGTGATGGAGCTGACCTGCCAGACGGTACGGTTGTAGTAGACCTGGTTTCTCAACTCAGGATAGCGGGCCATCGGGTAGATGATGAAAAGCGGTCCGCGTTCGCGGATCGCCATGTAGGCGCCGTTGCGGCGATAGGCGAGGATGGGCTGGTAGCTGTCGAGGTCGCTGTACGGGATGATCGCCGAGTAGTCGTTCAGCGCCAGCACGCGCAGGCGCTTGGGCGGCGCCAGGTCCAGGTGGCGCAGCAACAGGCTGAGGCGCACGCCTTGCCAGCGGGCGTTGGCCTCGCCGGGGAGCTGGGCTTCCAGGGTCTCGCTGGGCAGGGCTTCGAGGTCGGACAGGGTCAGCCGTACGGGAGCGCCGCCGGACCGCTGCAGGGTGACGATCGGACGTCCGCCCAGCGGCACGGGCTCCGCGGCCTGGGCAAGAGGCAGCCCCAGGCAACAGAGAAAGACGATTAATTGACGCGTTGACGGCATGTTGTCGGTCCACGACAGGATTCCGTCGATTATATCGGCAGCGTCGCGCTAAAACTGAAGGGCTGTGCGAAATCCCGGACGAACTGTCACTTATGCCGTTCGCGCCAAGCCCGCCACCAGGCGCCGCTGAGGACGAAGCGGGGGAAGGTGACGAACTGCTCGACGAGCAGGCGACTGACAGCGTCGCGCCGATCGCTGAATGGCTCGGGTGCCTGTTCCTCCAGCGCGTGTCCCTTGGCCTGGATCGCCAGGCCGGCGCCGATGCCGATGACACCGAGCACCACCTGCAGGAGGTCCAGGCCGAACAGGCCGCCGAGCAGCAGGATCGCACCGACGATGAACAGCGGCACGGCGATCAGGTGCAGGACCAGGTTGGTCGGGTTGCGGTGGTTGGCGGCATAGCCGCGCCATTGCCAGGCGAGCAGGTTGGGATGACGTTTGCCCATGTTCTCGGTACTCCGTGACGGCGACCCGCGAGGCGGATCGTTGCATGTCGTCGAGTCTAGGCGGGGTGCGGCAGCGCGGCGAATGATTCCTGCCTATCCGGGTGATAGGCAGGTGCGCCGGCGGATCAGAGGCGCAGTTGGCCGATGGCGCGGGTCAGGTCGCCGGCCAGGTCGACCAGTTGCTGGCTGGTGGCCGCCGACTCGACGGTCTGCTGCACGGTGAGTTCGGTGACGTCGCGGATGCCCACCACCGAACGGGTCATTTCTTCCGCGACCTGGCTCTGCTGTTCCGCGGCGACGGCGATCTGCGTGTTGCTTTCACGCATCTGCGCCACCGCGTTGGCGATCGCCGCCAGCGCCTCGCCGGCGTCGCCGGCCTGGCTGACGCAACCGTCTGCCTTGAGCGAGCTTTCCTGCATGAACTCCACGGCGTCGCGGGTACCCGACTGCAGGGCGAGGATCATCTGGGTGATCTCGTCGGTGGAGTCCTGCACGCGACGGGCGAGGTTGCGCACCTCATCGGCCACCACGGCGAAGCCGCGGCCCATTTCCCCGGCCCGCGCGGCCTCGATGGCGGCGTTGAGGGCAAGCAGGTTGGTCTGTTCGGCGATGCCGTGGATCACGTTGACCACGCCGCTGATCTTCTGGCTGTCCTCGGCCAGCTTCTGGATCATCTCGGCGGTCTCCTGGACGCCCTGGGACAACCCGGCGATCGACGCGCTGACCCGGCTCACCGCCTGCTGGCCGGCGCCGGCCAGGCGGTCGGCTTCCTGCGACTGGTCACGGGTATCGGCGGCGTGCTGGGCGATATGGAAGACCGTGGTGGACATCTCGTTGATCGCGGTGGCGGTCTGGTCGGTCTCGCTCTGCTGGCCGAGCATGCCCTGGCGTACCTGGCCCATGCTGCGGGCCAGCGCCTGGGCGCCTTCGTCGAGCTTGGTAGCGGCCGCGGCGACGGTGCCGACGATGCGCTGGTAGCCGGCCTGCATGGCGTTGAAGGCGCTGGCCATCTGGCCGACTTCGTCGCGTCCCTGCAGCGGTACGCGAGCGGACAGGTCGCCGCTCTTCTCGACGTGCAGCATCACGTCCTTGAGGGTATGCAGGTGGGTGAGGATGAAGCGGATCAGCAGTTGCGAGGCCGCCAGCAGCGCCAGCATCAGCACCAGCACGGCGACGGCGTAGGCGCCGGCACGGTCGGCGAAGACCTGCCACAGGTCGCTGGCCGGGGCAAGCACGGCGAAGCGCTGGCCGGAGCCGGTCTGGCCGACCCAGGCGCCGAGCAGCGGGGTATCGCCCTGGCGCGCGCCGGACAACTCGATCCAACCCTGCCCCTTGCCCAGCGCCTGGGCAGCGGTACCGCCCAGGCTCGCGGCCTGTTCCAGCGGCAGCAGGTTGCTGCGGGCGGGCAGGGCGCTGCCGGCCGGCCAGCTCTGAACCAGCTCGCCCTCGGCGGCGGCGGCGCGCTGGGCGGAAGCGTTGCGCCCCGCGGCTTCCTGCTGCATAGCGAACAACACCAGCAGCAGGGTGGTGAAGAAGGCCACCGCGTTGACGGCCCAGAACTTGTACTTCAGTGGAATGTCGCTGATCCAGGTGCCCATAGGGGGATTTCTTCTTATCGGCAAGCTAATGGCAAGGCGCCATTATCTTGAAAGCTGAGTAAGGGGCAATCGTTGATGCGGGTCAACGAGACCGTTCGTCAGCTTAGCGGCCGATCCGCCGGGAGCTTGAGGGCGATCTCAGTCGATCGCCGGCAGGCCGAAGAACGCCCGCGCCGCGGCGCTGGTGTGGGCGGCCAGGCGCTCCGCGCTCTCGCCGCGATGGCGGGCCACGCAGTCGAGCACCTCGACCAGGTAGGCCGGCTCGTTGCGCCCGTTCTTCGGCTTCGGCCGCAGGCTGCGTGGCAGCAGGTAGGGCGCGTCGCTTTCCAGCATGAGACGGCCGACCGGGATCTCGCCTACCAGATCATGCAGGTGGGTGCCGCGGCGCTCATCGTTGATCCAGCCGGTGATGCCGATGTGCAGGTCGAGGTCGAGGTAGCCATACAGCGCCCGGCGCTCGCCGGTGAAGCAATGTACGACAGCGGCCGGCAGGCGATCGCGGAAGTCGCGCAGGATCGCCAGCAGGCGCTCGCTGGCGTCGCGTTCGTGGAGGAACACCGGACGCTGTAGCTCGACGGCCAGTGCCAGTTGTTCCTCGAGGGCCTTTTCCTGGGCCGGACGGGGAGAGAAGTCGCGATTGAAGTCGAGACCGCATTCGCCCACCGCGCGTACCCGCTGGTCGTCGAACAGGGCGCGCAGGCCGCGAGCGGTGTCGGCGTTCCAGTGGCTGGCCTCGTGGGGGTGGACGCCGGCGGTGGTAAACAGCCGGCCGCCCTCGTCGAGTTCGCCGCAGAGCTGCAGCGCCTGTTCGCTGTCGGCCAGGCTGGTGCCGGTGATCACCATCTGCACCACCCCGGCGGCGCGCGCGCGGGCGAGCAGTGCTTCACGTTCCGGGGCGAAGCTGGCGTGGGTCAGATTGACGCCGATATCGATGAGTTGCATGGTGCCTTCCTGGAATTCGCAGCGAGGCGGCGCCCCCTCGATCGCGCCGGACCCGCCGGGAGATGGGTGGCAAACCGCTTGTAGAACAATCCGTTATAATCGCAGATCGGGTTCTTCGGCGCCCGGATTATCTACCCAATGCCTCCGTTTGCAGCCGCTGTCGGAGAGGAACTTGCCAAGACTGCCATGCTCTGATTGATCCGGTCCCCCGGAGAGGGACATCGAGCCTGGCCTCTGGAGACCTGGATGACGCGTCTGTTGCTGCTTTCGCTTTGCCTGCTGGTGCTCGCACCCTTGCCGGCGGCTGCGCGCATCACCGGCCAGCCGGACAACTGGCACAGGGAACAGCCGGAGACCCGCGACCTGGCGAGCATCCGCCGCGCTGGCGTGCTCAAGGTGCTGGTCAACCAGAGCCGCAACAGCTCGGGCGAGGTGAAGGGCGAGCCGATCGGCGTCGAGTACCGTCGCCTGCGCGCCTTCGAGCAATACCTCAACAGCCGCTCGCCGTCCGCGCGGAACCTCACCCTCAAGCTCATACCCAAGCCCAAGGACCAGTTGCTTGCCGCCCTGCAGCGTGGCGAAGGCGACCTGGTCGCCCCCGGCGAACTGCTGCCGGCGCACGACGGCCTGCAGGTCAGCCCGAGCGCGCCGGTGCGCGCCGATGTGCCGCTGGTGCTGGTGGCGCGCAAGGGCAACCGGCGCTACACACGCCTGGAGCAGTTGTCCGGGCGGACCATCCCGCTGCCGGCCGGCAGCGCCGCCGAGGGCGCCATCGAACTGGTCAACCAGCGCCTGGCGCAACGCCGCATGGCACCGATCCGGATCGAAAAGCTGGACGCTTCCCTGGCCGTCGAGGATGTGATGGAAATGGTCCAGGCAGGCATCCTCGGCTTCACCGTGGTCGAGCAGCCCATCGCCGAACGCTGGGCCAAGGTGCTGCCGAAGCTGCGCGTCGATCGCCACCTGGTGCTGGACAATCGTGCCGACATGGCCTGGTACGTGCGCCGCGATGCCAGCACCCTGCGCGCGACCATCGACCGCTTCCTCGCCGACTACCGCGCGCCGGCCGACCAGGACGTGGCTTTCCAGCGTGTCTACCGGCGCGCCTACAAGGTCCGCAACCCCCTCGGCGCGGCGGACCGCAAGCGCCTGGAAGCGGTCCGTCCATTGCTGCAGCGCTACGCGCGGCAGAGCAGCATGGACTGGCTGGCGCTGGCGGCGGTGGCCTACAAGGAGTCGCACCTGAACCCGAAGGCGCGCGGTTCGGGCGGCGCCAGCGGGCTGATGCAGATCACCCCGGCGGCGGCGCGCAGCGTCGGGGTCGGCAACGTGCACGACAAGGACAGCAACGTGCTGGCCGCCAGTCGTTACCTGACCAAGATCCGCAAGCAGTTCTTCTCCAGCAAGCACCTCGACGAACGCGAGCGCCTGGCGTTCACCCTGGCGGCCTACAACATGGGCCCGGAACGGGTGCAGAACCTGCGCACCCAGGCGCGTCGCCGGGGGCTCGATCCGAACCGATGGTTCTTCCAGGTAGAGCGGGTGGCTGCGGAAGAGATAGGCATGGGCGTGGTGAGTTATGTCAGCAGCGTCAACAAGTACTACCTTGCATATGAACGCGAACGGGTTCGCTTGGAGCCCGGGGTGCGTGCGAAGACGGCGACGGCTCAAAAATAATCTATAAATTCGATATTGATAACGGGATTTTTGCAGTTTTAATATCGAATTATCTTGCCTATAGTGTGCCCATCTTATCCCACACCTGAGGACGCACCATGAATCCACTGATCAAGACCATCCTGTCGACCAACGCCGGTGCCGGCCTGGCCATCCTGCGTATCGTCACCGGTCTTACCCTGATGTCCCACGGTTCGCAAAAGCTCTTCGGCATGTTCGGCGGCGCCGGCCTGAACGGCATGGCGCAGTGGTTCGAGTCCATCGGCCTGACCCCTGGCTACCTGCTGGCGACCCTGGCCGGCAGCGCCGAGTTCTTCGGCGGCCTGGCGCTGGTGATCGGCTTGCTGGTGCGTCCGGCGTCGGTGGTGGTGGGCTTCACCATGATCGTGGCGATCTTCAGCGTGCACATCGGCAATGGCTTTTTCATCACCGATAACGGCTATGAATATGCCCTGACCCTGCTGATGATCAGCGTGGCGCTGCTGATCGATGGCGCCGGCAAGTTCTCGCTGGACGGCAAGCTGTCCCGCTGAACCGGGCTGGCGACGAAAAAGGGCGGCCACCTTCGGGTGGCCGCCCTTTTTCGTTGCGGCGCGGAGCACAGGTTTCCGCCTCGCCGGCCATGCCAGGGCTGCACCCCTGAGGGGTACGCCGCCGGCGTTAGCCGCCGAAGCGCCCTTCGCCGCGTTCTCGGCGTTTCCGCACCGGTCAGCGCTGCTCGGCCCGGCGCATCTGTTCCAGCGCGCCCAGGCGCAAGCGTTCCTGTTCGCTGAAGCGCTCTTCGGCCAGGCGTTCGACCGCCGCGCGGCGGTCGGCTTCGCTCAGGCCGGCATTGCCTTCGATCCGGCTCTTCTCGGCGAAATAGTCGTCCAGCCGGCCCTTCCAGGCCGAGCGTTGCCGATCGAGTTGCTCCAGGCGGGTGGTGGCTTCGGCGCCCACCAGTTGCTGACGCATCTGGCGGATGGCTTCCGGGCCGGCGCCAGCGGCCTGGAGGGCGGCGGTCTGCTGCTGCAGTTCGCTTTGCAGTTGCGGCAGCACGCTTTCCTGCTGGTCTTCCGGCAGGCTGGCGCGCAGGCGGTCGATGGCGGCGGCCTTTTCCTCGGCGCTGAGCTTGCCGTCCTAGCGGATCGCCAGGCGCTCCAGGGTGAACTGGTTGTAGGTTTCCTCGTCGGCGAAGAACGCCACGTGCGCTTCGTTGCTGAAGATCCGCGCGCGCAGGGCTTTCACCGCGGCTTCCCGCTGGCGCAGGGCGTCGAGGTCGGCCAGGCGCGGCAGGTCGCGTTCGAGCAGCACCAGTTCCTTCTTGTAGTCGATGTATTGCTGCATCAGCGCCAACGCCTGGCCGCGCGCCGGCTCCTGGAGTTCGGCGGCGATGTAGGCGCGCAGGCGGTCCAGGCTTTGCTGCAGGGGCTCTTCGCCGACGGCGCTGAGGAAGTAGTCGAACAGGTTGCGGATGTCGCGGGTGACCAGCAGGTTGCCGCTGGCATCGACGCTGAAGCTGCCATCGACGCTGGTGCCCCTGAAGGAGGCTGGCAGCGGCGCGACCTTGGCCGGCATGACCTGGGGGGCCGGCACCGCTTCTCCCGCGGAGGCTGCTGGTGGGGCGCGGTCTGCGCCCGCCTGCGGGCTGGCCGGGGGCGCCGTCTCGGGGGCGGGGGAAGGTTCCAGCCAGACGAACCAGGCCAGGCTGGCGGCGAACGCCAGTGGAATCAGCAGGAGGATTTTCTTCACGCGAGGGGGCTTCCGGGAAAGGGCCGGGGCCGAGGCCCCGGCCGGGGTCCTACAGGCTGGCGTTCTTCAGGCGGTTGGCGTGCTGGCGGTAGACGCTGACCGGGCTGGTCTCGAACAGGCTGGTGAGGCCGAAGACCTGGTTCACCTCGTCGAGGTGGTTCATCCGGTAGTTGTCGCGGATCACCATGCCCAGGTGCGAACTGCAGGTGCCGACCAGGCCGTCGTTGGCGGTGCCGTTCTTGAAGGTCAGCGACGAGGCGCCGAGGAAGGCATCGCTCGGATCGAGGAAGTTGGTCAGCGGCGAGGAACCGCTCCAGGAGTAATAGCTCACGCCGTTGACCTTGTAGGCGCCTTCGCCGCAGGCCGAGGTGGGGATGCCCTGCGGGTACTTGGCGTTGAAGCGCGCGGCACCCTCGCTGTTCAGCGACTCCAGCGAGCCCAGTGAATTCTGCGTACCGGTGCTGCCGCTGGAAAGGAAGCTGATCAGTGCGCCGAGGCTGTTGACCAGTCCGGAGAGGACTGCCTCGCCGGCCGAACCCGGTGGGATCTGGCGCAGGAAGTCGGCGGTGTCCGAACCCTTGTGCGGGGCGCCGACGCTGGTAGCGGAAGCGATCAGGTCGGGACGTACGGCGGCGACGTAGCGGATGGTCGGCCCGCCGTGGCTGTGGCCGATCAGGTTGACCTTGGGCTGGCCGCTGAGGGCGACGATTTCCTCCACCTGTTGCAGCAACTGCTCGCCGCGGACTTCCGAAGTGTCCAACTGGCTGACTTCGGTGACGTAGACCTGGGCACCGTCACGGCGCAAGGCGCTGGGAATGCCGAACCAGTAGTCGACCCCGAGGATGTTGTCGAAACCGAGCATGCCGTGGGCCAGCACGATGGGGTATTTGGTCTGGGTGTAGGTGCTGGCCTGGATCAGAGGGCTGGCAGCGAGAGAGGCGAGGCCGATGGCCAGGCCGAGAGGGAGCAGAGACTTCTTCTTCATGTTGTTCTCATCTCAGGTTGATGGGGCCGAGGGGCGCATCCTGCCAGCCATCGCCCGAATCCTTCCGGGAGAACCGCTTCGCTGTCCCTTGCGCAGGAACCGTGCCAGCTTCGGCCTTTTTCCTCCAGGCCAGGAAATCCGCGGCTTCCTGGTGGCCGCTCGTAACCTGCGTGGCAGAGTGGAAGAGGCGGGTTGTTACGGCGCGAAACGCTCGTTTGAATCTTCCCCGCACAACGCCCAGCGACCGAATGTGCGGTAGCGCACGCCCGCGGCGTCGTTTTGCGAGCAAAACAGGCTGAAATGGTCGACCTGCCATACGAAGGTTGGGGGTGGCGGGGCGTTTTCCAGCGGCGCGGCATCGCGAGCCAGGGTCAGATGGGCGCTGAATGGGCGGGTTTCCACGGGCAGCTCCAGTTCGGCAAGGCCGGAGCGCAGGGCGCGGCGCAGGCGCAGGAGGGCGCCGGGCGGTTGGCTGGGGGCCAGCAGCAGGATGCCGTTCCTCCAGCGCAGCAGGCGGTCGAGGCACAGGTCGAAGGGCGCGGCCTCGATGGCCGCGGCCATGTCCAGCAGGGCCTCGAGCCGAGCGGACGGGACCTGCCCGAGGAAGGCCAGGGTCAGGTGCAGGTTCGCCGTCGCCACCTGGCGTCCGGGCAGTGGCCGGCCATCGCGCCACCGGCCGATCCGCTTGGCGAGGAGAGGTGGACAGGGCAGGGCGAAGAACAGGCGAAGAGAGCGATCGGGCATGGGCGCCTCCGCGTGTTTCTTGACAGTCTCCGTGCGGCTTTTCTAGGATGCGCGTGCGCCGATTTAAACAGCAACTTGCGGGGCGCCCGGCAGCAGCCGAAATACCGCTAAAGCGCTGGCTCGGTGTTGCCTCTCACCGCTGTCCAGCGGGACCGAAGAGGCGGAGACATGACGTCATGACCTGTCCCAGCACGCAATTGCGCCTGGCACCCATCACCACCGGCCTGGTCCGGCGGAACCCGAGGATTCTCCTCAGCGGCCCGCACCAGCCGACCCTCGTCCGTTACCTCGAAGGCTGGCCGAAGCGCTGGAACGGTTCGCGTACCTTCCTTATCCAGTTCGCCCAGGACGGCAAGGACTTGGCGCGCTTCCCCAGCGACGCGTTCGACTTCGCCGTGGTCCAGGCCCCCGAGGCGGAAGACCTGGACCTGGTGGTCCGGCAACTGATCCGGGTCGCCCGCCAGGGCCTGGTCACCCGCCGTATCCTGCGCTGAGCGCGTGACCCCTCAGGGCGCCGGCGGATACTCGATCTCGACGACGAACCAGAGCTTTTCCCCGGCCGGGGTGCGCACCAGCACCTCGGCGTCCAGCTCCTTGCCGACCAGTGCGCGGGCGAGCGGCGAGTCGATGCTGATCTGGTTGTTGCGCAGGTCCAGTTCGTCGGGGCCGACGATGCGATAGCGGGCCTGCTCGCCGTCTTCGTCTTCCAGGGTCACCCAGGCGCCGAAATACACCCGGTTCGGATCCGCCGGCCGCTCGCCGACCACTTTCAGGTTCTCCAGGCGCTTGCGCAGGAAGCGCACGCGGCTGTCGATCTCGCGCAGCATCTTCTTGCCGTAGATGTATTCGGCATTTTCCGAGCGATCGCCGAGGGCGGCGGCTTCGCTGACCGCCTGGGTCACCTGGGGACGGCGCACGTGCCAGAGTTCATGCAGCTCTGCGCGTAACCGCGCGGCGCCCTCCGGAGTGATCAGCGGGGTGCCGGCGGTGCGCGGTGGACGATAGCGACTCATGGTTCGGGTGGTTCCACAAATGAACGGATGAAAGCCTGCCAGTGTATCCGATCAGCCCTCGCGCAGGACCCGCAGCGGGCTGCTGTTGAGCGCGCGGCGGGTGCCCAGCAGGCCGGCGCCGCCGACCAGCACGGCGCCCACCAGTGGCAGCGCCAGCAGCCAGGGATGCGGCTGCCACGGCAGGTCGAAGACCAGCCGGTAGAGCAGCAGGCTGACCACCTCGCAACCGAGTGCCGCGAGCACGCCGCTGAGCGCGCCGAGCAGGGCGAACTCGACCCGCCGGGTGCGCTGTAGCAGGCCGCGCTCGGCGCCCAGCGCGCGTAGCAGGGCACCCTGGCGCACGCGCTCGTCGAGGGTCGCCTGGAGACCGGCGAAGAGCACCACGAAGCCCGCCGCGAGAACGAACACCAGCACGTACTCCACGGCCAGGGTGACCTGGTCGAGGATGCTCCGCAGCTGGCTCAGCAGGGCGTCTACCGGCAGCAGGGTGACGGTGGGGAAGGCGCGGGCCAGTTCGATCAGGTCGCGTTCCTGGCTGGCCGGCAGGTAGAAGCTGGTCAGGTAGGTCACCGGCAGGTCGCTCAGGGTGCCGGGCTGGAAGACCATGAAGAAGTTCGGCTGGAAATTGTCCCACTTCACCTTGCGCAGGCTCTGGACCTGGACCTCGCGATTCTGCCCGGCGACGCTGAAGGTGAGCCGGTCGCCGACCTGGATGCGCAGGTTGGCGGCCAGCTTCTCTTCCACCGACACGCCCGGCAGGGCCCCCGGCTGCGGCGCGCTCCACCAGCGTCCGGCGGTGAGCTGGTTGCCGGAGGGCAGTCGCTCCGACCAGGTCAGGCCGAGGTCGCGCTGCAGGGCACGTTCGCTGCGCACGTCTTCGTCGAGCGCCTGGACCGGCTTGCCGTTCACCGCTACCAGGCGCCCGGGAACCATGGGGAACAGCGGCTCGGCGTCGGGGGAGAGCTTTTGCACGCGACGTTCGAAGGCGTCCTTTTCCGTCGGCAGGATGTTCAGGGCGAAATGGTTGGGGGCGTCCGGCGGCAACTGGGCCTGCCAGGTATCCAGCAGTTCGCCGCGAAGCAGGGCGATCAGGGCCATGGCCAGCAGGATCAGGCCGAAGGCCAGGCTCTGTCCGGCGGCAGCCAGCGGGTGCCGCAGCAACTGGCCGAGTCCCAGCCGCCATGGCAGGCTGGCACGCGCCAGCGCCCGGCGCAGGCCGTTCAGGCCGAGCAGCAGGAGGGCGCCGAGCGCCAGCGTGGCGACCAGGCCGCCGCCGAGCAGGGCGAGGGTCAGCTTCAGGTCGAGACTCAACCGCCACATGATCAGGCCCAGGGCGAGCAGGGCGCAGGCGTAGGCCATCCAGGTGCGCATCGGCACCGGCAGCAGGTCGCTGCGCAGGACCCGCAACGGCGGTACCCGGCCCAGGGCCGCCAGCGGCGGCAGGGCGAAGCCGGCCAGCGCTACCAGGCCGGTGGCGATCCCGGCAAAGGCGGGGAACAGGCCGCCGGCCGGTACGTCCGGCGGCAGCAGCGTGGCGAGCAGGCGGAACAGGCCGAGTTGCGCCAACCAGCCGAGCAGGGCGCCGATGGCACTGGCGAGCAGGCCCAGCAGCAACAGTTGCAGCGCATAGAGGAGCAGGGTTTCGCTGCGCGACAGGCCGAGGCAGCGCAGCAGCGCGCTGGCGTCGTAGCGCCGTGCGGCGAAACGGGCGGCGGACAGCGCCACGGCGACGCCGGCGAGCAGCACCGCGGCCAGGCTGGCCAGGTTCAGGTAGCGCTCGGCGCGGCCGAGGGCATCGCCCACCTGGCGGTTGCCGTCGCGGGCATCCTGCAGGCGCTGGTTGGCGGCGAGGCTGCCCCTGACCTGCTGGCGATAGGCCTGGAGGGCTTCCGGCGGGCCTTCCCAGAGATCGCGGTAGCGCACCCGGCTGCCCGGCTGGACCACCCCGGTGGCATCGAGGTCGGCCAGGCTCATCATGGCGCGGGGCGTCAGGCTGTAGAAGTCGCCGGCGCGGTCCGGCTCGTAGGTAAGGATGCGCGCGATGCGCAGCGGCTTGCGGCCGATCTCGATGCTGTCGCCGACCTTCAGGTCGAGGCTGGCCAGCAGGCGCGATTCGACCCATACCTCGCCCGCCTGCGGACGACCGCCGGCCTGCTCGGCAGCGAACGGCGCGGCAGCGCTCTTGAGCTGGCCGCGCAGGGGGTAGTGGTCGCCGACCGCCTTGATGCTGCTGAGCTGGATGCCCTGGTCGGTGGCGATCACGCTGGAAAACTCGACGCTGTCGGCATGGCGCAGGCCGAGACGGGTGCCGCGTTCGATCTGTTCGGCGCTTGCCGGCTGGGTACCGTTGAGCACCAGGTCGGCGCCGAGGAACTCGGCGGCGCGGGCGAGCATGGCGCCGTTCAGGCGGGCGCTGAAGTAGCCGATGGCGGTGCTCGAGGCGACCGCGATCAGCAGGGCGAAGAACAGCACGCGCAGCTCACCGCTGCGCGACTCGCGGAACAATTGGCGACCGGCGAGGCTCAGCAGGCGGGAGAGGGGCACCGGCTTCATCAGGGTTCGACCCGGTCGATCAGGCGTCCGCTTTCCAGACGGATCAGGCGCCGGCAGCGATGCGCCAGACGCTCGTCGTGGGTAACCAGGACCAGGGTGGTACCGCGTTCGCGGTTGAGTTCGAAGAGCAGGTCGCTGATCCGCTCGCCGGTGGCGCTGTCGAGGTTGCCGGTGGGTTCGTCGGCGAACAGCACGTCCGGCTCCGCCGCGAAGGCGCGGGCAATGGCGACCCGCTGCTGCTCGCCGCCGGAGAGCTGGCGCGGATAGTGGCCCAGGCGTTGGCCGAGACCGACTCGCTCGAGCAGTTCTCTGGCGCGCTGGCGAGCGTCGGCGCGGCCTTCCAGCTCCAGGGGCAGCATCACGTTCTCCAGCGCATCGAGGCTGTCGAGCAACTGGAACGACTGGAACACGAAGCCTACATGGGCCGCGCGGACGCGCGCCCGCTGGTCCTCGTCGAGGTCGCCGAGGGCGTGCCCGGCGAGACGGACCTCGCCGCCGCTGGGCTGGTCGAGCCCGGCGAGCAGGCCGAGCAGGGTCGACTTGCCGGAGCCGGAGCTGCCGACGATCGCCAGGCTGTCGCCGCGGGCGAGGTCGAGGGAGAGGTCGTGGAGGATGGTCAACTTGCCTTCCGCGCTACCGACAACCTTGCTAAGGTTCTGCGCGTTGAGAATGCTGGCGCTCATGGAGGTTCCGATGCGTGCATTGCTGTTGAGCGGCTGCCTGGCCCTGGTCCTGCTGACCCAGCAGGCCGCGGCGCAGACGCTGTTGGTCGTGGGCGATAGTATCAGCGCCGCTTTGGGACTGGATACCAGCCAGGGCTGGGTCGCCCTGCTGCAGAAGCGCCTCGTCGACGAGGGTTACGACTACCGGGTGGTGAACGCCTCGATCAGCGGCGACACCTCCGCGGGCGGCCTGGCGCGCCTGCCGGCGCTGCTTGCCGAGGAGAAGCCGGCGCTGGTGGTGATCGAGCTGGGAGGCAACGACGGGCTGCGCGGAATGGCGCCGGCGCAATTGCAACAGAATCTTGCCAGCATGGCGCAAAAGGCCCGGGCGGAAGGGGCGAAGGTGCTGCTGTTGGGTATCCAGTTGCCGCCGAACTACGGCCCGCGCTACATCGAGGCCTTTTCCAAGGTCTACGGCGCGGTCGCGGCGCAGGAAAAGACCGCCCTGGTGCCGTTTTTCCTCGAAGGGGTCGGCGGGGTCCAGGGGATGATGCAGGCGGACGGTATCCATCCGGCGCTCGCCGCCCAGCCGAGGCTCCTGGAAAATGTCTGGCCGACGCTGAAACCGCTGCTTTGAGACTTCCCCGGGAAACCGCTTTCGGCTAAGGTTGCGCACCCCTCAGGAGCCCCCCATGCCGCGTCCCGCCTGGACCCTCTACGCCTATCAACTGATCGAGCCCGACGATCAGCTGGACCTGTTCGCCTGTCGCGAGGTCCGGGTGCATGTGGTGGCGCGTCAGCTGGAGCTGGATACCCCGGCGGACCGCACGCTTTGCGGCAAGCTGCTGCCGGCCCGGCCACGCTGGCAGCCGCTGGAACGGGCGCGTCTACGCGACCGGCTGCTGTGTCCCGATTGCCGGAAACAACTGGAGGCGGAAAAGCGCGGGGAGCGCCTGTCCTGGTTGGTCTGAGCCCTCCCGGTGAAACCTGGCGGGGTGTTACACTGTCTTTCCTACTCTTTCATCGCACTCGCCAAGGATTCTCCGGAATGTTGTCGCGCGTACCCGTTGTCTCACTGTCTTTCGCCGCGCTGCTTTCGGCCGGCTCCGCATCGGCCCTGGAACTGCAGCTCCCGCCTCCGGGCGAGGACGTCGTCGGCCAGGTCCAGGTGATCAAGGCCAAGTACGAGGACACTTTCGCCGACCTCGGCGAGCAGTACAACCTGGGCTACAGCGAAATGGTCGCCGCCAACCCGGGCGTCGATCCCTGGCTGCCGGGCGTCGGTACCGAGGTGATCATCCCGACCCGCTTCGTGCTGCCGCCTGGCCCGCGCGAAGGCGTGGTGATCAACCTGGCCGAATACCGCCTGTACTATTACCCGAAAGGGCAGAACGTGGTGCACACCTATCCGCTGGGCATCGGCCGCGAGGGCTGGGGTTCGCCGATCGCGAACACCCGCATCACCGCCAAGACCAAGGACCCGGCCTGGTATCCGCCGGCCTCGATTCGCGCCGAGCACGCCGCCGATGGCGATCCGCTGCCGACCGTGGTGCCGCCGGGCCCGGACAATCCGCTGGGGCCGTACAAGCTGACCCTGGGCGTGCCGGGCTACCTGATCCATGGTTCGAACAAGAAGTTCGGCATCGGCACCCGCACCAGCCATGGCTGCTTCCGCATGTACAACGCCGACGTGACCCACCTGTTCTCGATGATCAGCGTCGGCACCAGCGTGCGTATCATCAACGAGCCCTACAAGTTCGGCGTGAGCAACGGCAAGGTCTACCTGGAGGCGCATACGCCGCTGAACGACCATGGCGACCCGTCGGTAGTGGACAAGCACACCGCGGTGATCAATACCCTGCTCAAGCGCGACGACCTGGCCAAGCGTATCCAGTTGAACTGGGACGTGGTCCGCGAAGTGGTGGCCTCGGAGGATGGCGTGCCGGTGGAAATCGCCCAGGAGTCGGCGCCGGCGATGACCGCGACGGTGGATAGCGATCCCACCCAGCTTACGCCCTGACGGAGAGCGTCGGGGCAGAGGCCCGCGTACCCGCAAGGGACGCGGGTTTTTTCATGCCCGGTCGGAATCGCAGGCATAAAAAAACCGGCCCCGAGGGACCGGTTTTCAACAGGTCGTGAGACCTATTACTTGCGGCTGGCTTTTTCCAGCATGCGCAGGGCACGCTCGTTAGCCTCGTCAGCGGTCTGCTGAGCTTTCTGAGCAGCGCCCAGAGCTTCGTCAGCCTTGCGATAGGCTTCGTCAGCGCGAGCCTGAGCACGAGCAGCTGCGTCTTCGGTAGCGGTCAGACGAGCTTCGGTTTCTTTGGAGTGGCTGCTGCAACCGGTGGCCAGAACAGCAGCCAGAGCCAGAGCAGAGAATTTCAGAACGTTGTTCATCGTGTTCCCCTTAAGGTGGACATTTCCATAACAGCAATCTCCCCAGCCGGGGAAATTAGCCGGCTACATACTACCCATTACTTGTAGTAAGTAAACTGACCAAGCGCAAGCCGAGCAACTTTTTTTTTAGTCCCCTCGACTTTAGCAGTAGTTGGAGTGTCGTTTGTTCAAAAAATATCCAGCGTGCGGCGCAAGTAAGCAATTTCCCGGACCTTGGGTAGAGTTGCTGCAAGAGGCGGGGGATGAGGGCTGCCGGGTTGTCGAGAATGTTCCGTCGGAGTGGCTGGCGCTTATCGACTTGGGGGAGTGGCAAGTAACAACTAAGTTGCCAGCATGTTGCCGGAAATGCCGTAAGTATTGGTGCGGAAATGAAAAAGGCCCGGCTAACTTGATTAGCCGGGCCTTCTTGCGATCTGGCGGTGAGGGAGGGATTCGAACCCTCGATACGGTTTCCCGTATACACACTTTCCAGGCGTGCTCCTTCAACCACTCGGACACCTCACCAGGTTCTCGACAGCGCCGTGTCTGTCGAGGCGCGCAATTTACTCGAACATTTCCCGCTTGGCAAATATTTTTTTAACTTTTTCATCGGCTTAGGTCGTCGAAGGAAAGTCCGCGGGGTGCCTTGGTAGACTGCCGGGCACGAAGAGGAGAGGCGGATGGCGAGCTGGGACATTTTCTGTAGCGTGGTCGACAACTATGGCGACATCGGTGTCACCTGGCGCCTGGCTCGCCAACTGGCCGCCGAGCACGGTCAGGCGGTGCGCCTGTGGGTGGACGAGCCGCAGGCCTTCGCCCGGATCTGTCCGCGGGCGGACCCGGCGGCGCACGTGCAGTGCCTGGATGGGGTCGAAGTGCGTGCCTGGGGCCGGCCGTGGGCACCGGTGGCGGCCGCCGACGTGGTGATCGAGGCCTTCGCCTGCGAACTGCCGGAAGCGCACCGGCAGGCCATGCGCGAGCGCAAGCGGCCGTCCCTGTGGCTGAACCTGGAGTACCTGAGTGCCGAGGAATGGATCGGCAGTTGCCACGCATTGCCGTCGCCGCAGGCGTGCGGGCTTTCCAAGTACTTCTTCTTTCCCGGGTTCCGCGAGCCCAGTGGCGGTCTGTTGCGCGAGGCCGGCCTGCTGGAGCGTCGGCGCCGTTTCCAGGCCTCCGTCTCGGCACAGGATGAGTTTCTCGCCTCCCTCGGCGTGCGGCGGAAGGTTGGCGAGCGACTGATTTCGCTGTTTGCCTACGAAAACCCGGCGCTGCCTGGCTGGCTGGAACAACTGCGCGACGCCCGCCAGCCGAGCCTGCTGTTGGTGCCGGAGGGGCGGGTGCTGGCGGATGTCGCCGATTGGCTGCGGGTGGCTACCCTGGCTGTCGGGGACGTCCACGTGCGCGACGCGTTGCGGGTCCAGGTGCTGCCGTTCATGGCGCAGGACGACTACGATCGCCTGTTGTGGTGCTGCGACCTGAACGCGGTGCGCGGCGAGGACTCCTTCGTTCGCGCGCAGTGGGCGGGACGGCCGCTACTCTGGCACATCTATAGACAGGAAGAGGAGGCGCACCTGGCGAAGCTCGAGGCATTCCTCGAACTCTATTGCGCCGGCCTGCCCGCCGACCTGGCGGAAGACCTGCGCACCTTCTGGCTGGCGTGGAACGCCGGCGGTGGACTTGCTGGGGCCTGGGAGGGGCTGGAAAGGCAACTGCCCGAGTGGCGTCGGGAAGCGCAGCGCTGGGCCGACGAACAGGGCATGCGTCCGGATCTTGCGGCAAGGCTGGTGCAATTTTACGCAGATTGGCTATGATACGCGGCCTGATTTTTTGTCTTTCATCCATCGGATATTCGTATGAAAACCGCTCAAGAGTTCCGCGCCGGCCAGGTTGCCAACATCAATGGCGCTCCCTGGGTCATCCAGAAGGCCGAGTTCAACAAGTCCGGCCGTAACGCTGCCGTCGTCAAGATGAAGCTGAAGAACCTGCTGACCGGCGCCGGTACCGAGACCGTGTTCAAGGCCGACGACAAGCTGGAGCCGATCATCCTCGATCGCAAGGAAGTGACCTACTCCTACTTCGCCGACCCGCTGTACGTCTTCATGGACAGCGAGTTCAACCAGTACGAGATCGAGAAAGACGATCTGGAAGGCGTGCTGACCTTCATCGAAGACGGCATGACCGACATCTGCGAAGCCGTGTTCTACAACGACAAGGTGATCTCGGTAGAGCTGCCGACCACCATCGTTCGCCAGATCGCCTACACCGAGCCGGCCGTCCGCGGCGACACCTCGGGCAAGGTGATGAAGACCGCGCGCCTGAACAACGGTGCCGAGCTGCAGGTTTCCGCGTTCTGCGAAATCGGCGACTCGATCGAGATCGATACCCGCACCGGTGAGTACAAGTCCCGCGTCAAGGCCTGATCCTTCCGTGCGACGAGAAAAAGCCCGGCATTCGCCGGGCTTTTTCGTTTCCGCTGTCCGCCGCCGCGGCGCGGAGAGGCAGAGGCTTCAGACCGACACGTTCAGGCGTACGTCGATATTGCCGCGGGTAGCGTTGGAGTAAGGGCAGACCTGGTGGGCGGCGGCTACCAGCGCTTCGGCGGCTTCGCGCTCCAGGCCCGGCAGGCTGATGTGCAGTTCGACCTCCAGGCCGAAGCCGCCGGGAATCTGGCCGATGCCGACCTTGCCGGTTATCGAGGCGTCGGCGGGAAGGGCCTGCTTGCGCTGGCCGGCAACGAACTTCAGGGCCCCGATGAAGCAGGCGGAGTAGCCGGCGGCGAACAGTTGTTCCGGGTTGGTGGCCGCGCCGCCCTGGCCGCCCAGTTCGCGCGGAGTGCTGAGTTTCACGTCGAGCACGCCGTCCGAGGATACCGCACGGCCGTCACGGCCTCCGGTGGCGGTAGCGGTTGCGGTGTAGAGAGCCTTGATGGTTTGCATGAGGGTCACCTGTCTGGATTGTGCGTTAATTTATTGCGCGCTAAGTAAGTGTGTGAAGTGAAATTTATCGCCATGTTATTTTGTGCGCAAGATAAATCGTTGGAAGATTTGGCGATAAAAACCAGACAGGTAGGTATAAGCCCCTCAATCCGGTGCTTGCAGGTTGCCGCGCAGGGCCAGCAGCTCATCCTTGAGGGCGACCAACTGTGGCAAGTCGAGGCCGGTACTCTCCAGGATGCAGGCGGGAATGCTCTCGGCCTGTCGCTGCAGGGCGCGGCCCTTGTCGGTCAGGCGCAGCAGGACTACGCGCTCGTCTTCGCTGCTGCGAGTGCGGGTAATCAGACCTTCGCCCTCCAGGCGCTTGAGCAGAGGCGTGAGCGATCCCGGGTCGGTAAGCATGCGTGCGCTGATTTCGCCCACGGTCAGGCCGTCGCGTTCCCACAGCACCAGCATGGCGATGTACTGCGGATAGGTGAGGCCGAGCGCTTGCAGCAGGGGCTTGTAGACCTTGGTCATCTGCAGCGAGGTGGAATACAGGGCGAAGCACAGCTGGTTGTCCAGCTTGAGCTGCTCGCAAGGGGTGGTGGGCAGTCGGGACATGGCTGTCTTCCAGGTAAGTAGGGCACTGTGCATGAATTTAGCGTAGTGGCTATTGGCTTTCCAGGTTTCCCGCCGGGTGGTGTCCTCAGCGCTCGCCGAGACGCTGCTGCAGGGCCTGGTCCCAGGGCGGCGGAAAGCCGAAGCGCTCGCGGAGGAAAGCCAGCAGCAGACGGGTTCGCGAACTGGCTTCGCGTTCCAGGCGCAGGGCATAGATGCAGGTGGGCTCGGCGGCGGGCAAGCCGTCGTCGCAGAACAGCGCCTGCAGTTCGCCGCGCAGCAGGTACTCGCTGCACAACCAGGTCGGCAGGTGGGCGATGCCGAGGCCGGCCAGCGCCGCGTCGACCATCGCTTCGGCGTTATTGGTGGCCAGCCGCGCCCGTTTCGGCCGCAGGTGCTGGAGCTTGCCGTCGTGCTGGAAGCGCCAGGCATAGGGTGGCGACAGGTTGTCCCAATCGATGCCGGCATGCTGCGGCAGTTCGCCTGGGGATGCGGGAACGCCGTGTTCGCGCAGGTATTCCGGGCTGGCGCAGACCACCCGCACCATCGGCGCCAGCGAGGTGGCCACCAGGCGGCTGTCGGGCAGCGGGCCGGCGCGCAACACCAGGTCGACCTCGCCGAGATGTTCGCCCTGCAGGTCGATGAAGCTGCCGATCAGGCGCAATTGCACGTCGAGACCGGGGTTGGCCTTGAGGAAGTCGGCGATCGCCGGGGCCAGGTGGCGGCGGCCGAAGGGCACCGGCGCATCGATACGGATCAGGCCCTGCGGCGCGGTGCTCAGGGACACCGCTTCGGCGCGGGCCAGGCGCAGTTCGGTGACGATCCGCCGGGCGCGGTCGGCGAAGGCCAGGCCGGCCGGAGTAGCGCGCACCGCATGGGTGGTGCGCACCAGCAGGGTGCTGCCGACGGCGCGTTCCAGGGCGTCCATCCGGCGCGCCACGGCGGACGGGGTGAGCGGGTGCTTGCGCGCCGCGGCGGAGAAGCTGCCGCCGTCGAGGACATCGAGGTAGAGAACGAACTGTTCGCTGAGGGTATCGGGCAACATGCTCATGCCTTTGCGTAGTTGGCATAGCCATTTTGCCTTCTTGTGCGTTTCCCATCCAGCCACGCTTGCCTAGCATGAAGGCGTCGAAAGGGGGCTGACATGCTGGATGTATTTCTCGATTTCCTGCTGGGGATGGTGCTCGGTTGCCTGGGCGGACTGTTCGGGATAGGCGGCGGCTTGCTGGCGATCCCGGCGCTGGGGGTGATCTTCGGTCTCGACCAGCAACTGGCGCAGGGTACCGCGCTGGTGATGGTGGTACCGAACGTGGTGCTGGCGTTGTGGCGCTACCACCAGCGCAACCGCATCGATCCGCGCCAGGCCGGAATCCTTGCCCTGACCGGCCTGCTTTGCGCGTTCCTGGCGTCCAGCGTGGCCGCGCGGATCGATGCGGCGCGGATGCGCGAAGCGTTCGTGATCTTCCTCCTGGCGCTGGCCGGCTACATGTTCTGGCGCCTGTTCCGGCGCCCGCCGCAGGGCGGCGCGACGCCGCGCTACGGTTTGCCCTGGATGGGCGTGCTGGGCCTTGGCGCGGGCTCGCTCGGCGGGCTTTTCGGGGTCGGTGGCGGGGTGCTGGCGACACCGGTGCTGACTTCGGTGTTCGGCCTCGCCCAGGTCGTCGCCCAGGGCCTCGCGCTGGCCCTGGCCGCGCCGAGCACGGCAGTGGCGCTGGGGACCTACGCGATGCACGGTCATGTCGACTGGCGGATGGGGATCCCCCTGGCGCTGGGCGGCCTGCTGAGCATTTCCTGGGGCGTGAGGCTGGCCCACGCCTTGCCCGAGCGAAGCCTGCGCATGGCTTTCTGCGCCTTCCTCGCGTTGTGCGCGGTGCTCCTGCTGGTGCGCGGTTGAGTCAGAGACGGAAGCCCTCGCCGATGTATTCGGCGAGCTTCTCGGTGACCGGTGACTGGCCGTGCGGGTTGCGCATCAGCATGATGCTGGCCGAGGGCAGGGCGGGCAGGCCCTCGCTCTCGTCGAGGATGCGCAGGTTGCCGGTGAGCAGGCTGCGCAGTTGCACGGTCACGGCGAGGCCGGCGCTGACCACCGCGAACAGCGCCGACAGGCTGGGGCTGCTGTAGGCGATGCGGTAGTCCAGTTCCGCCGCCTCCAGGGCGTTGCAGGCCCAGGCCCGGCAAAAGCAGGTGGTGTTGAACATGGCCAGCGGGATCGGCCGCTGGTCGTGGGGGCAGAAGCCCTCGGCGGCCATCCAGACGAAGGGCTCCTGGCGCAGCAACTGGCCGATCTCGGTGCCCGGCTCACGGGTGACGATGGACAGGTCGAGGTCGTTGCGCGCCAGCAGGTTGAGCGAGGTGTCGCAATGCACCTCGACCTGCACCAGCGGATAGGCTTCGGCGAAGCGCGACAGGATCGCCGGGAGGAAACGCATCACGTAGTCGTCCGGGTTGCCGATGCGCACCGAGCCGACCATGTGCGGACGGCGCAGGGTGTTGAACACCTCGCCGTGCAGCTTGAGGATCCGCCGGGCATAGCCGAGCAGCACCTGGCCTTCGGCGGTGAGGCGGGTCTGCCTTCCGTCGCGCTCGAACAGCGAGCGCTGCAGGACGTCCTCCTCTAGCCGCTTCATCTGCATGCTGACCGCCGACTGGGTGCGATTCACCGCCTCCGCGGCGCGGGTGAAACCGCCGTACTCGGCGATGGCGACGAAGGTGCGGAGCAGTTCCGTATCGATGCCGGGCTGGTAGCTCATACATCAATCTCCGAGATGGATTGCATAAGAATGATTCGTTGGATTGATCCTATGCCCGGCGGGAGACTGTGCCTATCCCGAACGGAGGGCAAGACGATGAAAGGTCAACAGGATTATTTCGGCAATCACTTCCACGCTGCATCCCATTCCGCCTCGTCGGCTGCACCGTCGTTGTGGCGCCGTTGGCGGCGCTGGCTGCAACTGGCCCGCGAGCGTCGGGAATTGCTGAGGCTGAGCGACGAGGCGCTGAAGGACCTCGGCCTGAGCCGGGCGGATATCTTCCAGGAAGGCGAGCGTCATTTCTGGGACGATCCGCTGCGTCGGCATTGAACGAACCGCCGCGGCGCGCCGGGCTGGCGCGGTGGCGGAGGCGCGATAGACTCGCAGTCTCGTTCATCGACTGGGGCGCTCCATGAGTCTTTCGCTTTCCCTCGCCGAAGCCCGCCGCCTGGCCCTGGCCGCGCAGGGCTTCGACGGCCGGCGGACGCGCCGCAGCGTGCAGCGGCGGCATCTGCGCGTAATGCTCGCGCGCCTTGGCCTGTTGCAGATCGATTCGGTGAATGCGCTGGTGCGCTCGCACTACCTGCCGCTGTTTTCCCGCCTCGGTCCCTATTCCATGACGCTGCTCGACGAGGCGGCCTGGAGTGTCGGCCGTCACCGCCAGTTGTTCGAATACTGGGGGCACGAGGCCTCGCTGCTGCCGCTGGAACACTACCCGCTGATGCGCTGGCGGATGCGCCAGGCCGCCGACGGCCAGGGCATCTACCAGCAACTGGCACGTTTCGGCCGGGAACGGCAGCCACTGATCCGCCAGGTGTTGCAGGCGGTGCGCGAGCAAGGCGCGCTGGGTGCCGGCAGCTTGAGCACGCGGCAGGAGCGGGCCGGTCCCTGGTGGGACTGGAGTGCGGAAAAGCATGCGCTGGAATGGCTGTTCGCCGCCGGCGAGCTGACGGTGGCCGGAAGGCGCGGCTTCGAGCGGCTCTATGACCTGCCGGAGCGAGTGTTTCCCGCGGAATTGCTGGCGCGTCCCGAGCTTTCGGAGGCACAGGCCCAGCGCGAGCTGTTGCGGATGGCGGCGAGCGCCCTGGGCGTGGCCACCGAAAAGGACCTGCGCGATTACTATCGGCTGAGCCCGGCGCAGAGCCGCGCGTGCCTCGCCGAACTGGTGGAGGCTGGCGAACTGCTGCCGGTCAGGGTCGAGGGCTGGAGCCAGCCGGCCTACTGCCCCGGCGAACCGCAGGTGCCGCGGCGGCTGGGCGCCAGTGCCTTGCTCTCGCCCTTCGACTCGTTG
This sequence comes from Pseudomonas sp. HMSC066A08, assembly GCF_001813025.1. NCBI lineage: Bacteria > Pseudomonadati > Pseudomonadota > Gammaproteobacteria > Pseudomonadales > Pseudomonadaceae > Pseudomonas > Pseudomonas sp. HMSC066A08. The sequence goes on from NZ_KV811305.1 coordinate 363,776, forward strand.
GTCTGGGAGCGGGCGCGGGCCGAGCGCCTGTTCGATTTCCGCTATCGCCTGGAGATCTACACGCCGAAGGAAAAACGCGTGTACGGCTACTACGTGCTGCCATTCCTGTACAACGGCCGTCTGGTCGGCCGCGTCGACCTCCGCGCCGAGCGGGCGCGGGAGCGCCTGGCGGTGCATGCGCTGCATGCCGAGGCGAACGGCATGGACGATGCCGCCCTGCACGAGCTGGCCGAGCAGCTGCGCAGCATGGCCGCCTGGCTGGGCCTGGCGACGGTGGCGATCGAGGGGCACGGGGAGTTGGCGGTGCGCTTGCGCGGGGTGCTGCTCTAGCGAGCGCTCCCGCCGGGCGGCGGGAGCGGCGGGGGCGCGCTCAGCGGCGCACCTGCTTCAGGGTTTCGGCGATCAGGAAGGCCAGCTCCAGCGACTGGTCGGCGTTCAGCCGCGGGTCGCAGTGGGTGTGGTAGCGGTCGCTGAGGCCGTCTTCGGTGATCGGTCGCGAACCGCCGATGCACTCGGTGACGTTCTGCCCGGTCATCTCGATGTGGATGCCGCCGGCGTAGCTGCCTTCGGCCTGGTGCACCTCGAAGAACTGGCGGACTTCGGCGAGCACGCGGGCAAAGTCGCGGGTCTTGTAGCCGCTGGAGGCCTTGATGGTATTGCCGTGCATCGGATCGGAACTCCACAGCACCTGGCGGCCCTCGCGCTGGATGGCCTGGATCAGGCGCGGCAGGTGGTCGCCGACCTTGTCGGCACCCATCCGCACGATCAGGTTGAGACGGCCCGGATCGTTGTCCGGGTTGAGGATATCGATCAGGCGGATCAGTTCCTCGCTGTCCATGCTCGGCCCGACCTTGACCCCGATCGGATTGCCTACGCCGCGCAGCATCTCGACATGAGCGCCGTCGAGCTGGCGGGTGCGGTCGCCGATCCAGAGCATGTGCGCCGAGCAGTCGTACCACTCGCCGGTCAGGCTGTCGCGGCGGGTCAGGGCTTCCTCGTAGTTCAGCAGGAGCGCTTCGTGGGCGGTGAAGAAGCTGGTTTCGCGTAGTTGCGGCGCGCTGTCCAGGCCACAGGCGCGCATGAAGGCGAGGGTCTCGTCGATGCGGTCGGCGAGTTGCTGGTAGCGCTCGGCCAGCGCCGAGTTGGCGATGAAGTCGAGGTTCCAGCGATGCACCTGGTGCAGGTCGGCGAAGCCGCCCTGGGCGAAGGCGCGCAACAGGTTGAGGCTGGCGGTGGACTGGTGGTAGGCCTGCAACAGGCGCTCCGGGTCCGGCACGCGGCTCTTCTCGTCGAAGCCGATGCCGTTGACGATGTCGCCGCGATAGGCGGGCAGGGTCACGCCGTTCTGCGTTTCGTCGCCGGAGGAGCGCGGCTTGGCGAACTGGCCGGCCATGCGCCCGACCTTCACTACCGGGCAGCCGGCGGCGAAGGTCATTACCACCGCCATCTGCAACAGTACCTTGAAGGTATCGCGGATCTTCGCCGCGGAAAATTCGGCGAAGCTTTCCGCGCAATCCCCGCCCTGGAGCAAGAAGGCGCGTCCGGCGGTAACTTCGGCGAACTGCCGGCGCAGCTCGCGAGCCTCGCCGGCGAAGACCAGCGGCGGGTATCCGGCGAGGGTCTGCTCGACCCTGGCCAGGTGCGCGGCATCGGGGTACTCGGGTTGTTGCTGGATCGGCTTGGCCCTCCAGCTCTCGGGGCTCCAGGACTGGCTCATCTACGACTCTTGGCAATGCTCGGGAAAGCGGATTGCGGCATGGTAGAGCAGCTCGCCGCAGCGCCGCCAGCGATCGTTGCAATAGCGGAAATCCATCGTCGGGCCGGCTTTGCTATGCTGCGGTGCTTTTGCCGGAGCGCCTGGCGATAGCCGGCGAAGCGGCGGAGGGAGGTGAGTGGTGAGCGAAGAACGTCTGCTGGTCGAGGAGCGCGACGAATACGGGGTCATCCGGGTCATCGAGTCCGGCGACTATCGCTTCCTCGAGTTCGGCGACGGTGTCGAGCAGAGCTGCGTGTTCATGCCCGATCCGGCCTGGCTGGAATACGACTACACCCGCGCCATGCTGCTCGGCGCGCTCTGTCATTCGCAACCGCGCCGCGCGTTGTTCCTCGGTTTCGGCGCCGGCAGCCTGACCCAGGCCTGCCTGCGCCACCTGCCGCTGGAGGAGGCCGAGGCCATCGAGCTGCGCCCGGCGATTCCGCGCCTGGCCCGCGAGCATCTGGGGCTGCGCGACGACCCGCGCCTGCGATTGCGCATCGGCGACGCACTGGAGAGCCTGGGCGAATGCGCGGAGGCCGACCTGATCTTCCTCGACCTCTATACCGATACCGGCCCGTCGGCCGCGCACCTGGCCTGGAATTTCCTCGGCGCCTGCCAGGAGCGCCTCGCCGAGGATGGCTGGCTGGTGATCAACCAGTGGAGCGGCACCGATGGCAAGCCGCTGGGCGCGCCGCTGCTGCGCGGGCGCTATCACCATCATTACTGGGAGTGTCCGGTGGCCGAGGGCAACGTGGTGATGCTGGTGCCGGCGAACCTGGCCCTCGAACTCGACCAGGAAGCCCTGCGGACGCGTGCCGCGGCGCTGGAGCCGCAACTCGGCTATTCGTTGCAGGGCTATATCGACAGCCTGCGCCCGGCCCAGTAGCCAGGGCGCGCTGACAAGGGGCCGGCTAGCGTCCTTCGAAGCGTCCCGGGCGACGTTCCTGGAGAGCGCGCAGGCCTTCCTTGGCGTCCTCGCTGTCGAGCAGGCGCCTGGCGGCTTCCGGCAACGCAGCGGCGGCGACCGCTTCGCCTTCCAGCAGGGCCTGGCGCGCCGAGCCGAGGGTGGCGCGCACGCCCAGCGGCGCCTGGGCCGCGACCCGTTCGGCGAGGGCGATGGCGTGGTCGAGGAGGTCTTCCGGGGCGGTGACCTCCTGCACCAGGCCGAGACGATAGGCTTCGTGGGCGTCGAATTCATCGCCGGTGAGCAGCCAGCGCATGGCGTTGCCCCAGCCGGCGACCTGGTGCATGCGCAGTGTCGCGCCACCGAACGGGAGGATTCCGCGCTGCACTTCGAGCTGGGCGAAGCGCGCGTTGCTGGCGCAGAGGTTGATGTCGGCCGCCAGCATCAGTTCGATGCCGATGGTGTAGCAGTAGCCTTGCACGGCTACCACCAGCGGCTTGCTTGGACGCCGGCCGCCGAAGGTGCCCCAGGGATCGACGGCGCCTTCGGGGAGTTTCCAGCCCTGGCGGAAGGTCTCGCCGACATTGGCCAGGTCCAGCCCGGCGGTGAAATGCTCGCCGTGGGCGAAGAGCAGGGCACAGCGCAACTGGTCGTCGGCCTCGTATTCGCCGAGCGCGGCGACCAGGTCGTCGAGCATCGGCAGGTCGAAGGCGTTGCGCTTGGCCACGCGGTCGAGGCCGAGCAGCAGCAGGTGGCCGCGCCGTTCGCGGCTGATGCGTCCTGGGAGGGTGTCGTTCATGCGGCGGTTTCCTGGCGGGGGGCGGGCAACGTCGGTATAGACGTCTGGAATCGGGATGTCCATTGTCAGTCTCTCCCATGACGCATATCGGAAAAAACGCACACAAACGTCAAAATTCCGGTATGATGCGCGCCGGTCAAAACCGGCCCCGTTCAGGACCTGCATTTTTCGGAGCGCTGTGCTCTGGCTGTGTATCCGCTCTGCGGATTTCCTTTACGTAATCTTCTAATTCAAAAGCAATCTCGCAAATCCCCGCCCCAGCTGCCTGGGTGGCCGTTTCGGCCGTACAGGGCATGAGCAGCCATGGGTCATGGGTCTTTGCGGATGTATACGAGGCAAACCCATGACTCAGGAAACCGTCGGCTTCGCCGCGCTCGGTATTCACCCCAATGTGCTCGCGGCAATCGTCGCCGTAGGCTACGAAGAGCCTTCGCCTATCCAGGCTCAATCGATTCCGCTGATCCTCGAAGGCCATGACATGATCGGCCAGGCGCAGACCGGTACCGGCAAGACCGCCGCGTTCGCCCTGCCGTTGCTGTCGCGCATCGACCCGAGCCGCCGCGAGCCGCAGATGCTGGTGCTGGTGCCGACCCGCGAGCTGGCCCTGCAGGTCGCCACCGCCTGCGAAACCTATTCCAAGCAATTGCCGGGCGTCGGCGTGGTCGCCGTCTACGGCGGCGCGCCCATGGGGCCGCAGCTGAAGGCCCTGCGCCAGGGCGCACAGATCCTCGTCGCTACCCCCGGCCGCCTGTGCGACCACCTGCGCCGCGACGAGAAACTGCTGGCCACCGTCCAGCGCCTGGTGCTCGACGAAGCCGACGAGATGCTCAAGCTCGGCTTCATGGACGACCTGGAAGTGATCTTCGAGGCGCTTCCCGAATCGCGCCAGACCGTGCTCTTCTCGGCGACCCTGCCGGCGTCCATCCGTGGCATCGCCGAGCGCCACCTGAAGCAGCCCAAGCACGTCAAGATCGCCGCCAAGACCCAGACCGTGGCGCGCATCGAGCAGGTCCACCTGATGGTCCATGCCGACCAGAAGGCCGGTTCGATCCAGCGCCTGCTGGAAGTCGAGCAGTTCGACGCGCTGATCGCCTTCGTCCGCACCAAGCAGGCCACCCTCGACTACGCCGAATTGCTCGAGCGCCAGGGCTACCGCGCCGCCGCGCTCAACGGCGACATGCCGCAGGCCCAGCGCGAGCGGGTCATCGAGTCGCTGAAGGACGGTTCGCTGGACATCGTCATCGCCACCGACGTTGCCGCCCGGGGCCTGGACGTACCGCGCATCACCCACGTGCTGAACATCGACATGCCGTACGACCCCGAGTCCTATGTACACCGTATCGGCCGTACCGGCCGTGCCGGCCGGGAAGGGCGCGCGCTGCTGCTGGTGACTCCGCGCGAGCGGCGCATGCTGCAGGTGATCGAGCGGGTCACCGGGCAGAAGGTCGGCGAAGTCCGCCTGCCGGATGCCGAGACCGTGCTGGAGGCCCGCCTGGCGCGCCTGGCCGCGAGCCTGACGCCCTTGCTCGACAGCGCCGTCGAGCAGCGCGGCGCGGTGCGCGACGAACTGTGCCGTCGCCTCGGCTGCGATGCCGAGACCCTGGCCGCCGCGCTGCTGGCGCGCCTGACCGCCGGCAAGGCGCTGGACCTGGAGTCGGTGCGCCGCGAACAGCCGCTGACCCCTTCGGCGCCGCGCGAGCGTGCCGACCGCGGCGAGCGCGGCGAGCGTCCGGAGCGCAGCGGCGAGCGTCGTCCGATGGCACCGCCGAGCGAAGGCCGTGCCCGCTGCCGCACCGCCCTCGGCGCGCGCGACGGGGTCGCGGCGAAGAACCTGCTGGGCGCGATCCTCAACGAGGGCGGCCTGTCCCGCGAGGACATCGGCCGCATCCAGATTCGCGATACCTTCAGCCTGATCGAGCTGCCCGAGGCCAACCTCGAGCGCCTGCTGACCAAGCTCAAGGATACCCGCGTCGCCGGCAAGGCCCTGCGCCTGCGCCGCTATCGCGAGGACTGAGGTCCAGCGTGATGAAAAAGCCCCGCTTCGGCGGGGCTTTTTCATGGGCTTGATGTTTGCTGGCCAGGCTGTTTTTCGCGCCTGCCCCGGCTTCTCGTTTCGTCACCCCGGGCGAGTCCCTTTGGCAAGCGTCCTGAAGGAAACAAAAGACTCGCCCAGCCGTCAGGGCAGGCACCAGGTCGTGCATGCCCGACCTGCACATACCGAAGCCCTGATCCGCCGCCTATCCATGACACCGCGGACAACGCCTATGGCGTTATTCGCGCTACAGGACGATATCGCTCGCGATTTCCTGGCTGCCAGCCGAGTCCACCCAGCTTGCGGCGGGAAGCCGATGCTCTCCGCCAATCCCACGAGCAGCCCTGTCAATCGAAGCGATAGATATCCATCCCCAGCGAGCCCAGGGTAAAGCCGCTGTGCTCGACGCGCATCCCGCCGCCGCCCGCGCCGCGGGCGAAGAACAGCGGCAACAGGTGCTCGTCGCTGGGGTGGTTGCGCGCCGCCCAGGGCGCCTGCCGGCGGTAGTCGTGAAGCGCGGCCTCGTCGTCGGCCTGGAGCTTTTCCACCATCCAGTCACGGAACTCCCGCGCCCAGGGCGCGATGGCCTCCGGCCCGGCGCGCCAGTCCAGTTCGCCCAGGTTGTGGGTGATGCTACCGGAACCGATCAGCAGCACGCCTTCCCCGCGCAGTTGGCGCAGGGCCTGGCCGACGCGGCTCTGCAGGGCCGGACCGAGGCGGCTCGGCAGGGACAGCTGGAGCACCGGGATGTCCGCCTGCGGGTACATCAGGCTCAGCGGCACCCAGGTGCCGTGGTCGAATGGTCGCTGTGGGTCGGCCTGGGCCGGCAGGCCGGCGGCCTGGAGTAGTTCGATCGTCCGCTGCGCCAGCGCCGGCGCGCCCTTGGCCGGGTAGCGCACGGCGTAAAGGGGCGGCGGAAAGCCGTAGAAGTCGTGCCAGATATCCGGCGCCGCGGCGCCGGTTACCCGCAGGTCGTCGCTTTCCCAGTGTGCGGAAACCACCAGGATCGCCTTCGGCCGCGGCAGCTCTGTAGCCAGGCGGCGCAGTTGTACGCCGCTGGCGCCCGGTTCGAGGGCGAGCATCGGTGAGCCGTGGGAAATATAGAGAGTCGGTAGCATGATTCACCTCGTGACTCGGATGAGCCATGTTCCTCCCTCGATCAATCGAAAACCAGTATATGTTTTTGAGGATACCTATCGATCCAGGCGTTAGGTCGCGGTCTCGCGCGCTACGCCGGTTGGGCTTTCCGCCCAGTAGCGTCGATCGTCGAGGATCGCCCGGTCACGCTCGAACGCCAGGGGCGGGCGTTCCCTGAGGAAGTCCACCGAGGTACGGATCTTGGCGTCCAGGTAGTGCCGCGGGGAGTACAGCACGAACACCTCGCGGACATGCAGTCGATGGCCCGGCAGTAGTCGCAACAGGCTGCCGTCCTGCAGCGCGCGGGCGGCGTCTCAGCCCGACGCCGGGTTGGACGTTGGGCTCCAGCCGCCGCCCAGCGCCTTGTAGAGGTTGACCAGGGTCAGCGACACCGCTTCGTCGCTGGCGACCTGCTGTTCCTGGTTGTCCAGCAGTTGCCGCTGGCTGTCGAGCACGCTGAGGAAGTCCACCGCGCCGGCGCGGTATTGCTCGCGGGCGCTCTGCAGGGCGCGGCGGTTCTGCGCCACGGCTTCGCCGAGGCGTTCCTGGCGGCGCTGGTTGGCGGCGTAGTCGTGCATCGCGTCGTCGACTTCCTGCCAGGCACGGAGCACGGTGCGCTGGTAGTCGATGGCGGCTTCCTGCTGCTGTGCCTCGCGTAGTTCCAGGCGTCCGCGCAGGCGTCCGCCTTCGAAGATCGGCAGGCTGAACGCCGGGCCGATGGCGAACTGGCGATGGTCCCAGTCGCCCAGGCTGGACAGTTGCAGGGATTCGAAACCGAAGTTGCCGTTGAGCGTGATGCGCGGATAGAAGTCGGCCTTGGCCACGCCGATGCTGGCGGTAGCGGCGTGCAGGCGCGCTTCGGCACGGCGGATGTCGGGGCGGCGCTGGGCCAGTTCGGACGGCAGGCCGACCGGCACGCTGCCCGGTGGACGCGGAATCTCCCGCGCCGGGCCGAGTTCGGCGAGCAGGCTGCCGGGGCTGGCGCCGACCAGGTAGCCGAGGGCGTTGACCAGGTGCGCCTGGTTCTTTTCCACCTCGGGCAGGCGTGCCTCCATGCTGGCCACCTGGGCCAGCGCCTGGGCTACCTCGAGGTCGGTGGCGACGCCGTTGGCCAGGCGCGTGCGGGTGAGTTCCAGGCTGCGCCGTGCGGTTTCGAGGTTGTCGCGGATGATCGCCGCACGGCTCTGTTCGCCGCGCAACTGGATATAGTCGCGCGCGGCTTCCGCCAACACCGAGACCTGCACGTCGCGCAGTTCGTTCTCGCTGGCTTCCACCGTCGCGTCGGCGGCTTCCAGCTCGCGTCGCACGCGGCCCCAGAGGTCCAGCTCCCAGGAGGCGTCGAAGCCGGCCAGGGCGTGGTTGTAGTTGCCCTTGCCGGCCTTGCCGGAAGGATCGAACAGGCCGGCGCTGGTGGTCCGCTGGCGCTGGTAGGTGCCGCTGGCGTCCACCGAGGGCAGGGCGTCGCCGCCGAGGCTGCGACGGATCGCGCGGCTCTGCTGCAGGCGCGCCGCAGCGCTGCGCAGGTCGAGGTTGGCACGCTGGACCCGTTGCAGCAGGGCGTTCAATTGCGCGTCATCGAACAGCGTCCACCATTGGGCTGCGAGCGGCGCGGCGGCGAGGTGGCTGGGATTGCCGGCCGCGGCCTGGAGCGACCATTCGCCGGGCGCAGGGCGGTCCGGGCGGGTGAAGTCGGGGCCGAGGCTGCAGGCGCCGAGCGCAAGGCTGGCAATAAGCAGGAGCGGAGTGCCTTTCATTGCTGGGCGACCTCGGCGGAGTGGGTACCGGTCGCGGTGTCGATCCGTGCTTGCACCGACATGCCTACGCGCAACTTGCCCGCCATGGCCTGGCGCGGCTCGAGAACGATCTTCACCGGGATCCGCTGGACCACCTTGGTGAAGTTACCGGTGGCGTTGTCCGGGGCGATCGGCGCGAAGCTCAGGCCGGTGGCCGGAGCGATGCTGTCGACGTGGCCGCGCAGAACCTCGCCGGGGAAGGTGTCGACGCGGATCTCCACGGCCTGTCCGGGAGAGACGTGGGTCAGTTGGGTTTCCTGGAAATTGCCGACCACGTAGGCCTGCTGCAGCGGTACCACCGCCAGCAGCGCGCTGCCCGGCGTGACATAGGCGCCGACGCGCAGTTGGCGGCGGCCGACCAGACCGTCGAAGGGCGCGCGGAGTTCGCAGTAGGAGAGGTCCAGGCGGGCCTGGTCGCGTCGCGCCTGCATGCGTTGCAGGTCGCCACGGGCCTGGCCGATGCGGGCTTCGAGAACGCCCACCTGCTTGCGCGTGGCATCCACTGCGGCCTGGCCCTCGGCCAGCCGGGCGCTGGCGGTATCGATCCGCGACTGCGCCTGCTGGGCGTTCTGCAGGCTGCCGGCGCCCTTGCTGGCGAGGGTCTGGTAGCGGCTTTGCTCGTGACGGGCGAAGACCAGCTCGGCCTGCTCGGCGCGGACCTTGGCCCGCGCCTGTTCGATCATTGCCTGCTGGCGTTGCAGGTTGGCCTCGGCATTGGCCAGGTTGGCCTCGGCACCGAGCACGTCGGCCTCGGCGGCGGCCAGGGCGGTGCGGAAGTCGCGGTCGTCGAGGCGGGCGAGCAACTGGCCGGCCTTGACCGGCTGGTTGTCCTCGACCAGCACGTCCTGGACGAAGCCGGCGACTTTCGGCGCGACCAGGGTGAAGTCGGCGTGCACATAGGCGTCGTCGGTGCTCTGCACGACCCGTGGGGCGAACAGGTGGAACAGTAGGTAGACCAGCAGGACCAGGACCAGCAGGGCGGCGAGCAGCAGGCTGCCCTTGCGCGAAGTGATGAACGACATACAGCGACCTTTCAGTGTGTGGGAGCGACCGGACGGGGCGGGTAGGCCCGTTGCGGCAGGATCGGAATCAGGATCAGCAGGGCGCAGGCCAGGCCGGCCATCGCCAGCAGCACATCGGCGTTGCCCAGCACCTGGGCCTGTTGGCGGGCCTGTTCGGCCAGGTGCTGCCAGTGCGCGCCGGAGTCGGCGCCCGGTTGCAGGCCGGCGATCTGTTGCAGGCGCAGTTCGACGGCCTGGGACGCATTGCCCAGGTGATCCACCAGGCGGTTGGAGTGGTAGTGCTCGCGGGCGGTGCCGAGGGCGCCGATCACCGCGGTGGCGACTACCCCGGAGAAGCCGCGGACGGTGTTGAACCAGGCCGAGGCGAAGGGCCCCTCGATGGGCGCGATAACGCTGGTGGAGAGCATCAACAGCGGAATCACCGCCATCGGCTGGCCGACCACCAGTAGCAGCATCGGCAGGTAGAAGTCCTCGCGCACCCAGTCCGCCGTCAGTTGGCTGAAGCTCAGGCAGGCACCGGCGCACAGGCACAGGCCGCAGGCCAGCACCCAGCGGCAGTCGACCCTCGGGATGTTGCAGAGGGCCGCCACCAGCGGCAGCGCGACGAGCTGCGGAAGGGCCACCAGCAACACCATGGGTACGCTCTGCAGGGGGCGGTAGCCGCGGATCTCGGCGAGGAATTCGGTCGGCACGCCCATGCTCGCGCCGAGCACCACCAGCACGCCGGCCAGGGTGATCAGGGCGAAGGTCAGGTTGCGGCGCTTCAGCAACTGCAGGCGGAAGAACGGCAGCGGGTGGCTCCATTCGTTGACCAGGAACAGCCCCAGCAGGAGGCTGCCGCTGCCCAGCAGCAGGCAGATCAGCGGCGACTCGAACCAGTCCAGGCGTTCGCCTTGCAGCAGACCGATCACCAGGGCGCAGATCGCCGGGAAACCGGTGAGCAGGCCGATGCCGTCGAACTGGCGGAAGCGTTCCAGGCGCACCGGGTCCTGGGGGATGCCATGGGACACCGCGGCCATCGCCACCAGGCACAGCGGAATGACCTGCCAGAACACCCACTGCCAGCCGACGTATTCGAACCAGAACGCCGCCAGTGGCAGGCCCAGGTTGGGCCCGAAGGTCGCGGTGAGGGCATAGGCGCCCAGGCCGTAGAGCTTTATCCCGGGCGGCAGGAAGCGTAGCGCCACGGTCATCAGCATCGGTGGCAGGCAGCCGGCCATCAGCCCTTGCAGGGTGCGCAGAACCAGCAGGCTCTCGAGGTTCGGCGCGAACGGACAGAGCAGGGCCAGCAGGGCGAAGCCGCCGATGGCGAAGAGCGTGAAGCGGCGCAGGGAAAAGGTCACCGAACACCAGGGCGCGAATGCCATGGCGGCGACCTGGGTGGCTTCGTAGAGCACGGTCAGCCAGGTGCCTTCATCATGGCCGATGGCGAGTGCGCCGCGCACATCGGTCATGGCGATCTCGGTGACGTGACCATTGAGACCGGCGGTGAGCGAGGCAAGCAGCACGCCGAGCAGGCCGACCACGATGCGCGCGCCGAAAGGCTGGGCGGCGGGGGCTGCGGTTGGCGTCGGCTGGCCGAGCGGGGTGGCGAGCGAAGTCATCGCGACCTCGCTGCGGCGAGGGTGGCCTGGGTGGGGAAACAAGGCATGGGCGGAAACTCTTCTGATTTCCGCCGCAGTCTAGGAGCGTCCCGGTAGTGTGAAAACTGAAATGATCGAAATGAATCAGTGCATTTTTTGCATCTTTTTCAGTTGGAGCCAAGCAGCGGATGGGGATCGTTCTGCACTTCCTCGCAAATCCGCTTGATCGTTTGCCGGAACCAGCGGTGCGCGGGATCGTTGTCGAAGCGTGGATGCCAGGCCTGGACCACCATCACGGTCTTCAACGGCACCGGGATGTCGAACTGGCGCAGGCCCAGGCCCAGTCGGTTGGCCCGCCACAGGGAGTGCTCGGCGATCGGCAACAGCAGGTCGGAACCGGGCAGGGCGAAGATCGCCGAATGGAAGGTTGCGCAGACCAGCTTGACCTGGCGGGTCACCCCCAACTCTCCCAGGGCTTGGTCCAGCGGGCCGTGGTGGAGCCCGCGGCGCGAGACGCTGATGTGGGGGAAGGCGGCGAAGCGCTGCGGGGTGATGTCCCCGTCGAAGATCGGATGCCCCTGGCGGGCCAGGCCGACGAAGCGGGTGGTGAGCAGTTGCTGGGTCTTGACCTCGGGCTCCATCCAGGACGAGGCGCCGATGTAGAGGTCGATGCGGTTCTGCCGCAGGGCTTCGTCGTCTATGTCCGATTCCGAGGCGAAGCGCAGGGTACAGCGTGGCGCTTCCTTGCTGAAAACTTCCAGTATGCGGGTGGCCAGGCCGCCGACCAGGGTGTTGTTGGAACGCAGGGTGAAGCAGCGCTCCAGCTTGTCCAGTTGGATGGTCTCGCGGGTGTTGAACAGGTCGCGGGCCTGGTCCACCAGTTGCCGGACCTGCTCCTGCAGTTCCAGGGCGTGGGGCGTGGGCACCAGCTTGCGGCCGGCGCGGACCATGATCGGGTCGCCTACCGCCTCGCGGATCCGTGACAGGGTACGGCTCATCGCCGGTGGGCTGAGGTGCATGCGGCGCGCGGCTCCGACCACGCTGCCCTCTTCGAGAAGAACGTTGAGAGCGACCAGGAGATTCAGATCGGGAAGATGCATGGAGTGGAAGTATAAGCACCCAGGCATGCGCAAGGTGCAGTATTTCGTCCTCCCAGGCGTGCGTTCGCTGCATTGCTGGATTGCGTTCGCGGTGCCTTTACGCGCACCGGTGGCTGCCGAAGAATGCCGGTGCACGCTCTATCCGAGGATTTGCCGATGTTCCATACGCTCCTGGTCGCCATCGACGGCGGCCCGCAGACCCGTCGCATTGCCGAGCTGGCGCGGCAGGCCGCCGCGCCCGGCGCGCGGGTCCACCTGCTGTGCGCGGTGGACGCCGGCTATGCGTTGCCGGGCCGGCCGACGCTGCTCGACTATCCGCCCGCCGCGCACGAGTGCGAAGAGGCCCGGCAGGTGCTCGACGAGGCCCGTGCGCTGCTAGCCGGGTGCGAGCTGGAGGTATGGGCCGAGCTGCGCGCCGGCGACCCGGTGCAGGTGATCCTGGGCGAGGCTCGGCGCCTGGGCTGCGAGCTTATCGTCATCGGCCATCGGCACCTGGGACGGCTGGAGCGCCTGCTCGATCCTTCGGTCGGCGACCGGGTGATCCGCGAGGCGCCGTGTCCGGTGCTGGTGGAAGTGCGCGAGGAAGATGCGCAGGGGAGTTGACCTGCCGGCCGATTGTCGCCACCTTGCGGTTTTTCCCACGAATGCGGAGGGCAGGATGCAGGCGGATTTTTGGCACGCCCGCTGGGCGAACAACCAGATCGGCTTCCACCTGGACGAGGTCAATCCCTACCTGATGCGCCACCTGTCGCGGCTGCGATTGCAAGCGGGCGAACAGATCCTGGTGCCGTTGTGCGGCAAGACCCTGGACCTGGCCTGGCTGGCCGCCCAGGGACTGGATGTGCTGGGGGTGGAGCTTTCGGAAAAGGCCGTGAGCGACTTCTTCGAGGAGCACGACCTGCGCCCCGAGATCGATCAACTGGGTGGTTTCCGCCGCTACCGGGTTGCCGGCATCACCCTGCTGCAGGGTGATTTCTTCGCCTTGCAGGCAGAGCACCTGGCGCAGTGCGGGGCGTTCTACGACCGCGCCGCGCTGATCGCCCTGCCGCCGGAAATGCGCGAGCGCTATGCCGGGCATCTCCAGGCGGTCCTGCCGACGCGCAGTCTGGGCTTGCTGGTCACCATCGACTACCCGCAGGCGGAGATGGCCGGTCCGCCGTTCGCCGTGCCCGACGAGGAGGTGCGTGGCTACTACGCTGGCGGTTGGCGGATCGAGGAACTGGAGCGCGGCGACGTGCTCGGCGTCAACTGGAAATTCCTCGAGCGCGGGGTGTCCTGGCTGGACGAGGCCGTCTACCTGCTGGAGAGAGGCTGAAACGGGGCGCCGCGCGGCGCCCCGTCCATTTTCAGCGGAGTTCGTCGACCAGCACCGCAAGGGTGCTCAGGACGTCCTGGCCGAGTCGCTTGGAGCGGGCGCCGGACCAGCCGGTCCCGGGCTCCGGGTTGTCGTCGTGGTCCTTGAACGGCATCTCGATGGTGAACGCCAGGCAGTCGTAGGTCTGCCCGACGAAGTTGCAGGCCAGCGCCAGGTTGGCCTGGCCCGGCGCGCTGCGTGGATAGCCATGGCGGGTCTGGAATTCGCCGCGCGCCATCAGTTCCTCGCGGAAGCGTTGCTCGAGCCGTTCCAGGCGGGGCGTATAACCCGGGTTGCCCTCGCAGCCGGCGGCGAACACATGGGGGATTTCCTCGTCGCCGTGGATGTCGAGGAACAGGTCGACGCCATGGCGCTTCATCTGTTGCTGGACGAACCAGACTTCCGGGCTGCGCTCGGCGCTCGGCTCCAGCCAGGCCCGGTTGAGATCCTGGCCGGCGGCGTTGGTGCGCAGGTTGCCGTGGAACGCGCCGTCCGGGTTCATGTTCGGCACCAGGTACAGGTCGGCCTTTTCCAGCAGGCGCTGCATTTCCGTATCGTCCGGCCGCTGCAGGCGCTCGATCAGGCCTTCCATGAACCATTCGGCCATGTGTTCGCCGGGATGCTGCTGGGCGATGACCCACAGCTTCAGGCGGCTGTCGGGATGGCGCCTGACCCGCAGCAATTCGATGTCGCGGCCTTGCACGCTGGTGCCGACGGCGAGCCGTTCGATGCCCTCGATCCCGAGCGCACGTTCGATCAGGCGGGCATGCCGTTCGCGGCTGTAGGGCTCGAAGTAGGCGAAGCGGACCTGGCTTTCCTCCGGTTCCAGCTGGAAATGCAGACCGTCGGCGTCGTACTGCGACGGTACGCGGAACCAGCGTTCGCCATCGTACGAGGCGACTGCCTGGTAGCCGCTCCAGGCATGGCTGTAGGCCGACTGTCCGGCGTTGGTCAGGGTGAAGCGGTGCTCTGTGGCGGGGATCATGTCCTCGACCTTGAAGTGGAACCACTGGAAATGCTGGCTGGCCAGGTCGGGACGGATCGCCAGGCGGATCCGGCGGGGATCGCTGGCATCGATGACCTGGATGTTGCCGCTGTCGAAATCGGCGCGGATCTGCATGGGAACCTCATCGGGCGAAATCACGGAACCCGCATGTTCCGGGGCTGGCCCGCGGCTGTCAAAGCGACCATGGATAGGTGGTTTTCCCGACATAAAAAAAGGGCGACCGATGGTCGCCCTGTCCCAAGTGTGAAAGCGGATCAGCGTGCGCTGGCGCGCAGCGCTTCGATGCGATCCTCCAGCGGCGGGTGGCTCATCAGCAGGCCGGCCAGGCCGTGCTTGAGGCCGCCATTGATGCCGAAGGCGTTCAGGGTGTCGGGCATCTGCACCGGCACGCCCTGTTCCGAACGCAGGCGTTGCAGCGCGGCGATCATCGCGCCGGTGCCGGCCAGGTGGGCACCGGCGGCGTCGGCGCGGAACTCGCGGCGACGCGAGAACCACATGACGATGATGCTGGCGAGGATGCCGAGCACCAGTTCGGCGAAGATGGTCGCGACGAAGTAGCCGATGCCCGGACCGTCCTCGTTCTTCAGGATGGCCTTGTCGACGAAGTTGCCGAAGATCCGCGCGAAGAACATCACGAAGGTGTTCACCACGCCCTGGATCAACGCCAGGGTGACCATGTCGCCGTTGGCGACGTGGCCGATCTCGTGGGCCAGGACGGCCTTCACCTCATCGGGCGAGAAACGTTCGAGCAGGCCCTGGCTGACCGCGACCAGCGCGTCGTTCTTGTTCCAGCCGGTGGCGAAGGCGTTGGCCTCGTAGGCGGGGAAGATGCCGACCTCCGGCATCTTGATGCCGGCTTCGCGGGACAGCTCTTCGACGGTCTGCAGCAACCACTGTTCGTGACGGGTGCGCGGTTGGCTGATGACTTCGGTACCGGTGCTCATCTTCGCCATCCACTTGGAGATGAACAGCGAGACCAGCGAACCGGCGAAACCGAACACGGCGCAGAAGACCAGCAGGCTGCCGTAATTCTGGCCGGTGAAGCGGTCCACCCCGAGCAGTTTCAGGGTGATGCTGGCAATCACCAGGACTGCCAGGTTGGTGGCCAGGAACAACAGGATGCGCATCATGGTGTAAAGCTTCTCCTCACGGCTGAAGGCACGGAGCGCGGTTCGCAGGCCGCCGGGGCGGGCGAACGGGCTCCTGATAATCATGCGGGGTTATATAAGGGGCGGTCCATGGCGATTCAATCGAGGGACTATTTCAAACTGTGTCGCCTTACGCGCCCAGGTTGCCCTCGAACAGCAGGCGGGTCAGCCCGGCCAGGCGTTCGCCGTCGCCCTGCGCGAGCGCCTGGCGCAACTGGTTGGCCAGGCTGGCCTGTTCGCGGCGCACGCTGGCCGGCGCCTCGGCCAGCGCCGCCGCGGCCCGGGGAACGATACGGGTAAGTCTTAGGAAGGCCTTTTCGCTGAGCACCGCCTGGTCGAGAGCCTCGTAATGGATGGTGCTGGCGAAGCGCAGGTAGCCTTCCTCGGCGAGCCAGAGCAGCGCGCCCAGACAACTTTGGTGACGTTTGCTCGGCAGGCCGAACTCGTCCGGCGCCTCGCGACCGATCAGGTCTTCGACGTAGAGCGCGGTCTTGCGCGGAAACGCCTGGTAGAGAAGCAGGAGGCCGCCAGCGGCGTCCTTGTGGAAGTCGTCGATCTGCAGGTCCATGGATGGGGCGCCAGGCAGGGCGGCGCCAGTGGCGCCGCGGGAACGGGGAGTTTACTGCTGGTAGCCCTTGAGGAAACTGCCGATGCGCAGGATCGCCTGCTCCAGATCGTCGACGCGGGGCAGGGTGACCACCCGGAAGTGGTCGGGCCACGGCCAGTTGAAGGCGGTGCCCTGGACGATCAGCAGTTTTTCCGAGAGCAGCAGGTCGAGGACGAACTTCTCGTCGTTGTGGATCGGGCAGATCTTCGGGTCGATCCGCGGGAAGGCGTACAGCGCGCCCATCGGCTTCACGCAGCTGACGCCGGGGATGTCGTTGAGCAGTTCCCAGGCGCGGTTGCGTTGCTCCAGCAGGCGCCCCGGCGGTAGGACCAGGTCGTTGATGCTCTGGTAGCCGCCCAGGGCGGTCTGGATCGCGTGCTGCGCCGGGACGTTGGCGCACAGGCGCATGTTGGCGAGGATGTCGAGGCCTTCGATGTAGCTCTGCGCCCGCTGCTTGGGCCCGGAGATCGCCACCCAGCCGGAGCGGAAGCCGGCCACCCGGTAGGATTTGGACAGGCCGTTGAAGGTCAGGCAGAGCACGTCCGGCGCCAGCGAGGCGGTGGAGACGTGGACGGCGCCGTCGTAGAGGATCTTGTCGTAGATCTCGTCGGAGAACAGCACCAGGTTGTGCTGGCGGGCCAGCTCGACCATGCCTTCCAGTACTTCCCTGGAATACACCGCGCCGGTGGGGTTGTTCGGGTTGATGATCACCATCGCCTTGGTGTTCGGAGTGATCTTCGCCTTGATGTCTTCCAGGTCCGGCCACCAGTTGGCCTGCTCGTCGCACAGGTAGTGCACCGGCTTGCCGCCGGCGAGGCTGACGGCGGCGGTCCACAGCGGGTAGTCGGGAGCGGGGATCAGCACCTCGTCGCCGTTGTTCAGCAGCGCCTGCATGGACATCACGATCAGTTCCGACACGCCGTTGCCGAGGTAGATGTCCTCGATGCCGACGCCCTCCACCTGCTTCTGCTGGTAATACTGCATCACTGCCTTGCGGGCGCTGAACAGACCCTTGGAGTCGCTGTAGCCCTGGGCGGTCGGCAGGTTGCGGATGACGTCCTGGAGGATTTCCTCGGGAGCTTCGAAACCGAACGGCGCCGGGTTGCCGATATTCAGCTTGAGGATGCGGTGACCCTCTTCCTCTAGGCGTTTGGCGTGCTTGAGCACCGGCCCGCGAATGTCATAGCAGACGTTGGCGAGCTTGTTCGATTTGCTGACCTGCATGATGTGTCGAGTCCCGAAGTGAGCGAACACCGTGGAACAGGCTGCGAAAAGCCCACTGGATCGCGGCTTGGCAGGCTGTAACGCGGATGACAGACTGGCGTCTATAAGGAGCACGCATGATACGTGCGGCCCGTCCCCCGGAAAAGGGAGCGCCGGGCATTTTTCAGATCGCGAGGTAGAGCCGATGAGCAAGATCGACAAACCCCTGGACTCCTGGCGCGAGGAGTTGACCGAGGAGCAGTTCCACATCTGTCGCCTGGGCGGAACCGAACGCGCCTTCAGTGGCGAATACCACGCCACCAAGACCCCCGGGATCTATCGCTGCACCTGCTGTGGCACGGCGTTGTTCGACTCCGACGCCAAGTACGACTCCGGCAGCGGTTGGCCGAGCTATTTCCAACCGGTGGACGCCGAGGCGGTCCGCGAACTGGACGACTTCAGCCACGGCATGCACCGCATCGAAGTCCGCTGCGGCCGCTGCGATGCCCACCTGGGGCATGTCTTCCCGGATGGCCCCCGGCCCACCGGATTGCGTTACTGCATCAACTCGGCCTCGCTGAAGCTGGTGCCGCGGGAGAGCTAGAGAGCGACGACCCGTCTTTGGTTCGGGTCGTTTTTCACTCAATTAGGTTGTGTGCAATTGAGTTGCGAGCTACTTTGTTTCCAGGCCTACCCACGACAAGGAAGACAAGCCATGAGCGATTCGCTGCTGAGCATTCCCTGCACCACCATCAAGGGCGAACAGAAGACCCTGGCCGATTTCGGCGGCAAGGCGCTGCTGGTGGTGAACACCGCCAGCAAATGTGGCTTTACCCCGCAGTACCAGGGGCTGGAGGCCTTGTGGGAAAAATACCGTGAGCGCGGCCTGGTGGTGCTCGGCTTCCCCTGCAACCAGTTCGGCAAGCAGGAACCGGGCGACGAGGGCGAGATTTCGCAGTTCTGCGAACTGAACTACGGGGTGAGCTTCCCGCTGTTCAGGAAGATCGAGGTCAACGGCGCCGGCGCCCACCCGTTGTTCGTCAGCCTGAAGAAGCGCGCGCCGGGCCTGCTCGGCAGCCAGGGCATCAAGTGGAACTTCACCAAGTTCCTGATCGGCCGCGATGGCCAGGTGGTGAAGCGCTATGCACCGACCACCAAGCCGGAGGAACTGAGCTCGGCGATCGAGGCGCTGCTTGGATGAACGCCCAGGGACAAGTCGCCAGGCCGGATGGCGTCGAAGAGTCGCTGCTGCTCGACAACCAGCTGTGCTTCAAGCTGTACGCCGCCTCGCGCGCGGTGATCCGCGGCTATCGGCCGCTGCTCGAACAGATCGGCCTGACCTACCCGCAGTACCTGGTCATGCTGGTGCTCTGGGAGTGGCATGCGAGCCCGCCGGAGCAGCCGACGGTGAAGGCCCTGGGCGACCGCCTGCTGCTCGACTCCGGAACACTGACGCCCTTGCTCAAGCGTCTCGAACAGCTCGGCCTGGTGGATCGTCGTCGTGCCAGTCACGATGAGCGGGAAGTGCACCTGACGCTGACGGTGCCGGGGATCACCTTGCGCGAACGGGTCATTCCGCTGCGCCAGCAACTGATCTGCAGCACCGGTTTCGACCTCAACGAGATGTTCGACCTGCACCAGCGCCTGGGCGGATTGTTGTCGCGCTTCCGTCTGGCGGTGGGGGGCTAGCCGTCGTCGCGAGACCGGCTAGTCGCCCGCGGTGAGCGGGCACCAACGGTCGAGGATGGCTTTCAGTTCGTCGCGGTGGAAGGGCTTGGCCAGGTAGTCGTCCATGCCGGCGGCGCGACAACGTTCGCGCTCGTCCGGCAGGGCGTTGGCGGTCAGTGCGATGATCGGCAGGCCGCCCCAGCGTCCGCTGTCGCGGATCTGCCGGGTCGCTTCGTAGCCGTCCATCACTGGCATGTTGCAGTCCATCAGGACCAGGTCGATGGGATGCTCCTCCAGCATCTTCAGGGCATTCAGCCCGTGTTCGGCGATCCATACCTGGCAGCCGAGCTTGTGCAGCAGGCCCTTGGCGACCAACTGGTTGACCGGGTTGTCCTCCACCAGCAGGACCCTGGTGTTGCGCTGTTCTCCCGTGGTGTCCGAGGCGCTCGACGGGGCTATGGCGGTGTGTTCGAGCACGTGTTTCAGGGCCTGGTACAACTGGTTGCGACTCAGCGGCCTGGCCAGTTGGCGCAACGGCGACAGGCGGCGGGCCAGCTCCGGTTCGAGGAAACTGCCGTAGGCGGTGACCAGCAGGATCGGCGTACCGATGCTCGGACGCAGTCCCATCAGGCAATCCGGGCAATCCGATATCAGTACGTCGAGCGAGTGGCCGAGCAGGCTGTCGTCGGTCTCCAGACGCTTGTACTCCAGGCCCCAGCGTGGCAGCCAGGTTTGCAGCAGCTGCGCCAGCCCGCTGTTGGCCGAGCATTGCGCGATCACCCGGCCGCGCAGCGGCAGCGCCTGCAGCGGAGGGCTGACCGGCGCCAGCGGCAGGCCGACGCTGAACAGGCTGCCCAGGCCGACCGTCGACTCCACCGTCAGTTCGCCCTGCATGGCCTCGCACAGCTTGCGCGTGAGGGCCAGGCCGAGGCCGGTGCCGCCGTATTGGCGGGTGATACCCGCGTCGGCCTGGGTGAACGGTTGGAAGATGCGATCCAGCGCCTCCTGGGCGATACCGATGCCAGTGTCGCGCACACTGATGCGCACACCCTCGGCGGTGGCTTCCACGCGAACGTCGACCCGCCCCAGGCGGGTGAACTTCAGCGCGTTGGACAGCAGGTTGCTGACGACCTGGCGGATCCGCGTCGGGTCGCCGGAAACCTGGGCGGGCAGGGTGGGGTCGACCAGGCAGGTCAGCTCCACGCCGGCCGCGGCGTTCTGCGAGAGGAGGCTGGCGGTGTCTTCCACCAGGACGCCCAGGTCGAACGGGATCTGTTCCAGGACCAGTTGCCCGGCCTCGAACTTGGAGAGGTCGAGCACGTCGTTGAGCAATTCCACCAGCACCTTGCCGGAGTCGTGGGCGATCGACAGCTGTTGGCGCTGTTCCGGGGTAAGCGGGCCGTCGAGGCTCAGCGAGAGCATGCCGAGCAGGCCGTTCAGCGGGGTGCGGATCTCGTGGCTCATGTTGGCCAGGAAGCTGGCGCGGGCCTGGGCCATGTCGAGAGCGGTCTGGCGGGCTTCTTCGAGTTCCTGGTTGGACAGCGTCAGGCGCGCGTTGGCTGCCTTCAGCTCGGCGGTACGGGCGGCGACGATGCTTTCCAGCTCCTCCAGGTACTGGGTCAGGCGGTTCTCCGCCTCCCGGCGCTGTTCGATCTCAACCGAGATGCGCCCGAGCTGGCGGTTGATGACTTCCACCAGCACGCCGATCTCGTCGCGTTCGTGGCCCTTGGGGCAGGGCAGGCGCATGCGTGCCGGCGAGCGTGGATCGTGTCCGCTGAGGGCCTGGATCAGGCTGACCAGGGGCTTGGTCAGCAGGGTATAGAAGAGCACCAGCAGGATCAGCGACAGCAGCAGGCTGCGCACGAAGCCGGAGAGCAGGGTGATGCCGGCGCGACGGAGGAAGTCGTTGCCGAACACGAAGGTGTCGATTTCCAGGTGCAGTACGCCGAGGGCCTCGCCCGGCGCATGGTCGACATGCAACGGGTCCTCGTAGACCCGCTTGTGGCCGAAGAGGAAGTCGCTGAGCGGCCGCAGGCGGCTTTCGGCGGGTTCGCGCGAGGCGCTGGCCAGCGGCAGGCCGGAGGTGTCGATGATTTCCGCACGGACCACGGCGGGCGAGCGCAGCAGGCCGAGGACCAGCTCCTGGGCCAGCTCCGCATCGATGTTGTAGGCGATTCGCGCGGCGGGGTTGTGGCTGACGTCCAGCAGCGCGCGCACTTCGCGATTGATGGATGCGTCCTGGCTGGCATAATCGACGCCAACCTGAATCAGGCTGAGCAGGGTTCCCAGGATAAAGGCCACCAGCACGGTGAGGCTGGCCTGTTTGAACGACAGGCGATGGGTCAGCGCTATATCCATGGGGGCGGGGATCAGCCTTGGCGAGGTTCTGCCGCCTAGCATAGCCCATCCCGACCGTCTGTCGGGGTTCCTGGGCGCAACCGATGATCGATCCGTGACGTCAGTCCGATCCGAGGAGAACACAATGGATTCCCGATTGAGCGATTTTCTTGCCCGCGCCGAAAGCGTGCTCGCGCGCCTGGAGCCGCTGCTGCCGGCCGTACGCGAAGCCGTCGACTGGGAGCGCAGCCTGGCGGCGCGCTGGCACCGCGACGGCCGCAGCGGCTACCTGCAGCCGCTGGAGGTCAGCCTCGACCTGCGCCTGGCCGACCTGCTGGGTGTAGAGCGGCAGCGCGAGCAACTGGAACGCAACACCCGTCAGTTCGTCGCCGGCCAGCCGGCCAACCACGCCTTGCTCTGGGGGGCCCGCGGGACCGGCAAGTCCTCCCTGGTTCGTGCACTGCTGGCCGAGCTGGCCGGCGCCGGGCTGCGTCTGATCGAGATCGAGCGCGACCACCTGGCCGACCTGCCGCGCGTGGTCGAGCAACTGCAAGGCCTGCCGCAGCGCTTCGTACTGTTCTGCGACGACCTCTCGTTCGATGCCGGGGAAGGCGACTACCGGGTACTCAAGAGCGTGCTCGACGGCTCGCTGGAACAGGCGCCGGACAATGTGCTGCTCTACGCCACCTCCAACCGCCGGCACCTGGTTTCGGAGAAGCAGAGCGACAACGAGAACTGGAAGATGGTGGACGGCGAGCTGCATCCCAACGAAGCGGTGGAGGACAAGATCGCCTTGTCCGACCGTTTCGGCCTGTGGCTGTCGTTCTATCCCTTCACCCAGGAGCATTTCCTCAGCGTGGTTCGCCACTGGGTGGACGTGCTCGCGGAGAAGGCCGGGCTGGCCTGGAGCTGGAGCGAGGAGCTCGAGAAGGAAGCGATCCGCTGGGCGCTTGGCCGCGGCAACCGCAACGGCCGTTGCGCCTATCAGTTCTCCCGCTACTGGGTGGGCAAGCAACTGCTGGAGCGCCAGGCATGATCGATCTGCAGCAATCTGGCGCCGGGCTGGCCGGCTACGCCCTGCTGGCGGCGCAGGCCGAGGCGCTGTTCGCCGACGAGCGCGATTTCATCGCCAACGCCGCGCAGTTCTCCGCCTTTCTCTTTCATGAGCTGGGCGACCTGAACTGGGCCGGCTTCTATCTGAACCGCAACGAGGAACTGGTCCTGGGGCCGTTCCAGGGCAAGGTCGCCTGCGTCCGCATTCCCTTCTCCAAGGGCGTCTGCGGCGCCGCGGCGCGTACCCGGCTGACCCAGCGGGTCGACGACGTCCACGCGTTTCCCGGCCACATCGCCTGCGATAGCGCTTCCAGCAGCGAACTGGTGGTGCCCCTGCTCAAGGACGGCCGCCTGGTCGCTGTGCTCGATCTGGACAGCCCGAGCGTGGGACGCTTCAGCGCCGAGGACCAGGCCGGGATCGAAGGCCTGGTGGAGATATTCCTGCGCCTGACGGACTGCTGAGCGACGCGTTCAGGCTTTCGCTGCGAGCTTGTCGAGGGTCCGTCGTTCCCCCGGCAGCAGCGCTTGCATCGCCGGGCGTTCGAGCATCCGCGCGAAATGCGCGGCGAGGGCCGGCCAGCGTTGCTCGTCCAGGTTTTCGCCGGCGTGACGCAGGTTGACCAGTTGGCTGGCGATCGCCAGGTCGGCGAGGGTCAGCCGCTCACCGACGAAGAAGGCCCGGCCGTCGAGATGGTTTTCCAGGTAATCGAAGTGCGCTGGCAGCTTTTCCTCCAGCGCGCGACGTACGTCGTTCTCCTCGCAGGCCTGGCCCATCGCCGGCTTGAGTATCCGGTTGCGGAAGATCGTCAGCGTGGCCAGGGGAGCGATCTCGTAGTCGGCGTATTTTTCCAGCCAGCGCACCGCTGCGCGGCCGGCGGGGGCCTCGCCCTGGAGATTCGGCGGTTCGGGATAGCGTTCTTCCAGGTACTGGCAGATCACGCTGGAGTCGGCGAGGGCCAGGTCGCCGTCGCGCAACGCCGGGATGCGGCCCAGCGGGCTGATCTCGCGATACCAGGCCGGCTGGCCGAACGGGGCGATCGCTTCCAGCTGGTAGTCGAGGCCCTTTTCGGCCAGTAGCAGGCGGACCTTGCGGACGAACGGAGACAGCGGGGCTCCGTAGAGTGTCAGGCTCATAGCGATTTCCTCGGTCGATATGAGCCTGGGTTATAGCACGGCTTCCGTGGGCAGGCCGGAGTCAGTCGTAGACGTTCTTCTTCTTCCACAGGTCGTCTGCATCGAGGGCCTTCAATCCCTCGTTGAGTTCGCTGGGGTCCTCGCTCGCCGGCTGGCTGTTGTTCAGCACCATCGCATTGGCGCGGGCCAGTTGCGCCTCCATCTGCTGCAGCTCCGCCTGGTAGCGCGCCAGCTCGGGCTGCTTGCGCAGGTACTGGGCGCCGCGTTCGAAGGCCAGGCGCGCCTGGCGCGGTTCGTTCTGCTGCAGGGCCTGCTGGCCGAGATTGCCGAAGAACTCGATATGCAGGCGCACCAGGAGGTGGCGGATTTCCTTGACCCAGATCTGCGCCTCGCTGCGCGGCAGGTGGCCGTCCTGGGTGAAACGGGTGAGCTGGGCATGCAGGGCTTCGAAGAGGAAGCGGACTTCCTTGGCCTTGTCCTCGGTCAGGATCGCCTGGGGCGGATTGCGCACCGGGATCGACTCGCCCTTGGCGACCAGCGCGCGCAACTCTTCTATACGAGCCTTGAGCCCGGCATCGGCTTTCTTCTCCAACGCCAGTTGCTGCTCGCTGAGGCTGAGCTCGATCTGGCTCATCAACAGCTTCAGCGACGGGCTGACGAACTGGCCGGGAAGGCTCTCGGAAATCTGCGCGCAGCGCCGGACCCGGTCGTTGAGTTCGGCCTTCAGGCGCGCTTTCTCCAGCTTGCTGTTTTCCACCACGTGGTTGATATAGCCAATGGCGATGAGGAGGGCGATCCCGCCGATGATGAGGGCGGTAATGAGGAGTGGCGACACCTTGAGACTCCGCTGTAAGAATTTTCTTAGTCTAATGTCTTGGTGCTACCACTGATAGCAGCAGCTCATTATTTGCACAGAAGTCTTTGATTTAAAAAAATTTTCTCAGAAGGGTTGACGCCTCCCCGGACGCTCCATAAAATGCGCGCCACTTCCAGCGTGAAGCCAAACGCGAAACACTGGAAGCCGGAAAGATCTGTTGTAAGTTCCGGGCCGCGTCCCCTTCGTCTAGTGGCCTAGGACACCGCCCTTTCACGGCGGTAACAGGGGTTCGAGTCCCCTAGGGGACGCCATTGCGGGAATAGCTCAGTTGGTAGAGCACGACCTTGCCAAGGTCGGGGTCGCGAGTTCGAGTCTCGTTTCCCGCTCCAGATTCTACAGCCTGGCTTCGGCGGGGTTGATGAAAGTTAGGCGTCAAAGGTTCGGTTTCGGCCGAACGGGCAACAAGTTGTAACGCGGGAATAGCTCAGTTGGTAGAGCACGACCTTGCCAAGGTCGGGGTCGCGAGTTCGAGTCTCGTTTCCCGCTCCAAACATGACCCAGGTTTCGGCCTGGGTCGAAGAGAAAAGGGCCTTCGGGCCCTTTTTTCGTTTCTGCGCGCCAGGCTGCTCGTCCCGGTCTCCTTTCTTGCCTCGTTCTGCCGTTCAAGCCCCGCTGTCTCGCGGTAGCGAGGACGTCCCGGGGCCCGCGCGCTGGACGCCTTTCCCGTCGCGTTCGGCGGCGGAGGCGGGCGCGGTCGCTCGCCAGGCTTCTGGGGTAAGATTCGTTCCGGGCACCGGCTGCGTTGCGCCGCAAGTAGGTGCAGGCTGGCGCGAGCGAGCCGGCTCTGTCGGGGTGTTCCCGTCGCCGGACGTTGTCGGCTTCGTGCTTGTATTTTCAACCTCATACGGACATGACCCTGATCCCGGCAATCCCGGGCGGGCTTCGTGCAACTTGCGCGGGAGCGTGGCACCTATGCAGATCGGCAGGCCGCGGCGGGACAGTCTCTTTCATTTCGGTATCGTGATCGCCGCGCTCGCGGCCGTCCCGTTGCTCATGGCGCCGCTGGTGTACCAGCAGGCCAGGATGCGTGCCGAAGGCGAGGCCGCGGTAACCTCTGTCGCCATTCTTCGCCAGTTGGACACCCTGCTCGGCGTTGTCTCGGACAGCCTGGACAAGAGCCAGGAGGCGGTGGGCAAGCCGTGCCGGGAGGTCCTGGGCCGATTGACCCGGATGACCATGCTGAGCCCGTATTTCCGCTCGCTGGTCCTAGTGGAACGCGAGAACGTCTATTGTTCCTCCCTGCGGGGCGAGTTGCACGACCTGCCGTTGCAGGTGGCCTTCAAGGCCTTGGGCAGCCTACCGGCCGGGCAGCGCATCACCCCCAGCAACGCGACGCCGCAGGTACCGGAGCGGGCTTCGGTCATCATGTCGCGTGGCGATGAAAACGGATCCGGCGTGCTGGCGATAATCGACGGTCAGTACCTGCTGGATATCCAGCAGGCGGCTTCCTACGACGAACAGTTCCAGGTGCAGATGGTCCTGAGACAGTCGCAGAGACAGCTACCCGGCGGCGCGCCCGCCACCGGTGATGGCGTCGCCGTGGCGGCTTCGGCAAGGTTTCCGGTCGAGGTGCGGGTGGCGGTCGCTCCCGCGCTGGCCAGCGCCTATCGTGCCGATGCCTGGCGGCATTACGCCCCCTTCATCCTCCTGGCCGCGTTGCTGGCGGGATATCTGGCGCACCTGTTCTGCCGTCGCCGGCTGTCGCTGGTCGGCGACATGTATCGGGCCATGCGCGCCCGTGAGTTCCACATGGTCTACCAGCCGATCATCCACCTCGATACCGGAGAGTGCCGGGGCGTCGAGGCGTTGGTGCGCTGGCAGCGGCCGGACAGGAGTCAGGTGCGGCCGGACATCTTCATTCCCCTGGCCGAAGACAACGGCATGATCGGCGATCTGACCCGGCACATCTTCGGCCTGGTCGCCGCCGACCTGGCGCAACTGGGCCTGGGGGCGGGCGATCATCTCGGTGTCAATGTCAGTGGCTCGCACTTGGCGGGCCATGGGTTCGTCGACGACGTGCGGCGTTTGCTCGGCGCCATCGGCAGCGAAGGCCCGCAACTGGTCCTGGAAGTCACCGAGCGCGAGGCGCTGCCGCACGATGCGCAGTTGCAGCACAACATCCAGCAACTGCGCGAGCTTGGCGTGCAATGGGCGCTGGACGATTTCGGCACGGGGCAAAGCTCGTTGTCCCACCTGCAGAAGCTGCATGCGGACTTTCTCAAGATCGATCGCTCGTTCGTCAGCAGCGTCGGCAGCGGATCGGTGAATGCCGTGGTGCTGGAGACGATCATCACGCTGGCGCAGCGCCTGGACCTGGCCATGACCGCCGAAGGCATCGAGACCCGGGAGCAGGAACAGTACTTGTGCGGGCACAGCATCCAGTGGGGGCAGGGCTACCTGTTTTCCCCGCCGCTGAAGGCGGCCGAGCTCTGGGCGTGGCGCAACAGCCGGCGCGGCGCAGAGCGCGAGGCGCGGGTAGCGGCGAGCTAGAGGGGCAGACGAGCGTGCGGCGGAAGCGCAAAGAGTCGCGCCGGCGTGCGTCCGGCGCGAGGCGATTCAGTGCCGCGGGCTGTCCTCGGGCAGCGCGAGCAACTGCTTTTCGCGGTTCCAGTCGAACGTTTCGCCGCGCTCTTCGGCTTCGTAGCGGCGCTCGTCTAGGCGCTGGAACAGGTCGATCTCTTCGTCCGGCATGAAGTGCAGGCAATCGCCGCCGAAGAACCACAGCAGGTCGCGCGGTACCAGGTGGGCGATCTGCGGATAGCGGTGGAAGACCTGGGAAATCAGGTCCTGGCCGAGATATTGGGCGCCTTCCGGGTCGCGTGGCAGCTCGTCCATCAGTTCGTCGAAACGCTCGAGGAACAGCCCGTGGTTTTCTTCCGGCACCTGCTCGGCCTCGCCCAGGGCGCCGAGGATGTTGCGCAGGTGCTGGAGCAGGGCGAGGTGGTGCTCGAGGTAGGAGTTGGCCATGACGGGTCCTCTGGAAAAAAGCTGGGCAGTATAAAGGGTTTCGCGGCGCCGGCCAGTTTCAGCGGATCGCCGGGGACTGGCTCTGGCGCCGGCGGTTTTCCAGTTGCCGGCGTTCGCTGTCGAGGCGCCGCTGGTCCTGCTCCAGGCGCCAGCGTTGCTGGTCCAGTTGCTGCTGGCGGATCAGGTTGTCCTGCATTTGCCGCTGCTGCCGTTGCCGCTGCAGGTTCTGCTGCTGGCGTTGCAGTTGGTCCTGCTGCAGTTGCAGGCGTTGTTCGTCGAAGCGCTGGCGCTGTTCCTGGAGCTGGCGCTGGCGTTGCTCGGCGGCGCGCTGCACGGTTTGCTGGTGCGGCTGTACGCCATAGGGCGCCGGCGGTGCGGCCTGCACCAGGGGCAGGAGGAGAAACGAGGCTGCCAGGCCGGTGGCAAGTAGCTTGAGCATGATGGCCTCCCGTACGTCAGGGATGTGCCCGTCGATTCTAGCCAATCGCCCGGGGCTGGGTGGGTGAAGACGACAAAGGCGCCGGAAGGCGCCTTTGTCGCTTGCGACCGTCGCTTTGCCGCGGAGTGTCAGCGGATCCTGCCGTCGGCCAGTTGCAGTTCTTCCTTGGCGAAGTCGTCGACGTCGATCACCTTGCGCCGTGCCGCTTCGGCCTGGTGCAGGGCCTGCGCCTGCTCGGCGCTCAGCACGCCGGCGGCGGCGCCGGCATCGATCGGGTTCTGCCCCGCTTGCGGCTGGACCCTGCCTTCCTTGATCGCCTTGTGCAGGGTTTTCTCCAGCGCGGCGCTTTCGCGTACCGCGTCGAAGGCGTGGGCGAGGGCACCGACCGGGTCCTGCGGGTCCTTCGGCAGGAACGCGCCGGCGAGGATCGCCTGCAACGCCGGGTCGTCGTCCGGACGGCCGAGGATTTCCGCGATCTCGGCGTCCAGTTCGTCGCCCGGCCCTTTGTGCCGGCGGCCGAACGGCAGTACCAGGACCTTCAGTGCGCAGCCGAAGAAGCGGCTGGGGAAGTTGTTCAGCAGGTCCTCCAGCGCCGCCTCGGCCTTGCCGAGGTTTTCCTCCATGGCCCAGCGCAGCAGCGGATGCAGGTAGTCCGGGTTGCCCAGGTCGTGGTAGCGCTTGAGCGCCGCCGAGCCCAGGTAGAGATAGCTGAGGACGTCGCCGAGACGCGCGGAGAGGCGTTCCTTGCGCTTCAGTTCGCCGCCCAGCAGCATCATGCTGAAGTCGGCGAGCAGGGCGAAGGACGCCGCCAGGCGGTTCAGCGCGCGGAAGTAGGGACGGCTGATGCGGTCGCCGGGCGCGTTGCCGAGGTGGCCGCAGCTGAGGCTGAGGAGGAAGCTGCTGGCGGCGTTGCCGACGGCGAAGCCGATGTGCTTCACCAGCAGCGCGTCGAACTCGCGGGCGGCCTGGTCCTTGTCCTCGCGCTGGGCCAGTTCCATCTCCTTGAGTACGTACGGATGGCAACGGATCGCGCCCTGGCCGAAGATCATCAGGTTGCGCGAGAGGATGTTCGCGCCTTCCACCGTGATGAAGATCGGCGCGCCCTGCCAGGAACGACCCAGGTAGTTGTTCGGGCCCATGATGATGCCCTTGCCGCCATGGATGTCCATGGCATGGGCGATGCACTCGCGGCCGCGCTCGGTGAGGTGGTACTTGAGGATCGCCGAAAGCACCGAGGGCTTCTCGCCGAGGTCCACCGCGTTGGCGGTGAGGATTCGCGCGCTGTCCATCAGCCAGGCGTTGCCGCCGATGCGGGCGAGCGCCTCCTGGATGCCTTCGAAGGCGGCGATCGGCACGTTGAACTGCTCGCGGACCTGGGCGTAGCGACCGCTGACGTAGCTGCTGGCCTTGCCGGCGCTGGTGCCCACCGCCGGCAGCGAGATGGAGCGTCCGACCGACAGGCAGTTCATCAGCATCATCCAGCCTTTGCCGATCATTTCCTGCCCGCCGATGATGTACTCCAGCGGCACGAACACGTCCTTGCCGGAGTTCGGACCGTTCATGAAGGCGGCGCCCAGCGGCACGTGGCGGCGACCGATCTCGACCCCGGGGGTGTCGGTGGGGATCAGCGCCAGGGTGATGCCCAGGTCCTCCTCGTCGCCCAGCAGATGGTCCGGGTCGTGGCACTTGAAGGCCAGGCCGAGGAGGGTGGCCACCGGACCGAGGGTGATGTAGCGCTTTTCCCAGGTCAGGCGCAGGCCGAGCACCTCGCGACCTTCCCATTCGCCCTTGCAGACGATGCCGACGTCGGTCATGCCGCCGGCATCGGAGCCCGCGTAGGGGCCGGTGAGGGCGAAGCAGGGAATGTCGTCGCCCTTGGCCAGGCTCGGCAGGTAGCGCTGGCGCTGCTCGTCGGTGCCGTAGTGGAGCAGCAGCTCGGCCGGGCCGAGGGAGTTCGGCACCATCACCGTCGAGGCCAGGTCGCCGCTGCGGGTGGCGAGCTTCATCACCACCTGCGAGTGGGCGAAGGCGGAGAAGCCCTTGCCGCCGTACTCCTTGGGAATGATCAGGCCGAAGAAGCCGTGCTGCTTGATGAAGGCCCAGGCTTCTTCCGGCAGGTCCATGCGCTGTCCGATGTCCCAGTCGCTGACCATGGCACAGAGTTCTTCGGTCGGGCCGTCGACGAAGGCCTGCTCTTCTTCGGTGAGTTGCGCCTTGGGGTAGTCGAGCAGCTTCTGCCAGTCCGGGCGGCCGCTGAACAATTCGCCATCCCACCACACGGTACCGGCCTCGATGGCCTCGCGCTCGGTGTCGGACATCGGCGGCAGGACTTTCTGGAACCAGGCGAACAGCGGACCGCTGAGCACGCGCCGGCGCAGGTCGGGCAGGGCGAGGGGAAGCGCCACCGCCAGCCAGAGCAGCCAGAAGACCAGCAGCAGCCAGCCGGGAGCGTGGCTGAACACGCCCATCAGGATCAGGTAGGCGGCGCTGATGCCGAGCGCGGGAGCGGGTGGGGTACGCCGATGGGCGAGGTAAGCGACACCGAGTACCAGTACGACTAACCAGAGCAACAACATGCGGAATCCTCCATGAAGACGCCAGGCGGCGTCTCGAGCTTAGCCCGTTTGCCGCCGTTTGGCGGCAGGGCCGGTCAGCTTGGCCGGTTTGTCACGTTATAGGCGAAAACTTCCCGTTTAGACTGGGACAAATTGCCCGCCGGGAGCCCGCCATGCAGTCCTACCTACAATCCGGCCGCTTCGTGGATAGTGACCACCCCGTGGTGGTGGAGTTCGCAGAAAAATCCCGGGGCAATTCGGCGAAACCGCGTGACCAGGCGGTCGCGCTGTACTACGCGGTACGCGACGGGGTGCGCTACAACCCCTACGTGTTCAGCCGCGATCCGCAGACCCTGAAGGCCAGCCACGCGCTGCAGCAGGGCGAGTCCTATTGCGTGCCCAAGGCCATCCTGCTCGCCGCCTGCGCCCGGCATTGCCGGATTCCGGCGCGCATCGGCCTGGCCGACGTGCGCAACCACCTGGCCACACCACGTTTGCTGGAGGCGCTGCGCAGCGAGGTGTTCGCCATGCACGGCTATACCGAGCTGTACCTCGCGGGCCGCTGGGTGAAGGCCACCCCGGCGTTCAACCGTGCCTTGTGCCGCGCCTTCGACGTCGCCCCGCTGGAGTTCGACGGCGTCGCCGACAGCGTCTTCCATCCGTTCAACCGCCAGGGCGAGCGCTACATGGAGTACCTGGCCGATCACGGCCAGTTCGCCGACCTGCCGGAGGAACTGTTCTTCTCCCACCTGCAGCAGCACTATCCGCACCTGTTCTCCGGCTGCCCGCTGGCCCTGGACGGCGATTTCCAGGCCGAGGCCGGGCAAGATGAAGGGCGTCGATAGTCACCATCAGCCGGCGCGTCTTCCTTCTTCGGTCCATCCTCGGTAGGGTGCGGCATGTCGTCCGGGCGCTCCGGCGACCCATCCGCCGCATCAACCGAAGAGGGAACGCAGAGTATGTTGACCATCTGGGGCCGGAAGAACTCGAGCAATGTGCGCAAGGCGCTGTGGTGCGCCGAGGAGATTGGCCTGGAGTACCGGACGGTGGATGCCGGCGGGGCGTTCGGCCTGGTGGATGAGCCGGCGTTCCGCGCGATGAACCCGAACGGTCGGGTGCCGGTGATCGAGGACGACGGCTTCGTCCTCTGGGAGTCCAACGCCATCGTCCGCTACCTGGCCGCCCGCTATGCGCCGGGCGACCTCTATCCGCAGGACCCGGTGCGCCGCGCCGACGCCGACAAGTGGATGGACTGGACCACCTCGACTCTCGCCGGGCCGTTCCGCGACCTGTTCTGGGGAACGTTGCGTACGCCGCCGGAGCAACGCGACGAGGCCCTGATCGCAAAGGCGCTGCAGACCTGCGGCGAGTTGCTGCGGGTGCCGGACCAGGCCCTGGCCGGCCAACCCTGGCTGTCCGGCGAACGCTTCGGCATGGGTGACATTCCCCTGGGCTGTTTCATCTACGCCTGGTTCGAGATGCCCATCGAGCGCCCGCCGCTGCCCCACCTCGAGGCCTGGTACCTGCGCTTGCGCGAGCGCCCGGCGTTCCGCACCGCGGTAATGACCGAACTGACCTGAGCCGGCTACTGTTGCATTTTGTTACCCGTAGCCTTATCTAGCTCTTCCTCTTCACCTTCCGACACGGGAAGCCTAATGAGTTCCGCCCTGTCCATCCGTCAATTGACGAAAACCTACGGCAACGGTTTCCAGGCCCTCAAGGGCATCGACCTGGACGTCGCCGAAGGTGATTTCTTCGCCTTGCTCGGCCCCAACGGCGCGGGCAAGTCCACCACCATCGGGATTCTCTCGACCCTGGTGAACAAGACCGGCGGTTCGGTCTCGGTGTTCGGCCACGACCTCGACAAGGACCCGGCCGGCCTCAAGCGTTGCCTCGGCGTGGTGCCGCAGGAGTTCAACTTCAACCAGTTCGAGAAGGTCTTCGACATCGTCGTGACCCAGGCCGGCTACTACGGCATCCCGGCGAAGGTCGCCAAGGAGCGCGCCGAGCGCTACCTGACCCAGCTGGGCCTGTGGGACAAGCGCAACGAAGCCTCGCGGATGCTCTCCGGCGGCATGAAGCGGCGCCTGATGATCGCCCGCGCGCTGGTCCACCAGCCGCGCCTGCTGATCCTCGACGAGCCCACCGCCGGGGTCGACATCGAGCTGCGCCGTTCGATGTGGAGCTTCCTCACCGAACTCAACCAGGAAGGCATCAGCATCATCCTCACCACCCACTACCTGGAAGAGGCGGAGCAGCTCTGCCGCAACATCGCCATCATCGATCACGGCGAGATCGTGCAGAACACCAGCATGCGCGACCTGCTGATGACCCTGCATTCGGAAACCTTCCTGCTCGACCTGAAGAACGTCCAGGCCCTGCCGCCGACTCTCGACGGCTACCCGACGCGGCTGGTGGACGATCACACCCTCGAAGTGCAGGTGGAGAAAAGCCAGGGCATCAACGATCTGTTCGCCCAACTGGGCGCGCAAGGCATCGAGGTACTGAGCCTGCGCAACAAGACCAATCGCCTGGAGGAGCTGTTCGTGTCGCTGGTGGAGAAGAACCTGACGAGGATCGCCCGATGAGCAGCGAGCTGAGCGCCAACCTGGTCGCCCTGAACACCATCGTCTACCGCGAGGTGCGCCGCTTCACCCGGATCTGGCCGCAGACCCTGCTGCCGCCGGCGATCACCATGGTCCTGTACTTCGTGATCTTCGGCAATTTGATCGGCCGGCAGATCGGCGACATGGGCGGCTTCACCTACATGGAATACATCGTGCCCGGCCTGATCATGATGTCGGTGATCACCAACGCCTACGGCAACGTGGTGTCGAGCTTCTTCGGCAGCAAGTTCCAGCGTTCGGTGGAGGAACTGCTGGTGTCGCCGGTATCGCCGCACACCATCCTCCTCGGCTACACCATCGGCGGCGTGCTGCGCGGCCTGGCGGTGGGGGTGATCGTGACCATGCTGTCGCTGTTCTTCACCAAGCTGCAGGTGCACCACCTGGGCATCACGGTGCTGGTGGTGGTGCTGACCGCGACCATCTTCTCCCTGGGCGGTTTCATCAACGCGGTGTTCGCGCGCAACTTCGACGACATCTCGATCATCCCGACCTTCGTGCTGACGCCGCTGACCTACCTGGGCGGGGTGTTCTACTCGATCAACCTGCTGCCGCCGTTCTGGCAGACGGTGTCGCTGGCCAACCCGATCCTGCACATGGTCAACGCCTTCCGCTACGGCATCCTCGGCGTCTCCGACATTCGCATCGGCGTGGCCATCGGCTTCATGCTGCTGGCCACCGCGGTGCTCTATCTCGGCTGCGTAAGGCTGCTGGTGAGCGGGCGCGGCATGCGCCAATGAAGCGCTCGAAGGCGTGAAACAGAAGCCCCCGCCATGGGGGCTTCGCGTTTCATCGGCGCGGGCGAGCGAAATCGATGACGAAACGGGTCCAGCCGTCGGCAGACTCGCAGCGGATCTCGCCGCCGTGGGCCTGGACGATGGAGCGGCAGATCGCCAGGCCGAGGCCGGCGTGTTCACCCTGGCCTTCGCGGCGCGCCGGATCGGCACGATAGAACCGGTCGAACAGGCGCGGCAAGCGCTCGGGGGGAATCGCCGGGCCCTGGTTCTCCACGCTCAGGCGTCGGTCGCCGAGACGGATACGGATCTCGCCGCCATCGGCGGTGAAGCGCAGGGCGTTGTCCAGCAGGTTGGCCAGCACCCGCCGCAGCATGCCGCGGTCGCCGGGCAGGCTCAGGCTGCCTTCGCGCAGCAGGCGGATGTCGCGGTCTTCCGCCAGCGGCTGGTAGAACTCCAGCAGCGAGTCGACTTCCGCGCCCAGGTCCAGGGCCTGGCGGCTGGGAGCCAGCAGGCCGTGATCGGCCTTGGCCAGCAACAGCATGTCGTTGACCATCGCGGTGAGCCGTTCCAGCTCCTCGAGGTTGCCGTGCAGGGCCTCGCGATAGTCCTCCAGCGAGCGCGGGCGGGACAATACCACCTGGGTCTGGGTCAGCAGGCTGGTGAGCGGAGTGCGTAACTCGTGGGCGATGTCGGCGGAGAACGCCGAGAGGCGCTGGAAGGCTTCTTCCAGGCGCGCCAGCATGGCGTTCAGCTCGCCGGCCAGGCCGCGCAGCTCCTCCGGCATCCGGCTGGCGTCGAGGCGGGTGGTGAGGGAGTTGGCGGAGACCCGCGCGGCGACCTCGCGCATCCGTCGCAGCGGCGCCAGGCTGGCGCCGGTGGCCCAGGCGCCGAGCAGCGCGGTGGCCAGCGCCGACAGGCTCATGGTCAGCCAGATCAACTGGCGCATGCGTTGCAGGAAGTGCTGGTGATGACTGATATCGAGGATCACGGTGAGTCGCGGCGAAGCGTCGTTGCCGGGCTCCAGCGGGGCGCCGAGTTCGCGGTTGGCGGGCAGGCCGGGGTGCGCAGGCTGCGGCAGGCGCTCGAACCAGAGGCTGCCATCCGGGCCGTTCAGGCGCAGGCCGAGGTCCGGATGGCGTGCCAGTTCGCGCAGCAGTTCCGCTTCGCGGCGGCGCATCTGTTGTTCCGAGCCGAGGCCGCGCAGCTCATCGCGAAACACAGCGAGCTTGGCGGACATCGCCATATGGTCGAGCTCGACGAAATGCTCGTCGATGGCCCTGCTGAAGATCAACCCGGCGATCAGCGAGACCGCCGCCGTGCAGGCGGCGAACAGCAGGCTCAGGCGGACGCCGAGGGACATCCGCGAGCCGAACCCGGCGCTCATTCGTCGCGCTCTTCGAGAACGTAGCCCATGCCGCGCACGGTATGGATCAGGCGCTGCGGGTAGTCGTCGTCGACCTTGGCGCGCAGGCGGCGGATGGCCACCTCGATGACGTTGGTGTCGCTGTCGAAGTTCATGTCCCAG